>DASTNV010000149.1:0-2307 GCA_035762725.1 Lapillicoccus sp. | reverse complement strand
CCGCGTCAGCGGCCGAAACTGGCACCAACGCGTGTCTGGAAGCGGAACTCCCTAGAGGACAGGCAGGTCGTCGGCGTCGACAATCCGGTAGGCGTACCCCTGCTCCGCGAGGAACCGCTGCCGGTGCGCCGCGAAGTCGGCGTCCACCGTGTCCCGGGCGACCACCGTGTAGAAGTGCGCGGTCCGGCCGTCGCCCTTGGGGCGCAGCACCCGGCCGAGCCGTTGCGCCTCCTCCTGGCGCGACCCGAACGTCCCCGACACCTGGATCGCCACCGACGCCTCGGGCAGGTCGATCGAGAAGTTGGCCACCTTGCTCACAACGAGCAGCTGGATCTCGCCGACGCGGAACTGCTGGTACAGCTTCTGCCGCACCGGAACCGACGTCTCGCCGGTGATGATCGGCGCGTCCAGCCGTTCCGCCAGCGACTCGAGCTGGTCGAGGTACTGGCCGATGACCAGCGTCGGCTCGCCGCGGTGGCGTTCGACCAGCGTCGACACCACTCGGTCCTTGGCGTCGGTGCACGAGGCGAGCCGGTACCGCTCGTCCGGTTCGGCCATGGCGTATGCCATCCGCTCGCCGTCGGGGAGGGAGACCCGGACCTCGACGCAGTCGGCCGGCGCGATGTACCCCTGCGCCTCGATGTCCTTCCACGGCGCGTCGTACCGCTTCGGCCCGATCAGGGAGAAGACGTCGCCCTCGCGACCGTCCTCGCGAACCAGTGTGGCCGTCAGGCCGAGCCGCCGCCGGGCCTGGAGGTCGGCGGTCATCCGGAAGATCGGCGCGGGCAGCAGGTGCACCTCGTCGTAGACGATCAGCCCCCAGTCCCGCGCGTCGAGCAGGTCGAGGTGGGTGTAGGCGCCCTTCCGCTTCGTCGTCAGCACCTGGTACGTCGCGATGGTGACCGGCCGAATCTCCTTGCGCTGTCCCGAGTACTCGCCGATCTCGTCCTCGGTCAGCGTGGTCCGACGGAGCAGCTCGTCCTTCCACTGGCGGGCCGCGACGGTGTTGGTCACGAGGATCAGCGTCGTGGCCGCGGCCGCCGCCATGGCTCCCGCACCGACGAGTGTCTTTCCGGCGCCGCAGGGGAGGACCACGACTCCCGACCCGCCGTCCCAGAACCCGTCCACCGCCTGCTGCTGGTACGGCCGCAGCGACCACTCCGACAGGTCGAGCGCGATCGGGTGGGCTTCGCCGTCGACGTAGCCCGCGAGGTCCTCGGCCGGCCAGCCGACCTTGAGCAGCTCCTGCTTCAGGTGGCCGCGCTCCGAGGGGTGTACCGCAACAGTGAGGTCGTCGATGCGGGCGCCCAGCAGGGGCTGGATCTTCTTGTGCCGCAGCACTTCCTCGAGGACAGGACGGTCGGTGGTATGCAGCGTGAGCCCGTGAGAGGGGTCCTTCTCCAGCGTCAGCCGGCCGTACCGGTCCATCGTCTCGGCGACGTCGATGAGCAGCGCCTGGGGGACCGCATACCGGCTGTGCGTTAGCAGTGCGTTGACGACCGACTCAGCGTCGTGGCCGGCAGCGCGGGCGTTCCAGAGGCCGAGCGGCGTGACGCGGTAGGTGTGGACGTGCTCGGGCGCGCGCTCGAGCTCGGCGAACGGCGCGATGGCGCGCCGCGCCTCCTCCGCGCCGGGGTGGTCGACCTCGAGGAGAAGGGTCTTGTCGCTCTGGACGATGAGGGGTCCGTCAGTCATGGCGACAAGGGCAACGGCTCGAAGGGCCCGCGTGTTCCGTCACTGGTTGCTGAGCGCCCACACGTAGAACCAGATCAGCAGCGGCAGCGCGATGACGAAGTTGACCGCGTAGACGATCCACCCGGTCGTCGTCAGCTTTCGGCAGGCCGCCGGGTCGGCGGCGTTCCGGCGCCAGGCGACGACCGACACGATCGCGCTGGGGATGCCGATGATGCCGGTCGCGATGAGCGAGATCACCGAGACGATGAGGAGGACGAACGTGCTGACGGGGAACGGCGAGGTCTGGGCCGGGGTGTAACCGGCGTACTGCGGCGGGTAGGGCGGCGCATACCCCGACGGTGGCGCGGCATACCCCGGTTGTTGGTATGCGGGGTAGGGCTGGCCCTGCGGCGGGGGGTACCCCGGAGGTCCGGTGTTCGGGTTCGGGTATGCCGGTGGTGGCGGGCTCGGCTGGGGCCACTGCGCAGCGCCGGGCGGAGCACCGAAGGCGCCCTCTCCGGCCGGCGGCGGCGGCGACTCGCTCACCGTCCCAACGTACCGTCCTGCCAGGATGGGCGTCCGCGGAAGGGCGGGGCGACGGCGAAGCTGGGGAGGCTCGAGGATGAGAGGTCC
>DASTNV010000148.1:0-7683 GCA_035762725.1 Lapillicoccus sp. | reverse complement strand
GCCGCTGCGCTGTCCCTTGACACGGAGGACGTCGAGGCCTGTCTCCGGGTGTTGACGCGCCTGCTCGAGACGGTTCGCGGTGAGGGGCCAGCTTCTCAAGGATTGTGATCACTCGGTGACTCCCGGCGACTGGGCGGTTAGGTTAGCCTTACCTAGCCCCGCTCATCCCGCCGAAGGAACCCTCTCGTGAGACGACTTGTCGCCGCCACGGCCGCCCTCGCCGCCACCGCTCTCGCCCTCGCCGGATGCTCCGGCTCGACCACGAATGCGACCGCTCCAGCGGCCGGTGGAACCGCTGCCGCCAGCGGCGGCTCGGGCTCGATCACCGTCTACAACGCGCAGCACGAGGAGCTCACCAAGGAGTGGGCCGCCGCCTTCACGACACAGAGCGGCATCCAGGTGACGCTCCGTAACGGCTCCGACACCGAGCTCGGGAACCAGCTGGTCCAGGAGGGCGCTGCCTCGCCCGCCGACGTGTTCTTCACCGAGAACTCGCCCGCCATGACCCTCGTCAACGGCGCCGGCCTGTTCGCGCCCGTCGACGCCGCCACCCTGGCCAACGTGCCCGACGGCTACAAGCCCTCCACCGGGACCTGGACCGGCATCGCCGCCCGGGCCACCGTGATGGCATACAACCCCAGCAAGATCCAGGAGTCCGAGCTCCCGAAGTCCCTCATGGATCTCCAGAAGCCGGAGTGGAAAGGCAAGTGGGCGGCATCGCCGTCCGGCGCCGACTTCCAGGCCATCGTCTCGGCGATGCTCGCCACGCAGGGCAACGACGCCACCCTCGCCTGGCTCAAGGCGATGAAGGAGAACTCGGTCGCCTACAAGGGCAACACCACGGTCATGAAGGCGGTCAACGCGGGCGAGATCCCGCTCGGGATCATCTACCACTACTACTGGTTCATCGACCAGTCGAAGACCAAGGAGAACAGCGCGAACGTCAAGCTCGGCTACTTCCGCAACCAGGACCCCGGCGCCTTCGTCAGCGTCTCGGGCGGCGGCGTCCTGAAGTCGAGCAAGAACCCGACGGCCGCGCAGCAGTTCCTCGCGTTCATCGTCGGCAAGGCCGGGCAGGACATTCTCCGCACCGGAACCAGCTTCGAGTACGCCATCGCGAGCGGCGTCTCGCCCAATGCGGCGCTTCCCTCCCTCGAGTCCCTCCAGCCGCCGAAGATCGACCCGGCCACCCTCAACAGCAAGGCCGTCTCCGACCTCATGACCCAGGCGGGCCTGATCTAGCTGTCCGCCGCACCGGTACTCGTCGAGCGAGCGGCGGCCGCCCGCCCCCAGCGGTCGCGGCCGCCGCTCTCGCTCGTCGTGGTCGTCACGGCGATCGCGGTGCTCATGCTCGTCCCGGTCGGCTTCGTCTGCTGGGTGGCCGTCGACGTCGGCTGGTCGACGCTCGGCCCGCTGATCCTGCGTCCGCGCGTCGGCGAGCTGCTCGTCAACACGTGTCTGCTCGTGATCGTCGGCGTACCCCTCTGTGTCGTTCTCGGGGTCGGCGGGGCCTGGGTCGTCGAGCGGACCACCCTGCCCGGACGCCGGGTCTGGGCCGTCGTCCTCGCCGCGCCGCTCGCGATGCCGGCGTTCGTCAGCAGCTACGGCTGGGTCAGTGCCGTCCCGTCGCTCGGCGGGCTGAGCGGCGGCCTGCTCATCGCGGTGCTGGCCTACTACCCCCTGGTCTACCTCCCGGTCCTGGCGGCGATCCGGAGCCTCGACCCGGCCCTCGAGGAGTCGGCGCGGTCGCTCGGGTACGGCCCGGTGGCGACGTTCGTCCGCGTCCTGCTGCCCCAGCTACGGCTGGCCATCGCCGGCGGTGCGCTCATCGTGGCCCTGCACTTCCTCGCCGAGTACGGCGCCTTCGCCATGATCCAGTTCGACACCTTCACCACGGCGATCGTCACGCAGTACCAGTCCACCTTCGCCGGACCGGCAGCCAATGCGCTCGGCCTCGTGCTCGCCTTCCTCTGCCTGCTCCTGCTGGTCGGCGAGGCGTCCACCCGCGGCAAGGGCCGGTATGCGCGGATCGGTTCCGGTGCCCCGCGCCCGGCCGTGCGCGTGTCGCTCGGCGGCTGGGCCGGGCCGGTCACGGCCGCGCTCGCGGCGGTTGCGGTGCTCGCGCTACTCGTCCCGGGAGTCAGCCTGGCCCGCTGGCTCGCCCAGCCCGGCGCCTGGGTCCAACCCGACCTGCCCGCCGCGCTGTGGCAGACCGTGCAGCTGTCGGTCGCGGGCGCGCTCGTGACGACTCTCGTCGCGATGCCGGTGTGCTGGCTCAGCGTCCGCTACCCCCGGCGCTCCACCTTGTGGCTGGAAGGAGCGATGTACGTCGCGAGCAGCCTGCCGACGATCATCGTCGCGCTGGCGCTGGTGACCGTCTCACTGCGCGTCGTCCCGGCGCTGTACCAGACCCCCGCGACGGTCGTCGCCGCATACGTCATTGTCTTCCTCCCCCGCGCCCTGGTGAGCCTGCGCAGCGGGCTGGCCCAGGTGCCGGTCGGGCTCGAGGAGGCGGCTCGGTCGCTCGGGCGCGGCCCGTTGCGAGCGCGCGCGTCGGTCACCCTGCCGCTCATGCTGCCGGCGATCGGGGCCGGGGCGGCGTTGGTCGGCCTCGGCTGCGCCAACGAGCTGACCTCGACCCTCCTGCTGGCCCCGAACGGCACCCGTACGCTGGCCACGCAGTTCTGGTCCGAGAGCTCGTCGGTGGCGTATGCGGCAGCCGCGCCCTACGCGGTACTCCTCATCGCCCTGTCGATCCCTTCCGTGGCGATCCTGTTCGCCCACGCCCACCGCCGACCAGGGAGGAGGACCCGCAGGTGACGGCCCTGACCGTGTCCGGTGTCGTGAAGTCGCTCGGCGGCGCGACGGTGCTCCGCGACGTCTCGCTCGCCGTGCCGGAGGGGACCCGCCTGGCCGTGGTCGGACCGTCAGGGAGCGGGAAGACGACGCTGCTGCGTCTCGTGGCCGGCTTCGACAGGGTCGACGCGGGGACGATCACCATCGACGACCGGGTGGTCTCGCACCCCGACCGACACGTGGCCGCCCACCGGCGCGGGGTCGGTTACGTGGCCCAGGACGGTGCGCTCTTCCCCCACCTCACGGCGCGGCAGAACATCCGGTTCGGTCTCCCGCGTGGTCCGGAGCGGGAGCACCAGGTGGACGAGGCCGTCGAACTGTCGGGGTTGGAGCAGGAACTGCTGGACCGGTACCCGCACCAGCTGTCCGGCGGCCAGCAGCAGCGTGTCTCGCTGGCCCGAGCCCTCGCACCCCGGCCCCGGTTGATGCTGCTCGACGAGCCGTTCAGCGCATTGGACGCTGGCCTGCGGGCGCAGACCCGTCGCGCGGTCGTGGCCGCTCTCGACCGCGCCGGTGTCACGACTGTGCTCGTCACCCATGACCAAGAGGAGGCGCTGACCTTCGGGCATACCGTCGCGGTTCTCCGCGGTGGATGCCTCGAGCAGGTCGGCAGTCCCGCGGACGTGTTCGCGTCGCCGGCCTCCCTCGAGGTGGCCCGGTTCCTCGGCGAGGCTGTCGTCCTTCACGGGCACCGGGTCGGCGAGGTGGTCGAGACCGAGCTCGGTGCGGTCCGGGTCGCCCACGACCACGGCCACGAGGGTCACGGCGGCGTGGTCCTCGTCGTTCGCCCGAACCAGGTCCGGCTCACCGACGACGGCCGGGGCGCGGTCGTCGTCGTCCAGGCCGTCGAGTTCGCCGGGCCCGTCGTGAACGTCACGGTCGGGACGGCCGAGGGCCGCGACATCACCGTCCACGTACCCGCTCATCGGGCCGGTCACCTGGTCGTGGGCGGCGACGTCAGGGTCGAGATCGACGGGGGCGGCGTGCTCTACGACGCCGCCCGCGGACCCAACGTCACCCCAGGGTCCGCTCAGGGCAGAACCGGACCCTCGGCGTACTCGGGAACCGCGTAGATTGTCGGTTCGTCTGCACAGCGGGGGTATGCCGGCAATCGCCGACGCACGCGCGAACCGGCATACCTCGTGTTCAGCCCAGCGAGGGGAGACCACCACCATGTCGGACCAGCCGAACTCCGGAGCCGCCGCCGCTCCGCCGCCCGCTGCCGCCGCCGAGGCGGTGCAGCCCCTGACGCCGCCGGCGAGCACCTCCTCGGTCCTCACCCTGGAGGCTCCTGCGCCGGTGGCCGCGGTCAACGAGACCGCCGCGCCCAAGATGGCGCCGCAGGTCCCGGCCGCCGCGATCCCCGGCCTCGACGCCAAGGTCGACAGCTACCTGACGGCGTTGATGACCGCGCAGACCAAGTCGCCGACCTTCGACGCCAAGGCCACCGACGTGCGCACCATGGGCGACGACGACATCCGCCGCGCCGCCGAGTCGAGCAACCGCCTCCTCCGGACGCCGGTCAAGGCGCTCAAGGAGGGCGGGCTCAGCGAGACCGGCAAGGTCGGCAAGACGCTGCTCGACCTGCGCCGGACCGTCGAGGACCTCGACCCCAGCCAGGCGCGCGGAGGCAAGAAGGTCCTCGGGATGATCCCGTTCGGCGACCGGATCACCGACTACTTCCGCAAGTACCAGTCGGCGCAGAGCCACCTGGACGGGATCCTGCACTCCCTCAAGGACGGGCAGGACGAGCTCCAGAAGGACAACATCGCCCTCAACATGGAGAAGCAGAACCTCTGGGACTCCATGGGCCGGCTTAACCAGTACGTCTACATCGCCGAGCGGCTGGACGCGAAGCTCACCACCGAGATCGCCACCCTCGAGGCGACCGACCCGGAGAAGGCGACCGCCCTCAAGCAGGACGTCCTGTTCTACGTGCGCCAGAAGCACCAGGACCTCCTCACCCAGCTCGCGGTGTCGATCCAGAACTACCTGGCCATCGACATCACCATCAAGAACAACATCGAGCTGATCAAGGGCGTGGACCGCGCGTCGACGACGACCATCTCCGCGTTGCGCACCGCCGTCATCGTCGCGCAGGCGTTGGGCAACCAGAAGATGGTGCTCGACCAGATCACGGCGCTCAACACGACGACGAGCAACCTCATCCAGTCGACGTCGGAGATGCTCCGCGACAACTCGGTCAAGATCCAGGAGCAGGCGGCGTCGGCGACGATCGGCCTGCCCCAGCTCCAGGCCGCCTTCGCGAACATCTACCAGACCATGGACGCGATCGACACCTACAAGGTCCAGGCCCTCGACGCCATGGCCGAGACGATCGGAACCCTCGAGACCGAGGTCGCCAAGTCGCAGGCGTACCTCGACCGGGCGAACCGCCAGAACCCCCAGGTGATGGCCGGGTCGCTCGACATCGGTCGCTGACCGCCGGGTCCGAACAACCGCATACACGACGGCATACCGCTCGGGGACAATGAGGAGATGGGCATCGGTTCGTGGTTCGGCTTCGGCGACCGGAGCGCCCGCCAGCCCGAACCACCTCAGCCGGTGCACACCGTCCCGACCAGCCAGGACCTGCTCGAGGCCGTGGACCGCGTCGAGCAGCAGGCCAAGGACGGCAAGGTGCCAGGGATGGTCCAGTCCCGCCTCGGCCGGGTGGCTCGGACGGTTCGGGACACTGTGCCCCGCCTGGACACCCTCGGCGCTGGCAGCCCGCAGGCCTACAACGTCATGGCGACCGCGACCAACTACCTGCCGGACGCGATCGGTGGGTACCTGCGGCTGCCCCGGCAATGGGCCGACAGCCGTCCGGTCGACCGCGGCAAGACGCCGCTGATGATCCTCATCGACCAGCTCGACCTGCTCGGCGCGACGATGGACAAGGTCTTCGACGCCGTCTGCCGCGCGGACGCCGAGGCGTTGGTCATCCACGGCCGGTTCCTCGAGGAGAAGTTCGGCTCGGCCGCCGGCGGTGGTGACCTGCGGATCGGCTCGACCACGCTGCCTCCCATGCCCACGGCCGCTCCCGACTCTGGCGGTCCCACCCCGCTCACTCCCCCACCTGGACGGTCCGTCTGATGTCCGAACTCAAGCTGGCGCTGGACGAGCTCGCCGCGGTCGCCCGGCGGCTCGGGGTCGACGCCCACGACGCGCGCCGCGAGGGCGTCGTCCTCGCCGCGACGGTCGCGTCGGCTGCCCAGCCGATGTACCGCGCCGCCCAGGACTGGGCCCGGGCCACGGGGATGGCGGATCCCGACAATCTCAAGGCGGCCAACCAGGCGTTCGTCGAGTCCGCCTCGTCCGGCCGCAAATGGCGGGCCAACCCGACGACGCTCGTCACGCACCTGCGGTCGACCGGCACGGGAGCGGCGGAGTATGCGGACGCGCTCGCCGACGTCGTCGAGGCCGCGGCCACACTGGGCGGCGGCAACGCCGCGGTCACCGAGAACGTCGTGCAGACCGCGCAGGCGCAGCGCCTGGCGGCGACCCAGCTGCTCACGTCTCCGGGGCTGGGGGTAGAGCCGGGCACCCTGGGTGGGTACGACCCGTCGTTGAGCCCGCTCCAGGACCCCCGCATCCAGGAGTCGCTCCGGCTGATCGGGGCGCTCGGGAACCCCATGGCCCCGACCACTCCTCCGGCTTCGCGACTTGACGCTGCGTCGAGCGACGTGACGCCCGTTCCACCGGGCGTCGAGTCGCTTGACGCTGCGTCAACCGCGAAAGCCGGGAGCGAGCCAGCCTCGACAGCCGAACCGGAGAAGCCGGCCGAGCCCGAGAAGACGGTGGAGGAGCTGCTCGCCGAGCTCGACGCGATGATCGGGCTGGACCGGGTCAAGCGCGAGGTGCACCAGCAGGTCGCCATGCTCAAGGTCGAGCAGAAGCGGATCGCCGCCGGGATGAAGAACCCGGACGTCACGCGCCACCTCGTCTTCGTGGGCAACCCGGGGACTGGCAAGACCACCGTCGCCCGCATGGTGTCCGGGATCTACCACGCGCTGGGGCTGCTCGAGAAGGGTCACCTCGTCGAGGTGGACCGGTCGGAGCTCGTCGCGGGGTACCTCGGCCAGACGGCGATGAAGACGGCCGAGGTATGCGCGAAGGCCCAGGGCGGTGTGCTGTTCATCGACGAGGCGTACGCACTGGGCGGCGACGACTACGGCACCGAGTCGATCAACACGCTCGTCAAGGAGATGGAGGACAACCGCGACAAGCTCGTGGTGATCGTGGCCGGCTACACCGAGCCGATGGTCGCGTTCCTCGCGGCGAACCCTGGTCTCTCCAGCCGGTTCCGCACCACCATTGAGTTCGACGACTACACCGACGACGAGCTGGTGGCCATCCTGCGCAAGCTGGCCGGCGCCGCCGACTACGACATCACCCGTGAGGCGGAGATGACCTTCCGCGGCATCCTCGCCGGCACGGCGCGCACCCAGGCGTTCGGCAACGGCCGGTTCGCCCGCAACCTTCTCGAGGAGGCCATCGGGCGGCACGCCTGGCGGCTGCAGGACGTCGAGGACCCGACTCGCGAGCAGCTAAGGGAGCTCAGGGCCGAGGACTTCCGGCAACTGGCCGAAAGCGACCCCGAGCCGGCGGTGGGGGACGACCCTGGTCCTGACGCAATTCGGGAACCCGAGGGCACCGCGCAAACGTCCGAAGGGGACCCGGGCCGAGAGGACACCACCACATGAGCAGGGCCACGGCGACACCGTCCGCGCCGCCCGTCGTCGCGCGCGCGGCCACGCCGGCGGCGGCTCCGGCCACGCCGGCCACTCCCGTCCGGTCCGGTCGCCGTCTGATCGAGGGAACCCC
>DASTNV010000147.1:0-4976 GCA_035762725.1 Lapillicoccus sp. | reverse complement strand
GCCGTTGCTCTCGAACGAGGCGACGGACAGCGCGACCGATCGATCTCGCTCTCCCTCGTGCGGACGCCGTCCGGGGACTCGGGCCGCGACGAGGTGGTCGAACAGCGTGGACTTTCCGGCTCCGCCCGGACCGACGAGGACCACGTTGCGGATGTCCTCGGGGGTCCGGGGCTGGGGCGCAGGGGATGACTCGGTTTTCGCAGCGCCTTTGCTCACTCCCCCACCCTGCCAAGCGCCCGAGGGGGGCACAAGGGCAGGGTAGAGGAGGCCGGGGTGGTCAGGCCCGGCTGGCGGTCACGACGAGGTAGCCCCAGCGCATGTGGCCGTCACGCAGAGCGCGGTCGCCGAGGTCGGCGAGGATCTGGTCGAGCTCTGCGGTCTTGGTCGGGTCGTCGGCGATGTTGCGGTAGGCCGCGATGGTCGGCCCGTAGTACGCCTTGAAGAAGTCGCGGAACTCCGCGCCGGTCGTGAACCGGTCGACGTCGAGCTCCTCCCGGGTCGCCGTGAGCGACGAGATGCGGTCGCCGAGCAGCGCACGGACATGGTCCTCGGTGCCCCACAGCGGGCCAGGCGACGCGCCGGGCGGGGGCGCCGCGGCATACGGCTTCATGGCCGCGAACATCTGCCCGATGAACCCGTCCGGCGTCCAGTTGAGGAGTGCGATCGTGCCGCCGGGCTTGGTGACCCGGACCAGCTCGTCGGCCACCGGCTGGTGGAACGGCGCGAACATGACGCCGATCGCGGACAGGACGGTGTCGAACTCGGCCTCCGGGTACGGCAGGTGCTCCGCGTCGGCCTCCGCCCAGGTGACGTACACGCCCTCCTGCTCCGCGCGTTGGCGTCCGGTCTCGAGGAGCTCAGGTGTGAGGTCAGTCGCGATGACCTCGGCTCCGGTCCGGGCGGCCGGGATGCTGGCGTTGCCGGAGCCTGCCGCGACGTCGAGCACGCGCTGGCCGGCGGTGATGCCGGCCGCCTCGACGATCCGGGGGCCGACGCCGTGGACGACCTCGGAGGCGACGTTGTCGTAGTTGCCCAGCGCCCACATGGCGCGGTGCTTGGTCTTGAGGGGATCGAGAGCGATGGGGGTGGTTGTCATGACGACGACGGTAGGAACGGGGCGGGGTGCCGGGCATCGGTGCGTACGCGCAACTTCGTGCCGGCTGAGGAGCGCAAGAGCGTCGGTATGCGCGTAGTCGTCTAAGCGTTGGTGAGCAGGCGGGCGACGGCGGCGGCCCGCGCCGACTTCCCCTGGACGTCGAGCTTGACGTAGACGTTCTGGAGGTGTCGTTCGACGGTGCGGACGCTCAGCTGCAGCTCGTGCGCGATGTCGTCGTTGTCGAGGCCGCGGGCGGCCAGGGTGAGCACCTCGCGCTCGCGCGCCGACAACGCCAAGGGAGTTGTCGGCGCGAGGGTCTGACGGTCCGGCGCGAGGAACTGCTCGACCTCGTTGACGAACACCGGCCAGGCCGGCTCGTCCTCGAGGATGATGTGGTTCTCGCTGTCGAGCGGTACCAGCCGGGCGCCGCGGATCGACGTCGCGAGGAACCGACCCTCGTCGAACCCGTTGATTCGCTCTCCGGTCGCGTGAATCACCAGCGTTGGCGCGGTGATTCGCGGGAGACACTCGCTCGCGCCGTGGTGCCGACGTTCGTGCCGCGAGGCGTAGGCCGAGCTGGCCGAGGCCGAAGCCCGCATGAGGTCGTCGAGCCAGCCCTTCTGCTCCTCGGTGGCCGCGGGGATGAGCATCGACGTGAAGACCCTTCGGAACGTCGAGTCCGGCCGGGCCCAGCCCACCTTGATCATCTGGTCGAAGGTGTCCTCGACCTCCTCCTCTTCCGGAGTGACGTCGCGAGCGGCGTCGGCGTAGCTGTTGTAGAAGAGCAGGCGGGTGACCCGCTCGGGGTGCTCCGCCGCATACCGGATCGCGACGGGACCGCCCTGGGCCATGGCCATGAGCGCGAACCGGGGGTACCCCGCGTCCTCGGCGACGGCTTCGAGGTCGGCGACGCGCATGTCCAGCGAGAAGTCGCTGACGTCCCAGTCGGACAGGCCGTACCCGCGCTCGTCGAAGCGGATCACCGTCGCGAACCGGCCGAGGTCGGCGAGGAAGTGCCGCCAGACCGGGCTCTCCCAGTCGAACTGGAGGTGGCTGAGCCAGCACGTGGAGATCAGCAGCGGCGGCCCCGAACCGTGCACGGCATAGGCGATCCGCACGCCGTCGGCGGAGCGGCAGAACCGGACCTCCTGCGGCGGCGTGGGGGGAGGTTGGCCCCGAGCCGGCACGTGTGGATGGTACTTCGCTCGCGTCGGCAAACCCTCAGAACGCGAAGGCTGCTGACGGTTCGATTTGTGTGCGCAGAGCGCGGGACAGCTCGGCGATCGCGCCGGGACGGCGTTCCTCGACCAGGCCCGCGCGGTGCTGGGCCACGAGGTTCCCGCCGCCGAGGTATGCGCCGCCGAGGGTCTGCACCGCCAGGCGCAGGTCCGCGTCGGCCTCGGTGCGTTCGACCACAGCGTCACCGTGGTCGTCCGAGTGCAGCCGCCAGGTGCCCTGGTTCCACGGTGCATGGCGGTCCTCAACGTCGACGACGACATCGCATGGGGCCGACCAGGTGCGGGCCTGGAGAGCTTCGGGCAGGTCGACGAGGCGCACCCAGAGGCTGTCGTAGATCCCGACGTCGGAGGTCGACCGAGGCCCGCCGGCCCAGAGGATGAGCGGGCCGTCGACGCTCACCTTGTTCACCGTGATGGTCCCCATGAGGTCGAAGTCGACCAACCGGCGGTAGAGCGCGAGCTGCGCGGCCGGGTCGCCGACCACGCCCCACACGTCGAGCTCGCCCGACGGCCGGTACTTCTCCCACTTGTGGCTGCGCCGGAAGAGGGCGAACCCGACGTCCATCCCGTCCCGTTGCGCGAACAGCGCCCGCCAGGGCTCCTTGTTGCGCCGCTGCTGGGGAGGGTCCAGGCAGATCCGCTGGTAGTAGCCGAGATCGCCGACGACGGCGCCGGACGAGGCGACGCGCTGGTGGCACTCGAGCAGCCGCGTCGGCATGTCGGGGTCGGCGACCGACGCGAAGACCGTACGGACCGAGTCGGCGTCATCCACCAGCCCCGGCGCGGTCAACGTGGCCCCGCGACTGAGCTCGACCTGGAGCTCCAGCGAGGCCAACCCATAGCCGTAGCGCCCGTAGATCGCCGGTTCGCTGGCGTGCAGGGCCGAGACGAACAGGCCTGGCTCCTCGTGAACCTGCTCCAGGTGGTGCCGCATCATCGCGCTGAGCACACCGCGCCGACGGTGGTCCGGGTGGACGCCGACCCAGCTGAGCCCGGCGCACGGCAGGGTCCGTAGCTCGGACCCGGGACCGGGCAGGCGGAGCGTCATCCGGAAGACGCCGTAGACGCCGGGGTACGTCGCCGGGTCCGCGCCGTCGATCTCGGCGGCGTACCGGTCCCGGTCCGCGATGCCGTAGAGCTGTTCCTCCAGCGGCGCGGACGAGGGCTCCTGGAACCAGACGGTCGCGTCGGTCGCGACGACCCGGGCGGCGTCCGTGGCGCGCCCGACGCGGATGGAGCTCTCAGTCATGGAGCCACCCAACCGTCGGAGGCCGTTGCCGCTCAACCCCATTGTCCTCCGGTCGGGGGACACGCGGATCCGCCATCCGAGGGTCCGGTCGGACGACTGCCCCGAATGCCCTGTCTCGGAAGACTTTTCGGTGATGCTTCCGACCCGTCAGGAGACCCCTGTGCGTGACCGCCTCCCCACCGAGCCGACCCCCGTCTGGCCGGGCGGCGACCGCCCGATGTACGGGCAGGACGTCCTCTCCGCGATCGGTCACGCCGCCGGTCAGGTCGCGTCCGTAGGCGGCCGCATCGCTGTGAGCACCGTGCAGTGCGCCGACGCGACGGGGCCCACGGGTTCCCGCGGCTCCTCGACCGTCTCGCTCTACGAGGCGGACGGCTCGCTGGTCACCAGCCGGACTTTTCCCGAGGGCGTCGCGGTGACCGCGCTCGACGGGATCACCGTAGACGGCGTCGACTACCTGGCTGTCGGTCTGAGCACCTCAGGCGTCCGCATCGTCCGGGCCGACCGCGCTGGGCTGCCGGATCACCACGGCGTGCCGGCCGACTGGCGACGGCATGCTGCCGTGACGGGCGATCGTGAGATCGTCGTCGCGGTCCGGTTCGGGCAGACCGACGAGGGTCAGACGATCCTCGTCAGCGGTGCGCTCACGGGCGACGGTGCGGCACTGGTCGTGACCGATGTCGACGACGGTCACCTGTTGTGGGGCGACAACCACCTCAGCAACCAGCCGCTGCGCGACCGTCCGACGTCGATCGAGGTGGGCCGGTTCGGACCGGCCGGCGTCCCGACCGTGTCGGTCGCCTGGTCGTCGGGGCGGCTGACCCTGCACGACGCCGCCCGTGGAACCCGCCCGTTCATCGCGGAGGGCCAGCCGGACAACCCGGTCGTCGCCCAACGGTTCGTCCTCGGTGCGCGCGGCCGGCGGCTGCTGGCCGTGCACCGACGGGTCGGCGCGGCCATGCTCGCCGCCGGTTCGGGCCGTCGGCTCGTCGAGGTCCGACCGAACCGTCGGAATAGTCAAGTCTTGGGAGCGCATTAGGTTGCATCCCGATGTGCCCATCGGCGCCGCCGGGCAGCCGGACAGACGTGCCAGGTCATCCGCGTGTGAGGTGGCGCGCGCGAGCCGCAGCTCCGGTCGCATACCGCTCCTCGCTAGGAGGTGGCGGCGTCGCTCCTCTCGGCCGCGGCGATGAGGTCGTGCGTTGCGTCGATGAGCGCCGGCGCCTCGCAGACGAGGGCGAGGACCTCGGCGTACTGGATGGTCACCTGCCGCAGCGACTCGAGGGCTGCGCGACACTCCGTCGCCCTGGGCCACGCCCGCTCGTGGTCGGCGATGGAATCTTCCGGACGCCGTGACGCCTCCCACTGCTGCAGGGCGGGATGCCAGTAGGAG
>DASTNV010000146.1:0-4082 GCA_035762725.1 Lapillicoccus sp. | reverse complement strand
CAGCCGGGAGAACTGCTCGCGGACCACGTCGGCCTTGAGCTTCCGTTGGTACGCAAGGGAAGCGTGCTGGAAGTCGCACCCGCCGCAGCGGCCCGGACCCGCATACGGACAAGGCGGTTCGACCCGCGCCGGTGACGCGGTCAGGACCTCGACCGCGTCCCCACGGAGGAAGCGGCTGTCGTCGTCGCCCTCGGTGACGACGACACGAACCCGTTCGCCGGGAAGGGCGTGCCGCACGAAGACGACTCGCCCGTCGACCCGGCCGACGCAGTGCCCGCCGTGGGCGACGGGCCCGACCTCGACGAGCGCCTCGGTGCCGACCAGGCTGGCGGGGCTCAGCGGGGTCCTCGGCGGACCGACCCGACGACCGGACCCGCGAAGTCGTCGTCCTCGTGCCCCTCGGAGGAGCGCAGCTGCCAGGGAACGCTGGCGACCATGACGCCGGGCGTGAACAGGAGGCGAGCCTTGAGGCGGAGCGCGCTCTGGTTGTGGAGGACCTGCTCGTACCAGCGGCCGAGGACGTACTCGGGGATGTAGACGATGACGACATCGCGGGGGTTGCCGGTGCGCAGCGAGCGGACGTAGTCGATGACCGGCCGGGTGATCTCGCGGTAGGGCGAGGAGAGCACCTTGAGTGGTACCGGGATCTCGCGGCGGGCCCACTCGTTGCGGAGGTTCTCGGTGTCCTCGGGGTCGACGTCGACGGTGATCGCCTCGAGGAAGGTGGGCCGCGTCGCCCGGGCGTAGGCCACCGCCCGCATCGCCGGCTTGTGCAGCTTGGAGATGAGGACGATCGCGTGAACCCGGCTGGGCAGCATCGGGGTCTCGTCCTCGTCCAGCTTCAGCTCCTCGGCGACGTGCCGGTAGTGCCGCCGGATCCCGAGCATGAGGACGAAGAGCACCGCCATCGCGAGGATCGCGTACCGCGCGCCGGCCTGGAACTTCGTGATGAGGACGACCAGCAGGACCAGGCCCGACATGGCGGCGCCGACCGCGTTGATGACGCGTGAACGCATCATCCGGGCGCGCACCTTGGGGTCGGTCTCGACCTTGAGGTGCCGGTTCCAGTGCCGGATCATCCCGCTCTGGCTGAGGGTGAACGAGACGAAGACGCCGACGATGTAGAGCTGGATCAGTGAGGTGACGACCGCCTGGTACGCCACGATCAGCGCTGCCGCCGCCGCGGCGAGGATGAGGATCCCGTTGGAGAAAGCCAGCCGGTCGCCGCGGGTGTGCAGCTGGCGCGGCAGGTACCCGTCCTTGGCGAGGATCGAACCGAGCACCGGGAAGCCGTTGAACGCGGTGTTCGCCGCGAGAATGAGGATGAGCCCGGTGACGATCGAGACGAAGATGACGCCCGGGGTGAAGCTGCCGAACACTGCGTGAGCGAGCTGGCCGAGCACGGTGTCCTGCGGGTGTTCCTCGATGTAGGCCTCGCCGACCGGCTGCCCGTTGAGCGCGAGCTGTTCCGCGGGGTTCTCCGCGATCTTGATATCGGTGGCTCGGCCCAGGCCGATGATCGTGCTGAGCATGATGATGGACAGCCCGCCCATCATCAGCAGCGTCGTGGCGGCGTTTTTGCTCTTGGGCTTCTGGAACGCCGGCACGCCGTTGGAGATCGCCTCGACACCGGTGAGCGCGGCACATCCGGACGAGAAGGCGCGCAGCAGCAGGAAGGCCGTCGCGATGCCGACCATCGCCTCGTGGTCCGGCGTCGGGATGAGCTCGTACTGTGCGCTCTCGGCCTTGCCCAGCGTGCCGGTGGCGGCCTGGACCAGCCCGGCCACGCCCATTCCGACGATGCCGATGATGAACGCATACACGGGCACCGCGAAGGCCTTGCCCGACTCGCGCACCCCGCGCAGGTTCATGGCGGTGAGGATGACGACCAGGCCGATCGCCACTTGGACCTCGTGGCCGCGCAGCGAGGGGATGGCAGTGGCGGCGTTCTGGACGCCCGACGAGATCGACACGGCCACCGTGAGGACGTAGTCGACGAGCAGCGCACTGGCGACGGTGAGGCCCGCCTTGGGGCCGAGATTGACGGTCGCGACCTCGTAGTCACCGCCGCCGCTCGGATAGGCGTGGACGTTCTGGCGGTACGACGCGACGACGACGGCCATGACGAAGACCACGCCGAGCGCGATCTGCCAGGAGTGCGTGACGACAAAGGTGCCACCGGCGAGACCGAGCATGAGGAAGATCTCGTCCGGCGCATACGCCACCGAGGAGAGCGCGTCACTGGCGAAGATCGGGAGCGCCAGGCGCTTGGGGAGGAGCGTCTCCCCCAGCCGGTCGCTGCGCATGGCCCGGCCGAGGACGAGCCGCTTCAGCACGCGACCGGAGTTCGCCACGCCGCAACTGTATGACGGCGAACCGCGCGCGCCAGTCGTGGTCCACCCCGGGTGGCTGGCGTGTCAGGATGACCGCGTGCACTTCGTGATCATGGGCTGTGGCCGTGTGGGGTCCACCCTGGCCAAGAGCCTCAGCAAGCGGGGTCACGACGTCGCGATCATCGACGTCGAGCCTGCGGCATTCCGCCGGCTCGGCAGCTCGTTCGAGGGCATGACCGTCACGGGGATCGGGTTCGACCGCGACACCTTGAAGGCGGCCCGGATCGACGAGTGCTACGCCTTCGCGGCGGTCTCGAGCGGTGACAACTCCAACATCCTCGCGGCGCGGGTCGCGCGGGAGACGTTCGGCGTCGAGCACGTGGCGGCGCGGATCTACGACCCGGGGCGCGCGATGGTCTACCAGCGGCTCGGCATCCCCACCGTGGCGACGGTGCGCTGGACGTCCGACCAGATGCTCCAGCTGCTGCTCCCCCAAGGTTCCGTGCCGTCGCTGACCGATCCCAGCGGACGCGTGGTCGTGGCGCAGGTACCACTGGCTCGTAGCTGGGTCGGGCGACGGATCACCGAGGTCGAGTCGGTCACGGGTTCGCGGATCGCGTTCCTCAGTCGGCTCGGCGACGGTCTGATCCCCGGACCCGACACGGTGTTCCAGGACGGCGACCAGGTCCACGTCGTGGCGGCGGTCGACGACCTCGGTCGGATCGAGAAGGTCTACGACCAGCCGCCCCCGCCGCACTGACTCGTCGATAGGGATCGCGTATGCGTGTCGTCATCACCGGAGCGGGCAGCGTCGGGCGCTCCATCGCCCGTGAGCTGCTCCACAACGGCCACCAGGTGCTCATCATCGACAAGGACGCCGACGACGTGCAGGCGTCCCGGGTCCCCGACGCGGCGTGGCTGCTGGCCGACGCCTGCGAGATCGCGGTACTCGAGGAAGCCCGGGTCCACGAGTGCGACGTCGTCGTGGCGGCCACCGGTGACGACAAGGCCAACCTCGTCGTGTCGCTGCTCTCCAAGACCGAGTTCGGCGTTCCTCGGACGGTGGCCCGGGTCAACAACCCCAAGAACGAGTGGATGTTCGACGAGTCCTGGGGTGTCGACGTGGCCGTCTCGACGCCACGGTTGATGACCGCGCTCGTGGAAGAGGCCGTCAGCGTCGGCGACCTGGTTCGGATCTTCCAGTTCCAGCAGGCCAAGGCCTCGATGGTCGAGCTGACGATGCCCGGCGAGAGCCCCTACATCGGCCGCCGCATCGCCGACATCGAGTGGCCCGACGACACCGTGCTCGTGGGGATCATCCGCGACGACCGGCCGATCGCCCCGAGCCGCGACGACGCCGTCGAAGCCCACGACGAGCTGCTGTTCATCACGACGCCCGACAACGAGGACGTCCTCGAGCAGATGCTTTCCCCGGGCGCCCGCCCGCCGCGCAGCGACGACTGACCGACGTCGAGACTAGCCGGCGCTCACTCCCCCGGCTCTGAGGGACTTGACGCTGCGTCGAGCCGCTCGACGCATGGTCCACCTGGCGTCGAGCGGGGCCTCCCTGCGTCAAGGCGCCCGACGCAGCGTCGAGCCGAACGGTCAGCGTCCTGAGGCGGAGGCCGGGGCGCCAGCCGCCGCGCAGCGACAACTGACCGACGTCGAGACTAGCCAGCGCCCACTCTCCCGGCTTTGAGGGACTTGACGCTGCGTCGACGCAATCCGGGTTGTCGGGCGGGGTCGGCG
>DASTNV010000145.1:0-53533 GCA_035762725.1 Lapillicoccus sp. | reverse complement strand
TCCTCGTACGGACCGCCGGGTGACTGGGGTGGCTACTGGGGCAAGCACGGCCCGGAGTTCCTCGACCATCGGTATGCGGCATACGGGGGCGACCAGCGAATGGTCTTCGGCGCCAATACGTTCGGGATGTTCCTCCAGATGGTGCCGCAGATGGACGTTCCCGACCCCTGGATCGCCCGGATGCAGAATCTCCCGACGACTGTCATCTCCTCGACGCTGGGAGGTCCCTTCGACTGGCCCGACGCGACCGTTGTTCGCGGAGACGGTGTGGAGATAGTGCGTCGCCTCAAGGCGGAGTCGGACGTCCCGATCCGCTCGCACGGAAGTCTGTCGCTGAACCGCGCACTGATGGCGGCCGGCCTTGTCGACCGGATCCAGATCACCGTCTTCCCCGTGGTCACCGCGCAGACCGGCGACGAGCCGGTCTTCGCGGGCGCCGGTGACTACGACCTGGACCTGCTGGAGACCAGGACCCTCGACGGACGGACCCAGGAGCTGGTCTACCGGCCCACCCTCCGGACCTGGCCGGCGGGCTGATGGTGCGTCTTACCGCGACCCGGTGGCGTTGAGCCGCGCGGCAATGGGCTCGAGGAACTTCATCAGCTCGTCCAGCTGCGCGTGCTCAAGCCCGCAGTAGGGCGCCTCCGCGAGGAGATCGGTCAACGACTCGATCCGGTCCCTGGTCGCGCGTCCGGCGTCGGTGAACGTGGCCGCATGCCAGAGCCGGGCCACCGGCTCCTCCGGCATCGGCAGGGAGCGCAGCCCGGCATACATCATCCGACCCTCGGTCGGAGCGCTGGTCGCGGCCTTGAAGCGGAGCTCTGCCGCACGGGCGAACTCGCGCGTCTCGATGAGGTCGCCGAGGATCCGCCGCAACGCCGCCACACAGCCCCGCTGACGGGCGGCGTGCGCAGCCTCGGGTGTGGTCGTCTCCCAGACCTTGGGGATGTGTCTCGTTGGGCTTCTCGGAGAAGAGGGTGACGAGCGAGATGGGCTCGGTGAGCTCGAACATCCGGGTGGCGACCGGGTTTCGCTGCGGCATCGGTGGCGTCTCCTGTAGGGGTCAGGCGTCCCTCGTGGGCCGCCCCTCACCAACGCCACGAACGGGGCGACCAACGCAGGACAACCACGTTGCCGCGAATCCGTCATCAGGAGGGTGTCGACCCTGACAGGATGTGGCCCCTCCGTTCCGGGCCCGGGCCGCGTACGTCTCAGGAGGATGCATTGCGCAGGCGCGCCAGGGCGCTCGTCGCCGCCATCTTCTCGACGCCGTTGCTGCGCCGGATCGGCTACCACGTCAGCGTGCTGACCCGGAACGTCGACCGGTCGTTCTTCATCCGGCTCTTCGCGGGACTGTTCTTCGTGGTGTTGGTCGCGGCCCTGGCCGTGAACGCCGCCGAGGGCAGCCGGGAGAGCATCAGCGCCTGGCTCGGCGACCTCGGGAAGAACTTCTACTGGGGGGTGACCACCGTGATGGGCGCGGGGGACTCCTCGCACGTCGACTCGTGGGTCGGCTTCGTCATCAGCTGGTTGCTCGTGCTCTTCGGCGTTGCGATCGTCGCGACCATCACCGGCGCGCTGGTCGGTTTCCTCATCGACTTCCTGCTCAAGGAGGGTCAAGGCATGGGTGCGAGCGGTTACCGCGACCACATCGTCGTCTGCGGCTGGAACGCCACCGCTCGAGAGCTCATCGCCGAGCTGGCCGGCGACGACTACGACCGCAAGATCGTGCTGATCCACGCGGCCGACAAGAACCCCGGCGGCCCTGGCGTGTACTTCGTCAACGGTGACGTCACCTCCGCCGACGACCTGCGCCGAGCCGGCATCGAGGAGGCGATGGCCGCGGTCGTCTGCCCGGCCGACGCGAGCAACGAGTCCGACATGCGCTCGATCCTCACGGTGATGGCGATCGAGTCGATGGCCCCTCAGGTGCGCACGGTCGTGGAGGTCAACAACCCGGCGCACGTCGAGCACTTCCGGCGCGCCAAGGCCGACGAGATCATGGTGACCTCGCGGATCGCCTCCCGGCTGCTCGCCCGGTCGTCGCTGTACCCGGGCCTCGCCGAGCTGGTGACCGACATCGTCTCCGGCGGCGAGGGGTCGGAGCTCTACCGGGTGAACCTCCCCGACGCCTACACCGGCATGTCGATCGACGACCTCTCGACGACCCTTCGGGCCGAGCACTCCGCCACGCTGCTGGCGATCGGCCGCGCCGGCCGGGCCTTCGTCAACCCGCCGGCCTACTTCCGGCTCGAGCCCGGCGATGACGCCCTCGTGGTCGCCGAGTCGCTCGGGACGCTCAAGCCGATGAGCGCCGACTACACCGAGGAGACGGTCTGACCGCTAAGCGACGATTGAGCGGTACACCCGCTCGTAGGCGTCGGTCATCACCTCGACGCTGAAGAGGCGTTCGACGCGTTCCCGGCACGCTCGCCGCGAGAGGCTGTCGACTCCGGCGGCGGCGTCGGCCAGCTCCTTCTCGGAGTCCCGCACGAACCCGGTGACGCCGTCCTCGACGACCTCGGGTACCGACCCCCGCTTCAGGGCGAGGACCGGCGTCCCGCACGCCATCGCCTCGGTCATCGCCAGGCCGAACGGCTCCGGCCAGTCCACCGGGAAGAGCAGGGCACGCGCGGATCCCAACAGCGCGTCCTTGTCGGCGTCGCCGAGCTCGCCGAGGTACTCCACGTGCTCGCCGTCGATGAGAGGGATGATCACCGACTCGTAGTACTCCTGGTCGACCGGATCGACCTTGGCGGCGATGCGGAGCGGCACGCCGGTATGCCGCGCGATGGCGATCGCCCCTTCGATGTTCTTCTCGGGGCAGATCCGGCCGACGAAGACGAAGCCGTCGCCGCCCGTCTCGGAGAAGGTGAACCGCTCGACGTCGGTTCCGTTGTAGATCGTCGAGACCCAGTGGACACCCTGAAGCGGTTCGCGCTGGTTGACGCTGATCGAGACCAGTGGCGCCTCGCGGTACCGGCCATAGATGGTCTGCAGACCCGGGAGGTCGAGGCGCCCGTGCAGTGTCGTCAGGACCGGTGTGTCGACCAGCCGCGCGAAGGGGAGGGAGAAGTAGTCGACGTGGCTGTGGATGACGTCGAAGTTCTTGGCGTGCTCGAAGACCATCCCCAGCTCGAGCATCAGGTGCAGGTTCTGGTCGACGTCTTCAGGGCTGCGACGCAAGGCCTCGCGGGTCACCGACACCAGCTGCGCGTCGGTATCGGAGTCACCGCTTGCGAAGAGGGTGACCTCATGTCCACGGCGGACCAGCTCTTCCGTCAACAGGGACACCACTCGTTCGGTTCCGCCGTACAGCTCCGGGGGCACCGGCTCCGCCAGCGGGGCGATCTGGGCGATCCTCATCCTCACCTTCCTTCGTTCCACGAGCTGCGTCCACCCGATCCTGGCTCCCCTTCGCCAAAGGGGCAAAAGATGGCTGCTCGAAGAACCTCAGAACTGGATGAGCTGACGGACGGCCCGCCCCGCGGCGAGCTCGTCCATGGCCGTGTTGATCTCGTCGAGGCCGATCCGGGACGACAGCAGCTCCTCGACGGGAAGCCGGCCCCCCCGCCACCACTCGGCGAACCGGGGGATGTCGCGGGCCGGCACGGCCGACCCCAGGTAGCTGCCGATGATCGTGCGCGCCTCGGCCACCAGCTGCAGCGGAGATACGGCTGCTCGGGCGTCGGGGTGCGGCAGGCCCACGGTCACGGTCCGACCACCGGGTGCCGTGGCGCCCAGTGCCGCCTCGAAGGCTCGAGCGTTGCCCGCCGCCTCCACTACGACGTCCGCCTTGACCCCGCGAGAGGACAGCTCGCTCGGGTCCAAGACCGTCGCCGCGCCGAGCTCTCTCGCCCGATCGCGTTTGCTGCCAACGCCGTCCACCGCGATGACGGTGTCGACGCCAAGAGCGCCGGCGGTGATCAACGCCGCCATGCCCACGCCACCCAGCCCGATGACCATGACGCTCTGACCCGGCTCGGGCGGTGCCGCGTTGAGGAGCGCTCCGCCACCGGTGAGGACCGCACACCCCAGCAGCGTCGCGACCTCGACGGGGATGTCGTCCTCCACCGCGACGATCGACCGCGTGTCGACGACCGCGTGTGTTGCGAAGGCGGACACCCCGAGGTGGTGGTTCACCGGCTGCGCGTCGCGGGAGAGCCGCCGACCGCCACCCAGCAGCTCGCCGGCGGTGTTGCTGGCCGACCCCGGACCGCACGGCATCCTGCCGTTGGTGGCGCAGCCGGCGCAGTGACCGCACCGGGGCAGGAAGGTCATGACGACCCGCTGTCCTACGCGGAGGTCGGTCACATCGGCGCCGAGCGCCGTGATCCGGCCGCATGCCTCGTGACCCAGCAACATCGGGACGGGACGGGCCCGGTTACCGTCGACGACGGACAGGTCGGAGTGACACACCCCGGCGGCCTCCATCGCGACCAGCACCTCACCAGGTCCCGGTTCGTCGAGCTCCAGCTCCGCCACGGTCAGCGGCCGGGTCTCGGCCCAGGGGCCCGGGCGGCCCACCTCTTCGAGGACGGCGCCGGTGATCTTCATGCTCGGACCGCCTCGGCCGCGGCGAGGAACTCGCGCACCCCGGCGGGAATCGGCACCGCGGAGCGCGACACCCGGTCGATGTAGACGTGCACCCAGTGACCCAGCGCGGCGATCTCGTCGCGGTCTGCGGCGAACAGCCCGAGCGCATACGTGATGCTGCTGCGCCCCACCCGCTCGATCCGCACTCCCACGTCCAACCCCTCGGGGTAGGCCAGCTCCGCGAAGAACCGACAGCCGGACTCCGCCACGACGCCGAGCTCCGCGCTGTCCATCGCGTCGGCCACTCCTCCGGTGATCAGCCAGCCGTTGATGGCCGAGTCGAACAGCTCGTAGTAGACGGCGTTGTTGAGGTGCCCGTACATGTCGTTGTCGGACCACCGCGTGCTTGCCGGCACGACATAGTCGAAGTGCGTGCGGGTCAGCGTCCGCGGGTCGCGGTCCACGGCCAGGACACCGTCCTCCGTCGTCACACGCCGATCCTAGGAACGTCGACGACGCAGCAGAAGTCAGCGCCCCAGCTGACGCGGTGACGCGACGGCGGACGAACCGTGGCGCGCCACCTGCTGCGCCGCGATCATCGACTGCGCCAACGGGGTCTGGCGGTAGAGCACCGACCGTCCCGACCGCCGGCTGACAACGAGGCCGCTGCCCCGGAGCACCGACAGGTGCTGGTTCACCGAACCGGGGCTCTGACCCAGCTCGTGTGCGATCTGCGTCGTCGACATGGGGACCGTCGTCATCTCGAGGATCGCCGCACGGGTCCGCCCCAGCAGCGCCGCCAGCGGGTCCTCGTCATCGGTGCGGTCCATGGTGGACAACCCCTCCCAGACCCGGCCGACCCCACGGGCGGCGTACGTGAGCCCGAACCGCTCGCCCTCACCGTCGTCGAGGATCAGGCCCGGCCACGCGAAGACGGACGGCGTCAACGTCATCGAGTGCGCCTCGTAGGTCGCCGTGGCGTGCTTCGGTTTGTCGACGTGCAGCAGGTTCCCCTCGAGGCTCACCTCCGGATGCAGGTCCTCCAGCAGCGCGTACAGGCCCCCGTTCACCTGCGCGGCGACCCGGAACGACACGTCGTCCTCGAGCACCGCGCAGATCTTCGTCCAGTACGGCTCGATCACCGCATCCCAGTAGTCCCAAAGGCTTTCGGCGAGCTGACCCAGGCCCGCTGCGCCGGCGTCCACCAGCTCCTGAACCCGCCGCGGGAGCGCGGGCTCCTCACCCCAGACCTCCTCCAGGTCGCGCCGAATGCTGTCCGGGTGGGTCTGGGTCAACCCGCGGAGCTGCTCCTCGATCGTCACCTGCGGCCCGGGCGACTGGGGGATGAGGCAGGAGAGGATCCACTTTCCCGGTGGCGTGACCGCCAGCAGCAGCGGCAGGTCGACCCCGTCGAGCCGCTGTCGCGCCTGACGCAGCCACGGCGAGTGGATGTGCATCGGCTGCGGGCAGCCCAGCAGCCGCAGGCTGAGCGTCACCTCGGCCATCGGCGAGAAGGTGAACCGGGTGCTCCCCAGCACGTCGGTGTTCAGCACGTAGGTGATCACCGCAGCTCGCTCTCGTAGATCGGCGCCGGCACCGACGCAGGCAGCTCCGGTGCCGGTGCATGCCAGCCGGCCAGGTCGTGGGCGAAGTGCACCGCGACTGGCTGGTTCGCGACCAGTTCCGGCATCCAGGCCGGGTAGGCCAAGTCCTGCTCTTCCGCGGACGACGAGAGCCGAAAAGCCAAGTCCGCCAACGCATACTCGGTCGCGGTGTCGAAGGCCTGTCCCGCGAGCAGGGTGGATCCGGTTGGTCCGTCGAGGAGCATCGACTGGTGTCCGGGAGAGTGGCCGGGCGTCGGGACCAGCCGGACTCCAGGTGCGACCGTGACCGGACCGTCGACGACGTGGAGGTTCACTCCCGCGTAGTCGACGGCGGCGGAACGCACCGTGTAGTCCGGGTGTTCGGACGCCACGAGCTCCTCCTTCTGCACGTAGACCGGCACCTCGGGGAAGAGGTGGTTGCCGCCCGCGTGATCGGCGTGGAGGTGGCAGTTGGCGACCCATTCGATGTCCTCGCGACGCACGCCGACACGGCCCAGCGCGGCGTCGAGGTCGAACGCCCGAGGGCGGTAGCGTTCCGCTGCTTCCGCGTCGGCCACGATCCCGGTGTCGAAGAGGCCGACCGTCCCGCCGGCCCGGACCAGGTAGCCGCAGACGATGACCGCGCTCCGGATGTCGACGCCCGGGTACTTCGCCACGTCGGCCGCCGGATGCCGGAAGTAGCCCAGCGGCAGCCGGTCGATCGTGGGCACGGTCATACCGCCATGGTGACTCGCGAACGCGAATCTCTCGTCGATTCCGTCCCACCTAAATCGTTGCCTCGACCGCGGGGACGGAGCGCACCCTGTGCCCGGGGTATGCCACACGACGACGGGAGACGTGAGGATGATGTCAAGGGCGCGAGCGGGAGTGCTACTGGCGGCAGCGGTATGCGTGTCGGTGGCGGCGTGCGGGGGCGGCGGGTCGGGGAGCTCCGCCACGGGCGGGGCTTCGGCAGCGGCTCCTGGCCAGAAGGGCGGGACGCTCTACGTCATCAACCTCGGGCCGCACAACGGCCTCGACCCGCAGGCGAGCTACGTCGGCGCGGACCTCGAGTTCGCCTCGCGCGTGTATGCGCGCAGCCTGGTCACCTTCTCGACCGGTGCCGACGCCAAGCTCGTGCCTGACCTCGCGACCGACACCGGCCAGATGACCGACGGCGGCAAGACCTGGACGTTCACCCTGACCGGCAAGGCCGCGTGGCAGGACGGCCAGAAGGTCACCTGCGAGGACGTGAAATACGGCATCTCACGGACGTTCGCGACCGACGTCATCTCCAACGGCCCGACGTACATCCTCAGCTTCCTCGACGTTCCCGCAGACGCCGACGGGGCCCCGGTCTACAAAGGTCCGTACAAGGGCGACGGGCAGGCGGAGTTCGACAAGGCGATCACCTGCGCCGGCGAGACGTTGACGCTGCACTTCAAGAAGCCGTGGGCGGACTTCAACTACGCGGTGGCGTCGCTCGCCGCATACTCGCCGTTCCGCAAGGACAAGGACAAGGGCGACAAGTCCCTGTTCGACGTCTTCAGCAACGGTCCGTACCAGCTCGAGGGAACCTTCGACCCGAACAAGGGGGGGACCTGGGTACGGAACCCCAACTGGGACGCGTCCACCGATCCGCTGCGCAAGGCCCTTCCCGACAAGATCGTCGACATCGAGGGGATCCAGAGCGAGCAGATCTACCAGCGGCTGCTGGCCGACGGCGGAGAGGACAAGAACGCCATCACGTTTGTGACGGCGCCTGCTTCGATCCTCCCGCAGATCGCCTCGAACCCGTCGGCCAGTCAGCGCACGACCAACCCGGACGCGCCGTTCGTCGACTACATCCAGCCGAACGTCACTTCCGAGGCGATGAAGGACCCGAAGGTCCGGCAGGCCTTCGCGATGGCGACGAACCGCGACGCCTACGTCACGGCCAACGGTGGCAAGCAGGTCATGACGCCGAGCTACTCGGTCTGCAACCCCGCGCTGGCGTGCTACAGCAAGGACTTCAACCCGTACGGTGCGCCCACCCAGGGTGACCCGGCGGCGGCGAAGAAGGTGCTCCAGGACGCCGGCAAGACGCTCCCGGTCAACATCACGGTGGTCTACCGCAAGACCGCGACGCGGGACGCCGCACTGGCCGCGCTCAAGCAGACCTGGGACCAGGCCGGCTTCAACGTGACCCTCGACGGCGTCGCCAGCAGCGGCTACTACCGGACCATCTCCGCGGCGGCGCAGAAGTCCAAGGACGCGTTCTGGGCGAGCTGGGGCGCGGACTGGCCGTCCGGTTCGACGGTGCTACCGCCGCTGTTCGACGGCCGGATCAACCTGACCGAGACTTCCTCCAACCAGGACTACGGCTGGTACAACAGCGACGCCGTCAACCAGGCGATCGACGCGGCCTACCTGATCCCCGACACCGCTGCTCGGGAGAAGGCGTGGGGCGCGATCGACCAGCAGATCAGCAAGGACGGGGCCGTCGTCCCGCTGACCAGCCAGAAGTTCACCTACGTGCGCGGGTCGAACATCAAGGGGTACTCCGAGAACAACCTCTTCGGTGGCTTCCCCGACCTGGCCACGATCGCCGTGCAGTGACCATGGCCGACAGTGGCGGAAACCCGCCACTGTCGGCCGTGTAACGGTTCCCGCCGGTCCACGATGAAGCAGGTGTCGTGGCGCCACCCGGACCCCCGAGCGGGTGGTGCCACGGCGTTCCAGTCTCTGGGCTCGTTCAGCCTTTGGCCGTGACCCAGGCCCGGACGATCTCCTGCAGCGCGTGGCGCTTGCGGGCGAGGTCGTCGGCGTCGAGGAACTTGGCCACGCGCGAGACGTCGCCGCTGCCCTCGAGCAGGCCGGTCGGGTCCGGCAGCGAGGCGCCCTGGTGGAACATCAGCGACGCGTGGGTCTTCGTCTTCGGGTAGAACGACGCGATGTTGCCGCGGTAGACGAATGTCGGCGCTTGCCACTTGATCGCCTCGGTGACCTCCGGGGCGGCATCGAGGACTGCGGTCCGGACTAGCTGGACCAATTCCGCCTGCGGGTTGTCGTAGGTCTCGAACCAGGCGTCGACGGCGGGATTGCGGGTTCCCACCCGGCCAGCATCGCAGCGTCCCGGCGCTGTGGCAGGAAGTTGACCAGGTATGCCCGCTGCTCGCGTCGCGTCGCCGGCCCCTCGGCCGCGATGCTCCCCGCATGAGACGGGTGGGATTCGTCGGGCTGGGCGTCATGGGGACGCCGATCGCCCGCAACCTCGTTCGGGCCGGGCAGCCGCTGCTCGTGTGGAACCGGTCGCCCGCGGCCGCCGAGACGCTCCGAGCGCAGGGCGCCGAGGTGGCGGGCGGCGTCGAGGACCTGTTCGACCGCAGCGACGTGGTGCTGATCATGCTGGCCAACGGCGAGGTCGTCGACGCGGTCCTCGGACGGGGGACGGCGCGGTTCGAGGAGCTGGTCCGCGGACGGCTGGTCGTCCCGATGGGGACGACGTCGCCGGCGTACTCCGAGGCGCTCGGCCGGGACGTCGTGCGGGCCGGCGGACGGTACGCGGAGGCGCCGGTCTCGGGCTCACGGGTCCCGGCCGAGCAGGGCCGGCTGGTGGCGATGCTGGGCGGTGAGGACGCCGACCTCGACGTGGTCGAACCGCTGCTGACGCCGGCCTGTGCCTCGGTGGTGCGCTGCGGTCCGGTCCCGTCGGGACTGCGGATGAAGCTCGCCGTCAACCTCTACCTGGTCACGACGGTCTGCGGGCTGGTCGAGTCGTACCACTTCGCCGAGCAGCTCGGCCTCGACCTGGACCGGTTCGTGGCGGTGCTCGACGGCGGTCAGATGGCCAGCCCGATCTCGCGGACCAAGCTGGCCAAGCTGCGGGCCGGCGACCTGTCCGTCCAGGCCGCCATCGCCGACGTGCTCTACAACGCTCGGCTTATCACCGACGCCGCGACCGGGGCCGGCGTGTCGACGCCGCTGGCTACGGTCAGCGAGGCGCTGTATGCCGAAGCGGAGGCACTGGGCCACGGCGCCCTCGACATGGCCGGGGTGATCCGGGCCGTCGAGGCCCGGAGCGCCGGCCTCACGAGCGCCCCACCCGCCGCGTTGTCGTCTTGAGGTAGTTGACGCGGTCGGTCGGGTCGTCGTCGGTGCGCGGCCGGGTCGGCGGCGCACCGACCGCAGGCGCGAAGTGGTCCAGTCGTGTGGTGAGAAGGCCCTCTCCGCTGGTGAGGTCGGGGACCCGCTGCTGGAGCGCGTGCACCGCCACCGCGGGGACCGTGCCCCGGACAACGAGGTGGCTCCCGCTCTGCGTGGTCTCCAGCGGCGTGGCCGAGACCCGCGGCAGGGCGGCGAGCACCGTCGCATACCGGCGCTCGGGGATCTCGAGCTCGAACCGGTGGATCGGCACGCAGACCCTCGTCCGCGCGCGGTGCAGTGCCGTCATGAGGACGAGCGGGGCGAGGCAGCGGAAGTCGGCGGCTGTGCTGGAGATGCTCTTGGTGAAGTCGGCGTGACCGATGCTGTGGCGTCCCCAGTATCCGGAGTGGGTGATCGTCACGGCGCAGTCGGGGATCTCCCAGCCGTGGGGTCCTTGACGCAGCGTCGTGCGCACCGACTCCTCGACCGCCGCGAAGAAGGCCGACGGCATCGACCCGAGCTCGACCTCGAGGCCGATCGTGACGCCGGACCCCACGGCGGCAGGCTCCACACGGAGTCCGACCGTGGCGAGGAACGGGTTGGTCGGGGTCGCGATCAGCTCCGCGTCGGCACCGTCGCCGACCAGCCGCTCGACGCAGATCGGCGTCGACTCCCGGAACGTCACCGGGACGCCGTAGTCCGTCTCGAGCAGGGTGCCCAGCACCTCCTTCTGCACCTCGCCGTACAGCGAGACGGATACCTCTCGCCGGCCGTCGTCCTGGCGCACGTCGATGAGCGGGTCCTGCTCGGCAAGGCGGCCGAGCGCCGCGTAGAGCGGGACCCGGTCCGCGGGGTCCACGGGATCGACGACCGTCTCGAGGGACGGTCGGACGAACTGGTCGGCGACCGTGGAGCGCCACGGGCCGATCGGGTCGCCGATCCGGGCCGACTCCAGCCCTCGGACGACGCCGATCTGCCCGGCTCGCAGGCACGTTGACGTCTCCGCACCACCTGGTCGGTTGACGCGGATCGCCGTCACCCGCTCCTCCTGGCCGTGGCCGAGGTCGACGCGGTCGCGAATCTGAAGGGTGCCGGAGCCGAGTCGGACGTGCACCAGCTTCTCGCCGTCGTCGCCGCGTCGGATGGTGAAGACGACGCCGGACGCCGGCCCGTCGACATCGGCGGGCGGCGGGGGGAGGAGCACAGGAAGCAGGTCCATCATCTCGCGCACGCCGGCACCGGTGATCGCCGAGCCGAACAGGACGGGAAAGGCGCGGCCGGCCGCGGTGAGGCGGCCGAGCCGGGTGGTCAGTTCACCTCGCGGGTAGGCCGGTCGGTCGCCGACCGCTGCCGCGAGGACCTCGTCGTCGAGCCCGGCCAGCTCGGTGGTGAGGCGGTCGGTGTCGTCGAGGCGTATGCCGGCGGCCGGCGAGCCGGGCTCGGACACGGACCCCACGCATACCCTGTCCGGCGTCAGCCGGTCGCGGATCTCGGCGACGACGCCCTCGGGGTCCGCGTTGCCGCGGTCGATCTTGTTGACGAACAACACCGTCGGGATCCGCAGCCGCCGCAAGGCGCGGAAGAGGACCAAGGTCTGGGCCTGGACACCCTCGACCGCCGACACGACGAGGACGCAGCCGTCGAGGACGGCCAGGGCGCGCTCGACCTCGGCGACGAAGTCGGAGTGGCCTGGGGTGTCGACGAGGTTGACGGCGAGGCCGGCGACCGCGAACGAGGCGACCGCCGAGCGGATGGTGATGCCGCGGCGGCGCTCCAGCGCCATCGTGTCGGTATGGGTGTCGCCGCCGTCGACGCTGCCGAGGTCGCGGAGAACGCCGGCCTCGTAGAGGAGGCGCTCGGTCAGGCTGGTCTTGCCGGCGTCAACATGCGCCAAGATGCCGAGGTTGAGGGTGGGTTCCGGGGAGAGCAAAGGCCTTCACGTCCGTTCGGTGGGTGCGTACCTGCGGGGACATGAGGGCTGCTCGCATTGCTCGTTCCAGTTCTCTCGTTCGTGCTGGGACGTCGTCGAGGACACCACGGTCGGTGCGTCCTGTCGACTCATTTACCCGTCGGTGGGGTCGGCGATGATGGGCCGGTGACCGACGACGAGAAGCAGATCCGCGACCTCATCGAGGGCTGGACGCGTGCCGTCCACCACGGCGACCTGGCGACGGTGGTGGCCGACCACAGCGCCGACATCGTCATGTTCGACGTGCCGCCACCGGAGGACGGGGTGCGCGGCATCGAGGAATACCGGAGCGTCTGGCCGCCCTTCTTCGAGTGGCAGGCAAACGGGGCGGTGTTCGAGATCACCCGGCTGGACGTGACGGCGGGGACGGACGTGGCCTGGGCCACGGCTCTGCTGAAGTGTGCGACGGCGGAGGAGCTGGCGGAGATCCCGGAGCGTCGGCTACGGCTGAGTATCGGGCTGCGCAAGGAGGACGGTCGTTGGGTGGTGGCGCACGAGCACCATTCGTTCACCGACCGCTCTTAGGTCTTTCGACCGGGTTGCCGTCAGCCCCGTTCGGCGGACGTGCAGATGCACGCCTCGTTGCCCTCGGGGTCGGCGAGCACCCAGAACTGGGGCGCCGACTCGTCGGAGACCACCCGTCCGCCGGCCTCGATCGCGCGGGCGATCCGGGCTTCCGCCTCCTCCTGGGCAACCCACACGTCGATATGGATCCGGTTGCGCTGCGGCCGGGGCTCGTCCATCTGTTGGAACCACAGCAGCGGGCGGATCGCCTCGGGGTCGACAAGGTCGGAGCCACGCTCGTCGTAGCCGAACACGGCCTTCCAGAACGGCCGAATGGCGGCGATGTCCAGGGCGTCGATGGCGAGCTCGATCTCGGCGACTCGGGTGGTCTCGGGTTCAAGGCCCATCTCGGCGAGCACCTCGTTGACCGACGTCGCGAGCCGGAGATCGCGGTCGGTGATGCCCCCGGCATCGTGGCTCGTCGTGGCGACGTGGACCCGGCCCCAGCGCAGGTCGAGGTCGGGGTGGTGCTGCTGCTCCTCGGCGATCGCGCCGATCCGGTCGACGAGCGCCAAGGCGGTGGCGAAGTCCGCGGTGGCGACGGTGAGGTGGAGCCCGGCGGCCAGGGCGCGCCAGCCCGGGACAGCGTCGTTCGCCTCGTGCAGGGGGATGGTGTCGGCCATGGTCTCGACGCTACCCCTGGCGTGTGTCACACCAGGAGCGTGAGCACCAGGGCCACCGCGGCGGGCACGAGCTGGATCGCGGCGGCCCGCCAGTACCTCCGTCCCGTCGACGCGAGGACAAGGCCGGCGACGACCATGCAGGCGGTCGCGAAGATGACGAGGGTCTTGCCGACGACGCCCGCGGCGCCGTCCCGGCCGAGCATGACGATGCCCACGAACAGGCCGACGGCCAGCGCCAGGTTGTAGAAGCCCTGGTTGAAGGCCATCGGCCGGATCGTCTCGGCCTGCTCGCGCGACGCGATGCCGAACCGGGCGTAGACCCGCGGTCGCGTCCAGAGCAGGCTCTCGAACACGAAGAACACGACGTGGAGGACCGCCGCCAGGCCGGCGACGAGCTGAGCCGCGATGAGCATGGCTCTTCCTAGCAGAACCGGTCCGGCTCAGAGGGGCCGCTCGAACCACTCCACGTCGACGTACCGGCCGAACTTGGTGCCCACCTCCCGGTAGACGCCGATCGGCGTGAACCCGAACCGCAGGTGCAGGGCGCGAGAGGGTTCGTTGGGGACGGCCAACCCGGCGTATGCGCGGTGCAGCTCCTCGTCGGCCAGCTCGGCGAACAGCCTGGCGTACAAGGCGTTTCCGACGCCGCGCCCACCCGCACCGTCAGCGACGTAGACCGTCGTCTCGACCGACGTGCGGTAGCCGGGTTTCGGCCGGAACGGGCTGCTGGTGGCATACCCGGCGACGTGTCCGCCGTCCTCGGCGACGACCAGCCGGTGCGGCCCGGTCGTGCCGTAGTGCGCGAACCAGGTGCGTCGCTCGTCGACCGAGAACGGTACGTCGTCGAAGGTGACGTGGCTCGTGGTGACGTAGTGGTTGTAGATGGCGGTCAGGGCGACGAGGTCGTCCTCCCGCCCGGGTCGGACCTCGATCACGCCGACGCCCGAGGACGCATAGTCCGGCGCATCACGACGCGGGTGGCGCTGCGCCGCTCGACCTCCCTGAACCCGGCGCGCTCGTAGAGCGACCGCGATCCCCACCACATGGCGCCGTTGTCACCGCGTGCAGGCTTGTCGACGGGGTAGGCCTCCAGCGTTCTCACGCCGTGGTCGCGAGCAAAGTCGACGGCCGCTGCAACGAGCCGTCGTTGGACGCCCTGGCCGCGAAAGTCCTTGCCCACGAACGAACACACCACCGACCAGACCGGTGTCTCGTCGACGGAGCGCGTGATCCGCGAGCCCTCCAGTCGCGGGAAGTCGGCGCGCGGCCCCAGACTGATCCAGCCGGCCGGCTGCCTGTCGAGATAGCCGACCAGCCCGGGCGAGACCCCGTCGTCGACGACATCGCGAAGCCAGTCGCGGTGCTCCGGGCCCGACGCGACGGTCAGCCCGAAGTCTCCGGTGGTCCGGTAGAACATGCACCAGCAGCTGCGCAGCACCGTGGAGCCGGAGCGCCCGGCGAGGGTCTCCAGGTCGCCCCACGTGGTGTCAGTGAGGGGCGCGGCGATGAACCGGGGAGCCACTCCGCCACCCTAACGACGTAGCCTCCTGAGGTGGCGACCGATGTTGCTGAGCTTCGTGCCGACTGTGCGCGGTGCGCCGGACTCTGTTGTGTCGCACTGCCGTTCACCCGCTCAGCGGACTTCGCGATCGACAAGCCGGCGGGCATGCCGTGCCGTCACCTGGCCGCGGACGACCGGTGCGGCATCCACTCGCAATTACGGCCAGCGGGGTTCTCCGGGTGTGTCACGTTCGACTGTTTCGGGGCTGGACAGCAGGTCGTCCAAGTGACCTTCGGCGGCCGGTCGTGGCGGGACGATCCCGAGGTGGCCGCGCCGATGTTCGGGGCGTTCGCGACGCTCCGTGCGGTCCACGAGATGCGGTGGTACCTCGCCGATGCGGCCTCGCGTTCACTGGCCGGCGACCTGGCCGGCGAGGTCGGCGTCGCTGCAGACCGGTTGGCCGACACCTCAGCGTGGCCGGCGGGCCGACTCGCGGGTCTCGACGTCGACGCGGTGCGCACCGAGGTCGGAGACCTGTTGGGGCGGGTGAGCGCGGCGGTTCGCGAGGGACTCGGCGGGCCGGACCTGCGCGGTCGTGACCTGGTCGGTCGCGACCTGCGCAACGAGACGCTCCGCGGAGCCGACCTGCGCAGCAGCCTGCTCATCGGCGCCGACCTCCGTGGCACCGACCTGCGAATGGCGGACCTGCTCGGGGCGGACCTGCGCGGCGCCCGGCTGGGCGGGGCCGATCTGGACGACGCCCTCTTCCTCACCGGACCGCAGCTGGCCGCATCCGAGCTCGGACGCTAAGGGAGGACGCCGGCAGCCGACAGCCGGTAGCGGAGGTCGTCGGCGACCAGCCGCATGTACTGGACCGACGGGTGCAGATAGTCGCCCTTGAGGACGGTGTCGCGGACGGACGTGAAGATCGGGCAGCGACCGTCGACGCAGTACCAGTGCAGCGTGTCGATGAACGTCGCGCCCTTGACCCGGCGCTCGGCGTCATGAGTCTGCTGCCAGAAGGTGGGGATGCCGGTCACGCAGCGGCTCGGTGAGCCGCCGGCGCGGTAGCAGTCGAGGAACGCGACACCGGGGAGTGACGCCGAGACGAACACCACGTGGTCAGTGCCCTGCCGCAGCGCCTGGGTGAACGCCTCGTCGGCACGGATCCACTCGTCGGCCAGGGCGTCGCCGGTGGCCTTGGACTTCAGCCGAGTGGCCCAGGCGTAGGTCTCGATGACGAGGACCGCGGCCGGCTTGGCTTTGGCGACGTAGTCGATGACCATCCTCCGGTGGTTGACGCAGGGGACGGCCCACTCGTCCTTGCCGTAGTTCGCGTCGACGCCGTTGACGGCGCAGGCGATCTTGGTCAGGCCGCGGATCTTGTAATCCTTGCCGTATGCGGCGACGACCGCCGCGAGCAAGGGGATTCCGAGCGAGTCGCCGACGATGTCGATCTCGGGGCCGTTCGGATTCCCGAAGGTGCACGAGCTGGGGTTGCTGGCGACGGTGGCGACGCAGGGCTTCATCGCCGCGCTCTGGTCGGCGGTAGTCGCCCACTGGTCCGGCTTCGGGGTGATGTCGGCGGGGAAGGACTTGGCGGCGAGCGCTTTGGCCAGGCCGGCGCGCAGGGCCTCACCGGTCGGGCCGAGGGGGATCGCGGCATTCGTCGTCGTCGTGGGGGTCGGAGTCGGCGCGGTGGCCTCACTGGTCGGAACCGGAGCAGGGGGTGCGACGTCGGGCGCGGCGGGCGTCTGAGCCGGTGCTGCTGCCGGCTGCTCGGTCAGCGTGTCGAACGCCCCCGGACCGGCGTTGGCGACCCCGATCCCGGCGGCGACGAGGCATACCGCTGCCGTGCCGGCCGCGATCATCCCGCGGCGACGGGCGACCCACCACGCCCGCCAGGAACCGGTTCGGGCGGTCGGGGCGTCGAGGATCGGCCGCTCGAGGAGGAAGTAGCTGACCGTCGCGAGGACCAGGGTGAGGACCACGACGACGGTCTGCGTCACTGCTGAGACCGGCACGACGGCGGCCAGCAGGACCAGCAGGGGGAAGTGCCAGAGGTAGAGGCCGTAGGAGATGTCGCCGAGGTACCGGCTGACCGGGTTGGTGAGGAACACGGCGCCACGAACCGGCTCGCCGATACCGGCGACGAGGACGAGGAGGACGCCGACGGTGGGGGCGATCGCGGCGGGGACGGGTACCGACTGGTCCGACAGCAGCACGAAGGAAGCGACGACGACGGCCAGCCCGAGCCACGACAGCATGGCCCGCGCCGTCGCGCCGAGACGGACCGCCGCGGCCGGCACACAGGCGAGGGCGGCCCCGATGGCGAGCTCCCACGCGCGGGTCAGTGAGGAGTAGTAGGCGGTGATGGCGTCGCTGTCGACCTGGACCACGGCCCACGCGACCGAAGCGCCGACCACCGCGACGCAGACACCGCCAAGGAGGGCGCGGCCGAACCGGCGGCCGGCCGCAACGGCGAGGATCGCCGCTACCAGCCACGGCCAAACGAGGTAGAACTGCTCCTCGACGCCAAGGGACCAGTAGTGCAGCAGTGGAGACGGGGCGTCGCCGAGCGCGAAGTAGTCGCTGCCGACGGCGGCGAAGTGCCAGTTGGCGAGGAAGGCAGCGGACCAGAGCGCGTCGACGCGGACCTCGTCGGCGCGGGGACCGCTGAGGGCCCACGCCGAGGCGATGACCGTGAGGGCGATGACGACCAGGGCGAGCGGCAGGATCCGCCGGGCTCGTCGTGCGTAAAAGGCCCTGAACGAGACCCGGCCCCGGCGCTGCCGGTCGCGCAGCAGCACGCCGGTGATGACGAAGCCGGAGATGACGAAGAAGACGTCCACCCCGAGGTAGCCGTTGGCCGGCCAGCCGAACACGTGAGCCGCGACGACCCCGGCGACGGCCAGCGCCCGCAGGCCCTGGATGTCCGCGCGCCGATGAGGTGCGGCGGCGGTCATGGGCCCCAAGGATGGCACCGTGATGACCGCCGCCGCCTCTCGGACGTCGATCGGGCTCGCTACGACTGTCTAGCGAGTTCGCTAGACAGTGGGGTTCTCGAGGGTGAGGAGGTACTCCTTGGCGGCGACCCCACCCGCATACCCCGTCAGCGATCCCGACGACCCGACGACCCGGTGGCAGGGGACGACGATGCACAGCGGGTTCGCCCCGAGGGCCGCACCGACCGCGCGCGAGGCGCTCGGCCGATCGATGGCCCGGGCGAGGCCGCCGTAGGTCTGCCGCTCGCCGTAGCCCACCGTGCGCGCGAGCGTCCCCAGGACCTCGCGCTGGAATGGCGTCGCAAGGACGAGGTCGACGTCGACGTCGAACTCGTGACGTCGGCCGGCCAGGAACTCGTCGACCTGTCGGCGCACGTCGTCCAGCGCAGCAGGCATACGGAGCACTCGTGGTGACACGGCGTGGGACAGCCGGTCGAGGACGGCGTCGACCGCCTCGTCGTCGGCGACGTACCGCGAGGCGACGAGCGCCCCGGCCTCGTTGCGGGCGAAGAGGATCCGTCCGACGGCGGTGTCGTCGACGACGTAGGACACGTCGGCCGTGTCGAAGGTCGGCGGCCGCAGCTCGGGGGCGTAGGTCTGGAGTCGGGTCTCGATGTCGTTCATGCGCTGGTCCTCAGGTTCTTCAGGCCGTCGCTGACGAGGCGACGGCTCATCGTGGGCGTGGTACCGAGCAGCTCGGCGATGGCGGGGTGGTCGAGGTCCCCGACGTACTTGAGGACCACCGCCTCCCGCTGTCGTTCCGGCAGCCGGGCGACCCGCCCCCACAGCTCCTCGTCGGTGAGGCCGGCTTCCGGTCCGTCGACCCGGGCCGACCCCGCGAGAACGGTCTCGTCGTCGGTCGGTTCGGCCCGGCGGCCGCGGGACCGGTGCAGGTCCATCGCGCAGCGGTGCGTGATGGTCAGCAGCCAGGACCGCAGGTTCCGGGCCGAGGTGAGGCTCGGGTATGCGGCATACGCCTGGGTCCACGCCTGCTGGGCCACGTCGTCACCGTCGACCGGGCCGGCGAGGGCACGGGCGAGCCGGGCGACGTCGCGCCAGTGGTCGTCGACGAGGCGCTGGAAGGGGGGGAGGTTCACATGGGTGGAACGCCCTGGCGGGCGGCCGTGTGAGTCTCGCGCCGCGCCCACCGTGCCACGATATGCCGGTGCTGAGCCCCCGGAGCGCGCCGCTCGTCATCGCCCACCGAGGGTCCTCCGCCACCGTCGCCGAGCACACCGTCGGCGCATACCGGCTGGCCATCGAGGAGGGGGCGGACGCGCTGGAGTGCGACGTCCGGCTGACCGCCGACGGGGAGCTGGTCTGCCTGCACGACCGGACCCTCGAGCGGACCGGGGGATCGCCCGGGATCGTGTCGTCGATGACGCTCGCCGAGCTGCGGGCGGTCGACTGGGGGGCGTGGAGGCACGACGGGGCGAACCGCAACCGGGACGATGGCGCGCTGGTGACGATGGGGGAGCTCATCGAGCTGGCCCTCGGGGCGGGTCGTGAGATCGGGCTGGCGATCGAGACCAAGCACCCGTCGCGGGCCGGCGGCCGGGTCGAGCATGCGGTGGCGGAGCTGCTCAAGGAGTACGGGCTGTGCGGCGCGCAGCGGCCCGGCGAGGTGTGGGCGCGGATGATGTCGTTCTCGACGATGGCCGTGCGCCGGATGGCGAGCCTCTGTCCGGAGCTGCCGCTGGTCCTCCTGGTTTCGGCGCAGCAGCCGCTGCCGATGCGGGCGACGCGGCTGGTGGCGGGCGCGGGTACGGCGGGACTGGACCTCGCGCTGGTACGGGAGCGGCCGGAGCTGGTGGCCGAACGCCACGAGACGGGTGACGAGGTGTGGGTCTGGACCGTCGACGACGAGGACGACATGCGCCTCTGCTCGCAGCTGGAGGTGGACGCCATCATCAGCAACCGTCCCGCCGCCGTGCTCGACCTGCTCGGCCGCAACCGGTAACCTCTGCGTGGCTCGGTCGTCTGCGGGGGCAGTGACCGGAGGGGCAGCGCACGACAAGGCGGTGAACAGTCATTGGCACAACGTGCCGGCACGGTGCAGACGAGGGGCACGTCGCAGACCACCTGGCCATCCCCGATGACGACGGCCTCCGCGGCTGACACGGGGGAGCGGCCCCGCACCATCCGCGTGCCCTGGGCGCCCTCCGCCGTCGCCAAGACCCGTCGAGTTCTCGTGGCCGACCTCGACTCTCGCGGGGTGGCTTCCGAGACCGTCGGAGAGGCCGAGATCGTCGTCTCCGAGCTGATCGCCAACGCGCTCCGGCATGCCCGACCCCTGGCCGACGGGATGATCCGCGTGCACTGGAAGGTCAAGGCAGGGGTCGTCGAGGTCGAGGTGAGCGACGGCGGTGGCGTCTCGACACCGCGTCCGGCGCCTCAGTCGCTGTGGGCGTCGTCCGGCCGGGGACTGCGAATCGTTCGCAGCCTGGCCCACGAGTGGGGCGTCACCGAGGAGCGCAACGGCCGTACCGTCTGGGCGGCCCTCGGCGGACCGTCGCGGCGCCGCTCCCACTGATCTCGGCGCAGGTCTCCCCGGCGTCGGCTCGACGCTGCGTCGAGGCACTCGACGCGCGGAGGACCATGCGTCGAGTGCCTCCGGTATGCGTCAAGCGCCTCGACGCTGCGTCAAGGCGGCCAGCGACGCGGCATCGAGGCGGCCGGTGAGGGGATGAGGGCCCCAGCGGATCCGGCCCGGTGCGCGCCCCGACTCGACGCAGCGTCGAGCCTCTCGACGCACGGTGGAACACGCGTCGAGTGCCTTCGGTATGCGTCAAGCATCTCGACGCTGCGTCAAGCGCCGGTCCGGGAGGCGGCGGGCGCTGTGCGGATCCGGCTGGTACCGCACCGGCGCCGCGGAGCGTGGGACGCGCGGGGAAGCACCGGCATACCCCGTTAGGGTTCAGCGCATGGGCAAGGCCAGCCGCCGACGTACCACCCGTCCCGCCGCAACCGAGGCGCGGCCGGCCCCGGCACCCTTCGTGGCCCGGCCGTTCGAGGGGCTGCCCGGTGAGACCGACTGGGTGGCGCTGCGCGAGATCCTTCCGGCCGCCACCGGTGGCATCAGCCTGACGGCGGGTCCACAAGCCACCGTCTGCACGGTCCTGCCTCTCGCCTGGCCCGCCCTCCATCGCAACGGCGGCGAGCTGTTCGTCGCCACGCAGTCCGGCGCCACCAGCGGAGACCCGAGCCGCGACATCGCCGCCGCCCTCCTCCTGGCCGCCGAGTCCGACGAGGGCACCCCGGTCACCCAGGTCCCGAACCCCACCACCGACAGCCCACGCCTCCAGGACATCCTCGACACCAGCGCCCCCTTCGACGTCACCGTGCACGAGGGCTTCGACTTCTGGGTCGGCGACAACGACCTCGACGAGGAGGGCCAGCAGTCCCTCGAGCGCGCCAATGAGTCGGTCATCCCCACCGAGCGCGTCGAGGGCGGCGACTCCGTCTACTGGTGCGTCATCAACGGCCGCAGCTACGTGCGCTGGGTACTCCCCTACGACGAGGACAACGCCACCGCCGCGCTGGCCCGGCTCCACGCCGCCGACGCCGACCGGCTGACCCCTGAGTCCCGCCTCCTCGGCGCTTTCCGGGCGTGCGGGCTGCTCGTCCCGGTCTGGGAGGTCCCCGCCGACGCCACGGCGAAGGACTTCCCCGACGCCGTCACCGCGATGGCCACGGCCCTGACCAAAGCGGCCGTCGACGACGCCCCCCTCACCGCGGACGAGCGCCGCGCTCGCGCCGGCCTGGTGAACCGTCAGGTGACGCTGCGGTGACCCTGACGTCGGCCCAGCTCACCGGGCTGGCCGTAGGACTCGGGATCGTCGCGCTCGTCGCCCTGGCGCTCGCCATCGGTTCACACCTGCGCCTGTCCCGTATGCGCCGAAGGTTCGCTGTCCTCTGGCCCGGCGGCGAGACCGATGTCGCCTCCCTCGCCGCGGGGCAGGAGCAACGTCTCCGCACCCTCGCCGACCAGGTCGACACGGTCCGGGAGGACGTCCACGCGGTCCGCCGTGACCTCCGCCAGTCCCTCCGCAACGTCGCCGTCGTCCGGTACGACGCGTTCGGCGACATGGGTGGCCGGCTGAGCTTCTCCTGCGCGGTGGTCGACGACGAGGGTGACGGCCTGGTCATCTCCTCGATCCACGCGCGCGGCGAGTCTCGCACCTACGCCAAGGGCATCGTCGGCGGCTCCAGCGAGGTCACCCTGACGCCGGAGGAGCAGCAGGCCCTCCGCGCGGCCCGATCCGGACCCGAGACCGCCGCGACGCGCACCACTGGACGGATGAGGGAGCGATGACGACGCGCTACGGCTACCTCGGCCCCGCCGGGACGTTCTGCCAGATGGCCCTCGACGACTGGGCCCCCGCCAAGGGCCAGGAGCACGTCCCGTGCGACTCCGTCGTCGCCGCCCTCGAAGCGCTCCGCGCCGGAACCCTCGACGCCGCCATGGTCCCCATCGAGAACTCGGTCGAGGGCGGTGTCAGCGCCACCCTCGACGCCCTCTCGGTCGGCTCCGACGTCGTGATCACCGGCGAGGTCCTCGTCCCGGTCACCTTCGTCCTCGCCGCCCGGCCAGGAACCCGCCTCGCCGACGTTCGCGCCGTCGGCACCCACCCGCACGGTTGGGCCCAGGTCCGCACCTGGATGAACGCGAACCTCCCTTCCGCCGCCTACCTCACCACCCTCTCCACGGCCGCCGCCGCGGCCGACCTCGACCCCACGGTCGGTACCGTCGCCGCATACCAAGCAGCCGTATGCGCGCCCGTCGCCGCCCGCATCCACGGCCTCGACGTGCTCGCCGAGGACATCGGCGACAACGGGCGGGCGGTGACGCGGTTCGCGCTGGTCGCCCGGCCCGGTCAGACCCCAGCGCGGACCGGAGCCGACAAGACGACCCTGGTCCTCTACCAGCGCGACGACCACCCCGGTGGCCTCCTCGAGCTCCTCGAGCAGTTCGCCGCCCGCGGCGTCAACATGACCCGCCTCGAGTCGCGGCCGACCGGCGAGGCGATGGGCTCCTACTGCTTCTCCATCGACATCGAGGGCCACATCGCCGACGCTCGCGTCGCCGAGACGCTGATGGGCCTCAGGCGGGTCTGCGCGCAGGTGCGCTACCTCGGCTCGTATGCCCGGGCCGACGGCCGCCCCACCACCCCGGTGGTCGGGATGAGCGACCACGACTTCGCGGACGCGCGCCGCTGGTTGGACGACCTTCGCGGCTGATCCTCCCCCTGCGACTTGTTAGGTGAGGCTAACCTGTGCTCTGATGGGCCGTCCCGATTAGGGCAGGGCCCTGTCACGTAATTCGGAGGATCCCCCTGTGCTCGTGAGCAACGCCCTCATCGGGCTGCGCGAAGGCCTGGAAGCCGCCCTCGTCGTCGTCATCCTTGCCGCCTTCCTCGTCAAGACCGACCGGCGCTACGCGCTGAAGTACGTCTGGCTGGGCGTCGCCGCGGCTGTGGTCCTCTCCGTCGTCCTGGGCGCCCTGCTCACCTACGGCACGAGCCGGCTCTCCTTCGAGCAGCAGGAGCTCATCGGTGGCCTCGCCTCGATCATCGCCGTCGGCTTCGTCACGGCGATGGTGTTCTGGATGCGGACCGCCGCACGGACCATCTCCGGCGAGCTCAAGGGTCGCCTCGACAAGGCTCTCGACGTGGGGCCGTGGGCGATCGCGCTGGTCGGGTTCCTCGGCGTCGGCCGCGAGGGCCTGGAGACGGCGATCTTCTTCTACGCGACCACCGAGGCCGCCGGACAGGGGCAGATCCAACCCATGCTCGGCTGGATCATCGGCCTGGGCGGCGCGGTGCTCATGGGCATCGCGATCTACAAGGGCGCGCTGAAGATCAACCTGGGCAAGTTCTTCCGCTACACCGGCATCCTTCTCATCATCGTGGCGGCGGGGATCCTCTCCTACGGCATCCACGACCTGCAGGAGGCCGGGTTCCTCCCGGGCCTGAACAACCTCGCCTTCGACGTCAGTGCCGCAGTCCCGCCGGACTCCTGGTACGGAACCCTGCTCAAGGGCATCTTCAACTTCAGCCCGAACACGACGTGGCTGCAGGCGGTCGCCTGGGTCCTCTACGTCGGCATCGTCCTGACCTTGTTCCTGCGTCCGGTCAAGGTGCCGAGCACGCCGCCGCCGAGCCCGACTCCGGCCGCGCGCACCGGCGCCTGACCACGCCCCGCCCCATCACGAGAGACCTCGGGAGCCCCTGCATGTCGTTCACCCGCCCGACCATCGCCCTGACCGGCGTCGTCGCCCTGCTCGCGCTCGCCGCGTGCTCGTCGTCCGGCGGCAGCACTGGCTCGGCCACGTCCGCCGCAGCTGGCGGCCCGATCGCCGTCAAGGCCACCGACAGCGAGTGCGGCGTCTCGGTCAACACCGCGTCGGCCGGGACGATCACGTTCCAGGTCCAGAACACCGGCTCCAAGATCACCGAGTTCTACGTCTACGGCGCCGGCGACCGCATCGTCGGTGAGGTCGAGAACATCACCCCCGGCCTGAGCCGCGAGCTCAAGGTCGAGATCACCGAGCCGGGCACCTTCACCACGGCATGCAAGCCGGGCATGGTCGGCGACGGGATCCGGGCGGCGTTCACGGTGACCGGCAACGCCCAGCCGGGCAGCGCCGACCAGAAGGTGGCCAAGGCCATCACCGACTACCAGGCCTACGTCGCCGAGCAGTCCACCGAGCTGCTCGCCGGTACCGAGGCGTTCGTCGCCGCGGTCAAGGCCGGCGACGTCGCCAAGGCCAAGGCCCTCTACACGCCGGCGCGAGTGCCGTGGGAGCGGATCGAGCCGGTGGCCGAGTCGTTCGGCGACCTCGACCCCAAGATCGACGGTCGTGAGGACGTCACCGAGGAGGGCATGGCGTTCACGGGCTACCACCGCCTCGAGAAGGACCTCTGGGTCGACGGCCTCAAGGCGGACAGCGCCCAGATCGCCGACCAGCTCCTCGCCGACGTGAAGACCATCGTCGACAAGGCCAAGGGTGTCGAGTTCACCGCCCTCTCGATCGCGAACGGCGCCAAGGAGCTGCTCGACGAGGTCGCGACGACGAAGATCACCGGCGAGGAGGAGCGGTACTCGCATACCGACCTCGCCGACATGAAGGCCAACCTCCAGGGCTCACAGGCCGCGCTCGAGGCGCTTCGTCCGGTCATCGCCGAGCGGCAGCCCGACCTCGCCACCGCGCTGGACCAGGCGTTCACGACGATCAACCAGGGGGTCGACCGCCACAAGAACGGCGCCGACTACGCCGTGCTCACCGCGGTCTCCGCCGACGACATCAAGGTCCTCACGGTCAACCTCGACGCGCTCGCCGAGCAGGTCGCCAAGGTCCCGGCCGTCGTCGAGGCCGGCGCTGCACCCACGTCGGGAGGGACCACGACCTCGTGACCGAGCCTGTCGTCCCACAAGAGGCCCTCCAGCCCTCGACCGGTGTCAGCCGGCGCGGGCTGCTCGGCGTCTCCGCGGGTGCGGCACTCGCCGGAGCGGCGGTCGGGTTCGGCGGCGCGTATGCGGCGCGCGCGGCAGCTGCTCCTACCACCGACCCCGCGCCGGCCACCGCTCAGGCCAGCCTCGATGCGGCGATCCCGTTCCGTGGCGAGCACCAGGCGGGGATCGTCACGCCGGCCCAGGACCGGATGCACTTCGTCGCCCTCGACGTCGTCACCAAGGACCGCGCCCTCCTCGTCGATCTGCTGAAGAAGTGGACCCGCGCCGCCGAGCGGATGACGGTCGGCGCCGAGGCGGCACCCGGCGGCGTGGTCGGTGGCGGTCCGTACGGCGTGCCCCAGGACACCGGCGAGGCCTACGGGCTCCCGGCGTCCGGGCTGACCGTCACCATCGGGTTCGGGCCCTCGCTGTTCGACGGGCGGTTCGGGCTCGCCGACCGGAAACCGGCGGCGCTGCAGGAGCTTCCGGCGTTCCGGGGCGACGATCTCGACCCGGCCCGGTCCGGCGGCGACCTCTGCATCCAGGCCTGCGCCACCGACCCACAGGTCGCGGTGCACGCGGTCCGCAACCTGGTCCGGCACGGCTTCGGGATCGTGTCGGTCCGCTGGTCGCAGCTGGGGTTCGGCCGGACGTCGTCGACGAGCACCACCCAGGCGACCCCGCGGAACCTGTTCGGGTTCAAAGACGGGACCAACAACCTCAAGGCCGAGGAGACCGCGGACATCTCCGAGCACGTCTGGGTGGCGCCCTCCGACGTCCCCGGCGCTGCCACCTGGATGGCCGGCGGTACCTACCTCGTTGCCCGGCGGATCCGGATGCACATCGAGGTCTGGGACCGGACGAACCTGCAGGACCAGGAGGCGACGATCGGCCGGACCAAGGCGGCCGGTGCCCCGATCGGCCAGACGCAGGAGTTCGACGAGCCCGACTTCACCAAGAAGGGCGCCGATGGCGAGCCGGCCATCCCCGTCGACGCGCACGTCCGGCTGGCGCACTCGAGCAACCTCAACGGCGTCAAGATCCTGCGCCGCGGCTACAACTTCACCGACGGCAGTGACGGCGTCGGCCATCTCGATGCGGGGCTGTTCTTCATCGCCTTCATGCGCGACCCGGCGAAGCAGTTCGTCCCGATGCAGCGGGCGCTCGCCGAAAAGGACGTCCTCAACGAGTACATCGAACACAACGGCTCGGCCCTCTTCGCGTGCCCGCCCGGGCTGCGCGAGGGCGGCTACTGGGGTGACGCGCTCTTCGCGTGACCGTTGAGGCTCTTCGCCTGACCGTTGAGGCCCTTCGCCTGACCATTGACGCCGACCCGCACGACGAGCGCCAGATGGTCCACCGTGGCGGTCATCGAGCGGGCGGTACCGATCGCGTCGCCGTCGAGCTGGACCTCCTGAGGCTGGTCCGCCTCGATCCGCATCTCCTCGCCGGCGTGCCGGTCGATGAGCGGGTGACCGCGTCGCTGGCGGGTGACGACGTGACCGGCGACGGCCGACCAGCCGACGATGCCGCGCGGCGAGAGCACCACCGAGTCGAGCACGCCATCATCGGGGCGAGCGCCGGGCATGAGCACCAGTCCGCCGAACAGCCGGCCGCAGTTGCCGACGATGACGGTGCGGGTCCGCCGGGAGAACTCGGGCTCGCCGTCCACCTTGATCCGGACCTTGAACTGCGGGCCGAGGAAGTTCTGGAACCCCGAGACGATGTATGCGGCCGAGCCCACCCGCGCCTTGAGCTTCTCCGGGGCGCCGACCATGATCGCCCCGTCGAGCCCGATCCCCGCCATGACGAGGAAGATGTGCTCATCCGGGACGGCGTGCTGGCCGGACGGGTCGACCGCCATCCGGCCGACGTCGATGCGCACGTTCTGGCCGGTCAACGCGACGACGACGGCCTTCTCGATCGAGTCGACCGGCAGGTCGAGGTTCCGGGCCAGCAGGTTCCCGGTGCCGCCGGGGAGAAGTCCCAGCGGGGTCTCGGTCCCGACCAGGGCCGCAGCGACGGCTCGCACCGTGCCGTCCCCGCCGAGCGGACAGACCACGGCCGCGCCGTCCTCCACCGCCTGCCGGGCCTGGCCGGTACCGGGGTCGGCGATGGTCGTCTCGTACCAGAGCGGCTCGCCCCATCCCTGGGCTACACAGACCGCGGTGACCCGGGCGCGGACCGCGGCGACGTCGCCGAACTTGGTCGGGTTGACGATGACGCCGGCGCGTTTCAGCGGCGCGACGTCCTCCTCGGCGCCCTCGGGCCGGAAGTCGTCGCGGTGCGGCCGCCGACGCCGCCCGGTGATGCCGGTGAACTCCATGACCGTCTCGCGGCGGGCGACGACGACCGCGATGACGATGATGAGGACGACGACCCCGACGACGATCCAGAACGCCGGGCTGTCGAGCACAGGCCGACGCTAGCGGGTGCGGGTACGCGCTGTCCGGGCAGTAGGTTCGACCGGTGAGCGAGCTCGAACCCGCCCGGCCCGAACCCGACGCCAAGGACTGGACGTGGACCCTCGAGCGGCCGTGTCCGGAGTGCGGCTTCGAGGCGGCCAGCGTCGAACCGGTCGCGATCCCCGCCCTCATTCGCGATGCCGCATCCCGCTGGCCCGACGTCCTCGCGCGACCGGACGCGACCACCCGACCGGCACCGACGACGTGGTCCCCGCTGGAGTACGGCTGCCACGTCCGCGACGTGCACCGGCTGTTCCGGCAGCGGTTGGGGCTCATGCTCGCCGAGGACAACCCGACCTTCGCCAACTGGGACCAGGACGAGACGGCCCTCGCGGAGCGCTACTGGGAGCAGGACCCGGCCGTCGTCGCCGACGAGGTGACCGAGTCCGGAGAGGCGCTGGCCGACGCATACACCCGGGTCGGTGACGACGAGTGGGGCCGGACCGGCGTCCGCAGCAACGGGTCGACGTTCACTGTCGACTCCCTCGGGCGGTACCTGCTCCACGACCTCTTCCACCACGTCCACGACGTCCGGGGGTAGTTGCAGTAAGGAACATTCTGGAGTAGTTGACGGTTCAACGAGCCGTGACCACCACCCCAGACACCTATCTCGAGCTGGAGAAGGACGCCCAGGACCTTCTCTTCCGCTCCGCCCGCACCGCGAACGCGTTCACCGACGAACCGGTGACCAATGAGCAGGTCCGTGCCATCCACGACCTGGTCAAGTGGGGACCGACGGCGATGAACACCCAGCCGTTGCGCGTCGTCGCCGTGCGGACCCCGGACTCCCGGGCGCGTCTCGTCGAGCTGATGAGCGGGAACAACCAGCCGAAGACCTCGATCGCCCCGCTCACCCTCATCCTCGCCGCGGACGTCGACTTCCATGACGAGCTGCCCCGGATCTTCCCGCACGTGACCGACGCCCGCGACCGGCTCGACGCGGACGAGTCCGCCCGGGAGCGGATGGCGACGTTCAACGCGCTGCTCCAGGCGGCGTACCTCATCGTCGGGATCCGCGCCGCGGGCTTGGCCGCCGGCCCGATGACCGGCTTCGACGCCGCCGGCGTGGACGCGGAGTTCTTCCCCGACGGCCGCCACCGGAGTCTCGTCGTCGTCAACGTCGGCCACCCCGCGTCGGACGCCTTCCGTGACCGGCTGCCCCGCCTCGAGTACGAGGACGTCGTCACCGAAGTCTGACCCGAACTGTCCGTTCGGCGAGTGCGCGGGGTATGCGGGTCGCCCGACCACGGAGGCCCTGTGTCGGCGCTCAAGACCTTGACATGTGACCAAAAGGTCACCTATCGTCGAACCGTGCCGGACGACGACGACGCGGTGTTCAAGGCCTTGGCCGACCCGTCCCGTCGCCGTCTGCTCGACCTCCTCTTCGACCGCGACGGTCGCACGCTCGGTGAGCTGGAGGAGGAGTTCGCGATGAGCCGGTTCGGGGTGATGAAGCACATCCGGGTCCTCGAGGAGGCCGGGCTCGTCGTCACCCGCAAGGACGGCCGCGCGACCCGGCACTTCCTCAACCCGGTCCCGATCCAGCTCGTCGCCGACCGCTGGGTCGACAAGTACCGCGCCGAGCGCGTCACCGCGCTCGTCGACCTCAAGTCCGCCCTCGAGTCCCGTCAGGAGCGCCCGCAATGAGCCTGCCCGCCACCGAGTCACCGGCCGTCATCCCCGACGAGGGGACCGCGACCCAGGTCTACCGGATCATCATCAAGGCCACACCCCAGCAGATCTGGGACGCCATCACCCTGCCCGAGTTCACTCGCCGCTACTTCCACGGCGCGGCCATCACCATCACCCCGGACGGGTATGCGTCGTTCGGCCCGGACGGTGCGAGCTGGGGCGACGCCCAGGTGCTCGAGTGGGACCCGCCGCACCGGGTCGTGCACGGCTGGACGTCGCTGTACGACCCTGAGCTCGCCGAGGAGGCCGAGAGCCGGGTCACGTGGGAGATCACCCCGGACGACGACGGCACCTGCCTGCTCACCGTCATCCACGACCGGCTCGAGGGCGCGCCTCGCACCGCGGCCGGGGTCGCGGGAGCCGGCTGGATGGGCGTCCTGTCCGCCCTCAAGACCCTCCTCGAGACCAGGGAGCCGCTGCACCCGACCTACGCCGGTCAGAGGGCCGATTGAATGTCGCCCAGGTGGTGCACGCACTCGTGCGCCGCCTGGCGGACCAGCCATCGAACCGTCCGCTCCTCCGACGGCCGGCGGATCACGGTCCGCTCCCACGCGTCGTCCGGGACGGTCCCGACCTCCGCCGCGAACCCAGTGGCCGCCGCACCCAGCTCCACCAGCAGCACGTCCACCGGCATCGCTGAGTAGCCGAACCGCTCGGCCCGCCAGTCGCCGTACATCGGGTCGAGCGCCGGCCGGTCCTCGACGACCCCGCGGTGGACCCGCACGGCGTAGGTGAGCAGGACGTCCCGGACGTGGCACGCATACTCGACGACCGACCAGACGTCAGGTGAGGGGCGGCGACGTAACGTCGCCTCGTCGACCGCGGGCAGCAGCGCGGCCAGCGTTTCGGTCGACTCCGCGACGAGGCCGAGGGCGCTGTCGACGTCGAGCGAGAGGTATGCGAGTCCGCACCTTTCGCACGTGTGATCCTCGGCAAAAAGGGGCGGCAGGTCGGCCATGGGTTCTCGATACCCTGACCGGGTGATCGACATCAAGCTCGTGCGCGAGGAACCGGACGTCGTCCGTGCCTCGCAGAAGGCCCGTGGGGAGGACCCGGGGATCGTCGACGCGATCCTCGCCGCCGACGAGGCGCGCCGGTCCTCGCTGGGCGAGTTCGAGCGGGTGCGCGCCGAGCAGAAGTCGTTCGGCAAGCAGGTGGCCGCCGCCAAGGGCGACGAGAAGGCCGCCCTCGTCGCCCAGGCAAAGGACCTCGCCGCGCGGGTGCGGTCGCTGGAGACGGAGGCCGACGAGCGCGGTCGCGAGCTCGACCTCCTGACGCGTCGGGTCGGCAACGTCATCATCGACGGCGTCCCCACCGGTGGCGAGGACGACTACACCGTGCGCGAGATCGTCGGCACGCCAAGGGAGTTCGAGGGGTTCGAGCCGCTCGACCACCTCACCCTCGGTGAGCGGCTCGGGGCGATCGACATGGAACGCGGCGCAAAGGTGTCGGGTTCGCGGTTCTACTTCCTCACCGGCGTGGGCGCCCGGCTCGAGCTGGCGTTGCTCAACCTCGGTCTTGCCCGGGCGGTCGACTACGGCTTCACGCCGATGGTCACGCCCACCCTGGTGCGCCCGGAGATCATGGCCGGCGCCGGGTTCCTCGACGCCCACGCCGACGAGGTCTACCGGCTCGAGGCCGACGACCTCTACCTCACCGGCACCTCGGAGGTCGCCCTCGCGGGGTACCACGCCGACGAGATCCTCGACCTTTCGAGCGGTCCCAAACGGTATGCCGGCTGGTCCACCTGCTACCGCCGCGAGGCCGGCTCGCACGGCAGGGACACCCGCGGCATCATCCGCGTCCACCAGTTCCAGAAGATCGAGATGTTCGTCTACTGCACGGCCGCCGAGGCCGAGGCCGAGCACGAACGGCTGCTCGCCTGGGAGCGCGAGATGCTCGCGGCCATCGACGTGCCGTACCGGATCATCGACACCGCGGCCGGTGACCTCGGCGGACCGGCGGCGCGCAAGTTCGACTGCGAGGCGTGGATCCCCACGCAGGGCAGGTACCGCGAGCTGACGTCGACGTCGAACTGCACGACGTTCCAGGCCCGCCGGCTCGGCGTGCGCGAGCGCGACCCCGAGGGTGGCACCCGCACCGTGGCCACCCTGAACGGCACGCTGGCCACGACCCGGTGGCTGGTCGCCATCCTCGAGACCCACCAACAGGCCGATGGCTCGGTCGTCGTTCCCGAGGCTCTCCGCCCGTACCTGGGCCTCGACGTCCTCCGTCCGCAGGCCTGAGCCATGCCGGACGCAGCGTCGCGTCCGGGTACGGCGCCGGAGCGCGCCCGCACCCTGCCGGTCCCGATGGGCGAGCCTCCGGTGAAGACGGTCGCGGGAACGGCGACGGCGCATACTCCGCTGGCCGACCCGACCCCACTCTCGACTGAGCCACCAGGACGCAACTATGGGCTCCTCCTCGGCCAGGGCGCCGGGTACGGGCTCGCCGGCAAGCTGGCGAGCACGAACGTGGTGCTGCCCTTCCTCTGCGCCGCGCTCGGTGGGTCCCTCCTCGTCGCTGGCCTGCTCGACCCGCTGAACACCCTGGGGTCGTTGATCGGCTTCTCCCTGGCGCCGATGATCCTGTCGACCCGGCTGTCCAGCCGCGCGGTGCTCGCGCTGATGGACGTCGGGGCCGGCGCCCTGCTGTTCGTCCTGGCCGCGGTGAGCCTGCTGTTGCCCAACCGGAGCCTGGCCGTCGACATTGTCTTCATCGGCGTCGCCCTCGGCATGGGCATGGTCTGTGGCGTCGGCATCGTCGCTTTCACCGACCTGCTCGCGCGCGGGATCGCCCACGAACGCCGCAGTACCTTGTTGCTCACCCAGGCGGCCATCGGCGGCGCCCTGGCCTGTCTGGTCGCCATCGGCTCGGCCTGGCTGTTCGCCAGCCGCGACCCGATCGTCGGGCACATCTCGCTGATGTGGATCGCCGGGGCGTTCCTCGTGATGGCGGGCCTGTGCTCCCTCCTGGTCGGGGTGGAGCACGTCCCGATGCAGGCGGGTCAACGGCGGACCCTCGTCCGAACGCTCAAGGATGGTGCGGCGGCCGCCCGGCGCTACCCGTGGCTCCGCCGCTACCTCGTCCAGCAGGTGCTCTTCCTCTCGGTGGCCCTGGCGACGACCTTCTTCAGCATCCGGGTTGCCGCGCTGCACGGCAGCGTGCCCGGCAGCCTGGCGGTGCTCATCGCCGTGGCGAGCACCGCGCTCGTCGCCGGCGCGCTGCTGTGGAAGCGGGTGCTCAAGTCCCGCGGATACCGCGGCATGCTCGTTGGCGGCACTCTGTGCAGCACCCTCGCGGCGGCCGGCGCAGTCACGGTCGAACGGTTGGGGCTGGTGGGGTCACCGCTCGTCCACGCGATCTTCATCCTGCTCGCGACCTTGGCCAATGACGCGGTGACGGTGGCCAAGTCGGCGTACCTCGTCGAGCACGCCGAGCCCGCGGAGCTGCCGGAGCTGTCGGCCTTCACCCAGCTGACCATCGGCATCGCGTCGGCGGTGGTCGCCGCCGGCATCGCGACGATCGCGCAGATCCACGGAACGGTCTGGCCGTCGGCCATCCTCCTCGGCCTCAACATCATCGCCGTGGTGGCGGCGGCCCGAACGCCGTCGTCTTCGGCCCGAGCCGGGACCGGTTAGCGGTTCCTCGAGCCACCCGAGGGTCCTGCCGGTCACCCCGGCCGAACCTCCGGTGACCCATGTGGCCGGGTTGGCGGCGGCGCATACCCCACTGGCGGACGGCTATGCCGTGCCTGCCGATCCGCCGAAGCGCAACTTCCCCCTCTTCCTCGCCAACGGCGGCAGCTACGGGCTGGCCACCAAGCTGGCGAGTTGCCCAACCACGCCGCCGTGAACACCACCTTCGTCGTCGTGGCGTTCGGGATGGGGTTCACCGGGGGAGTCGGGACGGTCGCCTTCACCGACATCCTGGCGCGAGGCATCCCCTCGGGCCGGCGCCACACCTTGATGTTGACGCAGGCGGCCATTGGCGGAGCCATGGCCAGTGTTGTCGCCCTCGTGACCGCATGGGTCTTCGCCGATGTCGACCCGCTCGTGGTCATCTCTCCCTGGAGTGGGTCGCCGGGGGGTTTCTCGTTCTCGGCGCCGTCTGCTCGCTACTGCTGCGGATCGAGCACGTTCCGACTACACCCGGGAAGCGCCAGACGCTGACCGCCACCCTCAAGGACGGCGCCCGGGCCGCCCGCCGGTACCCCTGGTTGCGTCGTTACCTGACGCAGCAGATCCTCTTCCTTTCCGTCGCCTTGGCCACGACGTTCTTCAGCATCCGGGTCGCTGCCCTCCACGGCAGCGTTCCCGGCAGTCTCGCCGTCATCATCGCGGTGTCGAGCACCGCCTTGGTCGCCGGCGCTCTGCTGTGGAAGTGGGTCCTCCGCACCCGGGGCTACCGCGGCAAGCTCGTCGGCGGGACGTTGTGCAGCACCGTCGCGGCGGCCGGGGCGGTTCTCGTGGAGCGGTTGGGCTTCATCGGCTCGCCCTGGGTGCACGCGATTTTCATCTTGCTGGCGACCCTGGCTTCGGACGCGGTGCTCGTGGCCCGGTCGGCTTACCTCGTGGACTTCTCCGAGGCCGCGGAGCTCCCGGAGCTGTCCGCCTTCACGCAGCTGGTCATCGGCATCGCCTCGGCCGTGGTCGCGGCCGTCATCGCGACGCTGGCGCAGGTCCACGGGACGGTCTGGCCGTCGGCGATCCTCCTCGGCCTCAACATCGTCGCCGTCGTGGCGGCATTTCGGACGCCGAAGCGCGCAGCTCCCTCTCCAGGCTGATCCGGTATGCGCCTCCTCCTCCTTACGCTGGAGGGATGACGAGCTGGCGGACCCGGGTGGCGGACTTCTTCGCTCTCGACAGCCGGTGGGTCCGCGTCCCTTCGGCTGACGCGGCGCGCCGGGACGCGACGATCGCTCTCGTCCTCTTCGCGATCTCGGCGGTGGGGCTGGAGATGCTGCGTAGTGGCGGCGGCCTCCGCAACGACACCCCGGTCTGGTTGGAGTACCTCGGAATCGCCGCGATGGCGGCCCCGATCGCGTTCCGCCGCCGCTGGCCCCTGGCCGTCGCCGTCGCGTCGTCGCTCGCCTTCTTCCTCGTCGGCCTGCGGATGCCCGACATCGCCATGCAGCTCTCGGTCCAAGGCCTCTACTTCTTCGCGCTGTTCAGCGCCATGGCCTGGGCCCGGGACCGTCGCGCTGCCCTCATGGTCATGGGCGGCGTGCTGGTCCTCATGTTCGGCTGGCTCGCGTACCAGTTCCTCCTCGGCAGCGCGGTCGCCCAGCTGAACGAGGAGCTCGCCGACCCCGATCGATCGCGCGGCGCGGTGAACCCGATCCTCGCCGCGATCACCTACACCTTCATCGTCAACGTCGCCTACTTCGGCGGGGCGGTCCTCGGTGGTCAGGCCGCCTGGAACGCCGCCCGCAGCCGCGCCCGGCTCGCCGACCAGGCCGCGACGCTGCAGACCCAGGCGGCCGAGCTCAAGGAGCACGCCGTCGTCGAGGAGCGCCTCCGGATCGCCCGCGAGCTGCACGACGTCGTCGCGCACCACGTCTCGGTGATGGGCGTCCAGGCCGCGGCGGCCCGCCGGGTGCTCGACGTGGACCCGCCCGCGGCCTCGGCCGCGCTGGCCTCGGTGGAGGGTTCGGCCCGCGAGGCGGTCACCGAGATGCGCTCGCTGCTCGGCACGCTGCGCCAGGGCGAACGCGCCGAGGCCGACCCCGGCCGCGCTCCCGAGCCGTCGGTGGACGCCATCCCCGCGCTCGTCGAGCAGCTCCGGGCCGACGGCCTCGCCGTCTCCTACTCGATCGTCGCCGACCCGCCCGACGCGGCGATGCACGTCGGGCCGGCGGTCGGCCTGACCCTCTACCGCACCGTCCAGGAGGCGCTGCACAACGTGCGTCGCCACTCGACGGCGTCCGCGGCGACGGTGGTTCTCCGGGTCAGCGGGTCCGGACCGAGCGGGTTCGCCGAGGTGGAGATCCTCGACGCGGGGCGACCCCGGACAGGTACCTCGGGTACCGGCCTCGGACTGCTCGGTATGCGCGAACGCGTCGCCTCCCTGGACGGCGCCCTCGAGATCGGTCCTCGGGCGACCGGCGGGTACCGGGTCCGGGTGCGGCTGCCACTCGTTCGCGCGACGGCGACCACGGTTGCGCGGGAGCCCGAGCCGGTCGAGTCCGCCCGATGAGCGAATCGGAGACCTTGCGCGTCGTCGTCGTGGACGACCAGGCGCTGGTCCGCTCGGGGTTCTCGATGATCCTCGGCGTCGAACCCGACCTCGAGGTCGTCGGCGAGGCGGCGGACGGTGCGGCCGCCGTCGACCTGGTCAGCCGGCTGCGCCCGGACGTGGTGCTCATGGACGTGCAGATGCCCGGAACCGACGGCATCGAGGCGACCCGGGAGATCGCCGCTCGCGACCTGGCCAAGGTCATCATCCTCACGACCTTCGACCGCGACGACTACCTCGTCGACGGCCTCCGCGCGGGGGCGAGCGGGTTCCTGCTCAAGAACGCCGAGCCGGAGAAGCTCGTCGATGCCGTCCGGGTCGTGGGGAACGGTCACGCCCTGCTGGCGCCCGAGGTGACCCGCCGGGTGATCGAGCGAATGACCGGCGACCCTGCGCATACCCCTGAAAACCATTCCCCGGCAAGGCAACCCGAGTCACTCGACCTGTTGACGAACCGGGAGTTCGAGGTCCTCGTCCTCATCGGGAAGGGTCTGAGCAACGGTGAGATCGCCACCGAGCTGTTCGTCGGCGAGGCGACGGTCAAGACCCACGTGTCGAACGTCCTGGCCAAGCTGCACCTCCGCGACCGGGTTCAGGCGGTCGTCCTCGCCCACGAAGCCGGGCTCATCCGCCCTGAGACGGACCGCGCGAATCCGTCCGCGGGCTGATCCCGTCGGCGGCCGGTCTGCTTAGCGTTGAGGCATGCTCGAGACCAGGGGACTGACCAGGCTGTTCGGCGACGTGCGGGCCGTGGACTCCGTCGATCTCACGGTGCGGCCCGGCGGGCTGACCGGGTTCGTCGGCGGCAACGGGGCCGGCAAGACGACGACGATGCGGATGATCATGGGCATCCTCGAGCCCACCGCCGGCGAGATCCTCTGGCGGGGGCGTCCGGTCGGGTGGGAGGAGCGGGCCCGGTTCGGGTACATGCCCGAGGAGCGAGGCCTGTATCCGAAGCAGCCGGTGCTGTTCCAGCTGGTCTATCTCGGCCGGCTGCACGGGATGTCGGCCGCGGCGGCGCGCCGCTCGGGGGAGGAGTTCCTCGAGCGGTTCGGTCTTGCCTCCCGGGCCAACGACACGCTGGAGTCGCTGTCGCTCGGCAACCAGCAGCGGGTCCAGATCGCCGCCGCGGTGATGTCGTCGCCGATCGCGCTGATCCTCGACGAGCCGTTCTCCGGCCTCGACCCTGACGCGGTCGACGCGATGGCCGACCTCATGCGCGAGCAGGCCGCCCGCGGCGTGCCGGTGCTCTTCTCGTCGCACCAGCTGGACCTCGTCGAGCGGATCTGCGACGACCTCGTCGTCCTGTCCGCCGGGCGGGTGGTGGCCGGCGGCAAGGTCGAGGACCTTCGGCGCCGCGGCCGGACCCTGCACCGCCTGGTCGTCACCGCGGGTCTCTCCGGCGGGACTCCGGACGCCGGCTGGGTCCGCGACGTCCCAGGTGTCGCCGTCGTCGACGTCGACGGACCGGTCGCCGTCCTCGAGTTGGTCGCCGCCGACGCGTCCGACCGGATCCTGCGAGAAGCGTTGCGCCGCGGGTCAGTTCGCGAGCTCAGCACGATTGTCCCCAGTCTCAGCGAGATCTACCGCGAGGTGACCGCATGAGCCACCCCACGAAGTTCTCCGCTCCGATACTTCGCGGGGGCCCCGGCATGACCACCACGTTGCAGACGCCCGAGGTCGAGGCACCAGAAGCGCCGCGAACCAGCGGACAGGCGGTCTGGCCGATCGTCATGACCCGCGAGATCGTCGTCAAGCTGCGCGACCGCAACTTCGTCATCGGCACGCTCATCACGTTGCTGCTCATCGCCGGTGGCCTTGCCGTCCAGGCGTTCTTCGCCAGCAAGAGCGACGAGGTGACCGTCGTCGTCACCGGCGACGGAGCTCGCGCGGTGATGGAGCAGGTGGAGCAGACCGCTCAGCAGCGACAGGGGGATATGGACCTCACTGTCACGGACGCGCCCGACCCCGCCGCGGTCGAGACCGCCGTGCGCGACGGTTCCGCCGACGTCGGCCTGGTGCACACCTCCGACGGGTGGCGGCTGGTCGGCAAGACCGACGTGAGGTCGTCGATGACCGCATACGTCACCGAGGTGGTCGGCGACCGCACCCTCGCGGCCAACGCGCAGGAGGCCGGCACCACCGTGGCCGTCCTCACGGCTGGCGGCACGGTCACGCCGCAGCTGCTCGAGCCGGATGCCAACGAGGGGGTCAAGCTCGCCGTCGGGCTGATCTTCAGCTTCCTCTTCTACTTCGCCTCGATCATGTTCGGGATGACGATCGCCACGAGCGTCGTCGAGGAGAAGCAGTCGCGGGTCGTGGAGATCCTCGCCAGCGCCGTGCCGCTGCGGCAGCTGCTCGCCGGGAAGGTGCTCGGCAATGCGGTCCTCGCGCTGGGGCAGATGGTCCTCTTCGTCGGGGTCGGACTGATCGGGATGGCCTTCACCTCGTATGCGGCACAGGTCGGCCTCGTCGCGGCGTCGGCCGGGTGGTTCCTCGTCTTCTTCGTGGCCGGATTCGCTGCGCTGGCCTGCCTGTGGGCGGTGGCCGGTTCGCTGGCGACCCGCAGCGAGGACCTGCAGTCGACGACTCCCGTCCTGACGACGGTCCTCATGATCGCGATGTTCGTCGGGATCTTCGGCGACGGTGTGGTGCGGGTGATCGGGTCGTATGTGCCGGTCGTGTCGGCGATCTCGATGCCGCAGCGGCTGCTGGCCGGCGAGGCGGCGTGGTGGGAGCCGTTCGTGTCGCTGCTGGTCACGCTGGCGTTCGCGGCGTGGACGATGGTCGTCGGTGAGCGGTTGTACCGGCGCTCGATCATGCATACCGGCCGGCGTCTCGGGGTTCGAGAGGCCCTCAAGGCGGACGACTGACCCGACCGTAGGGTGGTGGCGACCATGACTGCCGCCACCGCCCCGGGCGCCGCCACGCCGTTGCTCATCGCCCTCGACATCGACGGCACGACCATCGACCACAGCGGCGCGCTCTCGTCGGCCGTGCACGAGGCGGTCTCCGATGTCGTCGCGGCCGGGCACCACCTGGTCATCTCCACGGGTCGGTCGATCGTCGCGACGCTGCCGGTGGTGTCGATGCTCGGGCTGCAGCGCGGGTACGCCGTCTGCTCGAACGGTGCGGTCACGCTGGTGCTGGATCCCGCTGAGCCACGCGGGTATCGGATCGTCGACACGGTGACGTTCGACCCGCGACCGGTTCTTACCATGCTGCGTGAGGAGATCCCCGACGCGCTTGTGGCGGTGGAGGACCTCGGGGTCGGGTTCAAGGTCAGCGCGCCGTTCCCGGACGGCGAGCTCGGCGGCGAGCAGGTCGTCGTCGACTGGGAGGAGCTCGTCGCGCACCCTGCCACCCGAGTGACGCTGCGGCGGCCGGAGGCGTCGTCCGAGGAGTTCATGGAGCAGGTCGAGCGCGTGGGGCTCCACGAGGTGTCCTACGCCGTCGGCTGGACCGCCTGGTTGGACATCAACCCCGAGGGTGTGTCGAAGGGTTCGGCGCTGGAGCTGGTTCGCCGGTCACTTCACGTCGAGCCGGCCGACACCGTCGCCGTCGGCGACCAGCGCAACGACATCGAGATGCTCCACTGGGCCGCCCGCGGCGTCGCGATGGGCCAGGCGCCCGACGAGGTCAAGGACGCCGCCGACGAGGTGACGGGGACGGTCGAGGAGGACGGCCTGGTCCCGGTCCTCCGCTCGCTTCTCTAGCGCGTCGGCGCGGTGCCGATCGACAGGCACGAGCCCGGTTTCGGGCGCCGTTTGGCGCTGTGGGCCGTCTCGTTCCTGTCATTCGGCACCCGGCCGACACCGTCGCCGTCGGCGACCAGCGCAACGACATCGAGATGCTCCACTGGGCCGCCCGCGGCGTCGCCATGGGCCAGGCGCCCGACGAGGTCAAGGACGCCGCCAACGAGGTGACGGGGACGGTCGAGGAGGACGGCCTGGTCCCGGTCCTCCGCTCGCTCCTCTGACCTGGGCTCCAGCGGAGGGTTGCACCCCTGATAGCGCACCCCGGATAGCGGGAGCAGACTTCCGCTGGGACCTTGCTGACATGCTGGGTCCGCCATGGCCGACCTGCTCATCACGTCGCCCGCGAACCCGCGGCTCAAGGCGCTCGTCGCCCTGCGGCGGCGGCGGACCCGTGAGGAGACCCGGACCACCCTCGTCGAGGGCCACGAGGAGCTGGCTCTGGCCCTCGCCTCGGGGATCCGCCCGGAGACGGTCTTCGTCTGCCCCGAGCTGTTCAGCCCGTCCGGTCACGCCGGCAGCCAGGAGATCGGCCGCCAGAAGGACATCGTCGACCACGCCCGGCAGCTTGGCGCGGAGGTCGTCCAGCTCAACCGGACCGCATTCGAGAAGGTCGCCTACCGGGAAGGTCCGGACGGGCTGCTCGCCGTCGTCCCCCAGGTCGGCCGGACCCTGGGTGCCCTGGACACCGCCAAGGACGACCTCCTCCTCGTCGCCCAGGGCGTCGAGAAGCCCGGCAACCTCGGCGCGATGCTCCGAACCGCCGACGCGGCCGGCGTCGGCGCCGTCATCGCGGCTGACCCGGTGACCGACTGGGGCAACCCGAACGTCGTCCGAGCCAGCAAGGGAACCGTCTTTGCGGTCCCTGTCGCGACCGCCACGACCGCCGAAACCCTGGCCTGGCTGGCCGCCCGAGAGACGCGGCTGGTCGTCACCACACCCCAGACCGACCTCCTCTACACCGACGCCGATCTGACCGGCAATGTGGCCGTCGCGGTGGGGGCGGAGAAGCACGGCGCCGACGACACCCTGCTCGACGCAGCCGCATACCGAGTCCGAATTCCCATGCACGGCAAGGCGAACTCGCTCAACGTCGCGGCCTCGGCGGCGATCGTCCTCTTCGAGGCGGTACGCCAGCGGACCGCCGAGGGCACCCCCATGAGGGGTGGTCAAGAGCACCCCTGACGGTGTGCCACGATGGTTGGCATGCGCGTGGACCACGTCTCCTACACCGCGGAGCATGACGGGCTGCAGGCCACAGCGGCCAGACTCGCCAAGCTCATCGGGGTGGAGCCGGTCGATGGCGGGATCCACCCGCGGTTCGGAACGCGCAACATCATCCTGCCGCTCGCGGACGAGCGTTACGTCGAGGTCGTGGGGTGCCTGGACCACCCAGCGTCCGACAAAGCCCCCTTCGGTCAGGCCGTGAAGGCCCGCTCGGAAGCCGGCGGCGGCTGGCTCGGCTGGTGCGTCCGGGTCGACGACATCCACCCGGTCGAGGAGCGCCTCGGCCGGCCCTCTGTGGAGGGGAACCGGCACCGCCCGGACGGCGTCGAGCTCCGCTGGCGCCAGATCGGGATCAAGGGCCTGATGTCGGACCCGCAGCTGCCCTACTACGTGCAGTGGGAGGACGAGTCCGTCCACCCGAGCGCCGGGGCCGACACCTCCGTCACCATCGAGGGGCTGCAGATCGCCGGCGACCCAGAGCGGGTCAAAGAGTGGCTCGGACTGCCCCCCGACAAGACGTCGACCGTCATCGACTTCACCTTCGTCGCACCGCACGGGACACCGGGGTTGCTCGCGGTGACCTTCCAGACGCCCGAGGGTCTCGTCACGATTTAGTCACCCCACGAGGTTCTTCGCTTCGCGCCGATACCTCGCGGGGACCCCGACCAGTCAGCCACTCCTTGGCGAGCCGCTCCGGCGCCCGCGCCAGCCAGGCGTCCTCGACGACCTCGGCGAGTTCGTCCCTCGTGACCTGCCCGATCTCGGACAGGCGCACCAGGATCGAGCTGTACCCGTCGAAGTGCGGCGTCGTGAACCACGGCCCGCCGCTGGCCAGCAGGCCCTCCTTCTCCTCCGGAGTCGAGCAGCTGAACATTACGACGTCGGTGAGCCGCTCGCCGTCGGAGTCGAGCGCATCCGGCCGGGCGTCCCGATAGATGACGAACGACTTGCCCTTGACCGTGTATGCCGGTCGGTCGCCCCACACGATCGCCTCGGCGGTCTCGGGCAGCGCCAGCGCCAGCTCCCCGATGTCGTCCGGTCGAGCCTTCCGACTCCGCGCCACCGGTCAGTCCTCCAGGTAGTCGACCAGCTCGGGAGCCGCACCGACGTAGCCGGCCGGCGTCATCGCCGACAGGCGGGCCGCGACGTCGTCCGGCAGGCCGAGTCCGGCGATGAACGACCTCAGGTCCTCCGCCCCGATCCGCCGGCCACGGGTGAGCTCCTTGAGCCGCTCGTACGGCTCGTCCATCCCCGGCACGCCCTGGGCCGCCAGCGCTCGCATCGCCGACTGCACCGCCTCCCCGAGGACCTCCCAGTTCGCGTCGAGGTCGGCAGCCATCGTGGCTGGTACCGCATCGAGTCCCGCCAGCCCACGGCTGACGTTGTCGAGCGCCAGCACCGAGTGCCCGAAGGCCGACCCGATGTTGCGCTGCATCGAGGAGTCGGTGAGGTCGCGTTGCAGCCGGGACTGCACCAGCGTCGAGGCGAGCACGTCGAACAGCGCGTTGGACACCTCGAGGTTGGCCTCGGCGTTCTCGAACCGGATCGGGTTCACCTTGTGCGGCATCGTCGACGACCCGACAGTCCCCTGGCCGCGCACCTGGGCGAAGTAGCCGAACGAGATGTAGGTCCATACGTCGGTGCAGAGGTTGTGCAGCACCCGGTTGAAACGCGCCAGGTCCGCATACAGCTCGGCCTGCCAGTCGTGGCTCTCGATCTGTGTCGTCAGCGGGTTCCAGGTGAGCCCGAGCCCACGGACGAACGACCGGCTGATCCCCGGCCAGTCCGCGTCGGGCACGGCGGCCAGGTGGGCACCGAACGTGCCGGTGGCTCCGTTGAGCTTCCCGAGGTACTCCGCGCCGGCGACCCGTCGCAGCTGCCGACGCAGCCGCGCCGCGAGGACGGCCAGCTCCTTGCCGAGGGTGGTCGGGGTGGCCGGCTGCCCGTGGGTATGCGCCAGCATCGGTATGCCGCGCAGCTCGCCAGCCATGGTGGCCACCTGGTCAACAACGCCCTTCGCACGCGGGAGCCAGACGATCGAGACCGCGCCCCGAACCATCAGCGCATACGAGAGGTTGTTGACGTCCTCGGAGGTGCAGGCGAAGTGCACCAGCTCGCCGAGCCCGGCGTCCTGCGGGTCTGGGGCTATCTCCGCGACGCGGCGCTTGAGGAAGTACTCGACGGCCTTGACGTCGTGGACCGTCTCCCGCTCGATCCTGGCCAGCTCCTCGACCTGAGCCGGCCCGAACTCGGACACGATCCGGCGCAACGCGGCCTTCTCGTCGTCGGTGAGGTGACGCACCCCAGGCACGACCTTGTGGTCGGTGAGGTGGATCAGCCACTCGACCTCCACGTGGACGCGCATCCGGTTGAGCGCGGCCTCGGAGAGGTAGTCGACCAGTGGGGCGACGACGGGGCGGTACCGGCCGTCGAGCGCGCCGAGGGCGATCGGAGGGTCGGCGTCCGCGAACGAGGACATGCCCGCCATCCTCCCAGAGCCGGGCGCCCCAGCTCCGAGTCGTGCTCTGGACCGCACCGAATTCCGTCCTCCGGCCGCACGAATCAGGGCGGCGGGGTCGCCGCCAACTGGTCGGTTACCCACTCGGCGACGCCTCGGCAGGCCGCCTCGACCTCGGTGAAGCAGCGGACGAAGTCCTCCTCGTCGCCGTACCAGGGGTCGTCGATCTCGAGTGTCCCGGCGGCGACCGCCGCCGGGTCGAACTCGCGCAGCAGATGCACCTTGGCCGCATCCGCCGGCGTGCGCGCCCACCGACGAAGCACCGACGCGTGGCCGGCGTCCGCGGCCAGGAGGAGATCGGTCGACGAGAGCCAGTCCGGCTCGAACTGCCGCGCCACGTGGGCACTCCCGTCATAGCCACGCCGCCTCAGTTCGGCGGCCGCCCGCGGATCCATGGGGTTGCCGACCTCCCAGCGGGTCGTCCCGGCGGAGTCGACGGTGACGTCGTCGCCGAGGCCGGCCTCGTCGAACAGATCCCGCAGGATGACCTCGCCCATCGGCGAACGGCAGATGTTGCCCGTGCAGACGACGGTGATGTGGAACGGGCGGTCAGGCATCCGGGGCCAGGTCCTCGTAGCCGTTCGGGTTCTGGCTCTGCCATCGCCAGGTGTCCGCGCACATGTCGTCGACCGTCCGCGTGGCCACCCAGCCGAGCTCCTCGTTCGCGCGAGAGGGGTCCGCCCACGACGCCGGCAGGTCTCCTGCCCGCCGGCCGACGATGTCGTAGGGGATCGGCCGGCCGGAGGCGCGTTCGAAGGCCGCCACCATCTCCAGCACCGAGGTGCCGCGCCCGGTCCCGAGGTTCCACACCCGGAACGGGTCGGTGGACGCGGCGATCCGGTTGAGCGCCGCGACGTGTCCGGCAGCGAGGTCCTCGACGTGGATGTAGTCGCGCTCGCAGGTGCCGTCGGTCGTCGGGTAGTCGTTGCCGAAGACGTGCAGCCGGTCACGACGGCCGACCGCGACCTGGGCGACGAACGGCATGAGGTTGTTCGGAATGCCCTGCGGGTCCTCGCCGATGGTCCCCGACGGGTGCGCTCCGACCGGGTTGAAGTAGCGCAGCACCGCGATCCGCCATGACGGGTCGATATGGGCGACATCGCGCAGCACCAGCTCGATCATCACCTTGGTCCGCCCGTACGGGCTGCTCGACTGCAGTGGCTCGTAGTCCTCGCGGTAGGGCAGTGGCGCCCGGTCGCCGTAGACCGTCGCCGACGAGGAGAAGACCAGTGTCGAGCAGCCGTGCCGCCGCATCGCCCGCAACAGCGAGAACGTCGACTCGAGGTTGTTCTCGTAGTAGTCCAGCGGGATCTCGATGCTCTCGCCGACCGCCTTGAGGCCGGCGAAGTGGACCACGGCATCGAACTGCTCGCTGGCGAACAGGTGCTCGGTCTTGTCTCGGTCGGTGAGATCGAAGGCGTGGCAAGGAATGTGGGTACCTGTGAGTGCGTCCAGTCGCGCCATGACGGCTGGTTTGGCGTTGCCGAAGTTGTCCACGACCACGACGTCGTGGCCCGCTGCCGTAAGATGGACCACGGTGTGGGAGCCGATGTAGCCGGCCCCACCACTGACCAGTACTCGCATGGGCACACCGTATGCCGACGGATTCCTGACGATTTCGGAACGCTCAGCAGACGGTTGACGTTAGTACCCGGGGGAAAATGTGACCCGACGGGCCCGTGCGTGGCTGCCCGTCGCATCGGGAAGAAATGGATTGAGACGTGGGAAGACACAGTGCGCAGCGGCGATCGCCACTGCCGCTCGTCCTAGGGATTGTCGCCGTGCTCGCGATAGCGGCCGCGGCGTTCTACGGGTTCCGCATCCTCACCGGGGGCGGCGGGACGAGTACAGCCGCACAGCTGCCGACCACCAGCACGACGACGTCGAGCTCGAGCACGACGTCGAGCACCTCCGCGACCGCGACGGCCACCATGTCGGCCGAGAACGCGGCGGCCCAGAAGGCTCTCCAGGAGTGCGTGACGCGCCAGGACGCGGCGAACGCCGTCGTCGCCGCGGCCACCTCCGGCGCCGGCCACTGGTCCGCGCACGTGCAGGGGCAGGCCGACATCGACTCCGGGGCCAAGACCTACATCGAGGTGAAGACCAACGTCTTCGCCCCGAGCAAGGCCGCCGGCCCGGGTGACGTAGCCGCATACGAGGGCGCGGTGAACACCTACAAGGGTGTCAGCGGCTGCCAGAGCGTCGGCACCCTCCAGGCGTCCGCGGACATGACGCCGAAGCTGAAGGCGTGCGCCGCTCGTGAGCAGGCCCTCGACGCCTACATGGGCGCGGCCCAGGCCGTCATGACCGACTGGAAGACCCACCTGTCGGAGATGGCCGACCACAGCGACGGCCACCTGAACGGTCCGGACGCCCAGGCGCGGTGGATCGAGCGGTACAAGGCCGCTCCGGCGCACCTCGACCCGTACAAGGCCGCCGCGGCGGCTCTCCAGGCCGCACCGGCCTGCAACGCCTGATCGGCGGCTATCTCGGCGAGTTCCCGTTCGTTCGAGGCCTTCCGGACGGCGCTTCTCGAGCTCAGTGCCTGAGGATCCCGCCGGACAGCGCCGCCGACCACACTGCGCCGGCCAGTGCGACGGCCCCGGCGACGAGGAACGCCGAGGGGATCCCGGCGCTCTGGGCGACGAGCCCCAGCACGATCGGTCCGCCGCCCAGGCCGAGGTCCAGGGCGACGCTGACCATGCCGGACGCCGCGCCTCTCTCCGAGGGCGAGGCGGTCGCGAACACCGCAGAGAAGAACGCTGGGGTGCTGAAGGTAACCCCGACCCCCATCAGTACCGCGCCGACCAGCGTCCCGAGCGACGAGGACCAGAGCGCCATCACCACGAGGCCGACGCCGATCGTGGCCAACGCGGCGGCGCCCAGTGGGAGCGGCGGCAGGCGATCGGGCACGCGCGCGAAGGCGATCCGGCAGACCACCACGACGACGCCGTACATCGCGACCGGGAGGCTGGCAGGGTGCAGACTCACGGCGTCCGCGTGCAGCGACGCGAAGGCCAGGAAGCCACCCATCGCGACAACGGAGGCGAGGAAGCCCAGGGCGGCCGGTACCGCCCGCCAGTGCACGAGCGGGGGAGTCTCGGCGGCCTCGGGAAGAGGCGCTCGGGTCTCGCCCATGGCGCGCACGAACCCGGCGGCCAGGGCCAGCAGCGCGGCCGCGCCGTACCAGGCGGCCGTAAAGCCCAGCGACCGCACCAAGAGCTCGCCGAGCGGAGGGCCTAGGGCCAGGCCGAGGTAGAGACCGAGGGAGTTGTAGCTGAGCGCCTCACCAATCCGGCTCGGCGGAGCCAGGTCCGCCAACGCGGCGAACGAGGCGACGAAGAAGGCCGCCTCGGCGACCCCGAGGGCCAGCCGCAGCGCGACGACAGTGCCCAATGACTCGGCGTGTGGGGTCAGCAGCATCGCTGCGGCGGCGACCAACGTGCCGGCGAGGAGTACGGGCCGGCGGCCGCGGGTGTCGGAGAGCCGGCCGGCGAAAGGCCGGAGGACGAGCGCCGTGATGGCGAACGCGCCGAAGGCGAGGCCGACACCGGCCTGGTCCGACCCGACGGGACCGGTGACATAGGCGGGCAGGGTGTAGATCGCGACACCGGCGGCGGTGAAGTAGCCCAGGTCGGCAAGCGCGAGCCTGATGAACGCCGGGGTGAGCAGCGGCTCCCGCACGGCCCCCGTCGAGTGGCGCTTGGCTGAGGTCCTCATCGCCCCAACGTGGCCCGCCGGCGTCGTCGCCACCTGGGTAGGCCTACCCAGATTTGTCGAGCAGTCCGTGCTCCATGGCGAACAGCGCGGCACCGGCGCGGGTGGAGACCCCGATCTTGACGTAGATGTCCTGCACGTGGTGCTCGGCAGTGCGTGTCGAGATCACCAGCCGCTCGGCGATCTGCACGTTGGACAGGCCGAGCGCGACCAGGCGCAGTACCTCGACCTGGCGGTCGGTCAGGTCACCCGGTCGCTGACGCCGGGCTCCGGCACCGAGCCCGGCAGCGGCCAGGACGGCGGCGACCGCGTCGCCGTCGAGTCCGCCATTCCTTGCCTCCTCGTGCAGGCGGCGACCCGCCTGCGCCGGGGACTGTGCCGGCCGGTAGGGACGGTCCTCGACCAGACCTCGGAACCAGTCCGCGGCCGCGAGTGCGCGTGAGGCCAGCGACAGGTGCGAGCCAGTGAGGCCGCGGTGGTAGCCAGTGCCGTCGCAGCGCTCGTGGTGCTGCCCGGCCAGAACCGCCACCTCCGCCAGCGCCGGCACGCGGGCCAGGATCCGCTCACTGTGGTAGGCGTGGAGCCGCGCTTGGTCGCGTTCCCCGGCGCTCAGTGGTCCCGGCTTGTTCCAGATCCGGGACGGCACGCCGATCCGGCCGAGGTCGTGCACGTGGCCCGCCACCCTGACCGTCGCCACGTGGTCGCCGAGGCCGAGGTGCTGCACGGCGGACGCAGCGAGGTCGGCGACGGCGCTGGAGTGCCCCTGCAGCCACAGACTCTTGAGGTCGGCCAGGTTGCCGAAGGTGCGCGCGACAGCCTCGATCTCCTCGTCCGGCACGAGCCGGACAGGGTCCGGTTCGGAGTCGAGCAGCTCGGTGTATGCGTCGATCTCGTCGAGGTCCCCGACCAGCTCGTCGGCGTGGTCGGCGAAGACGTCGGCGACGGCCGGGTCGAGGTAGCTGCCGGCGCGTCGTCGTACCTGGGCGACCGCTTCGCTGGTGCCGGCGTGCAGCGCGAACAGCACACCGACGGAGGCGACGTGCATCACGCGGGTCGCCAGCGGGATCGAGTCGCCGGCGACCGACGGGTCTCCCTTGCCGTTCCACATCGTCAGGCCGTGGAACAGGTTGGCCTGGACCGACTCGGGCAGTCCGAGCAGGCGGGACGCGTCGCGCGCGATCTCGCAGGTGGCCGCCGGGCCTTCGGTCGCACCCTTCCTGCCCTTGGTCAGCATGGTGGCCGCGACCCGCGGACGCGACCAGCCCGTGGACTCGGCGAGGCCGCCGACGAAAGTGCCCCACAGGTCCCGCGTACGCGTCGAGTCCGTGAGGAAGGCCATCCGCACGAACGTGATGTCGTCACCCCAGAGTTCGGCGGTCTCGTGGGCGTACGCCGTGCAGCCGAGGTGCTGGAGCAGCGCGGTGTAGAGGACATCGCCGGTGTCGAGCTGATGGGAGGCGAGGTCGTTGGCGAGCCTGGTCGCCACGACCGCACGCTTGAGCGACTCCTCGAGCGGGGCGCCGGTGCCGAGGTCGGTCGCCAGCGACAGACCGCCGAGCAGACCCAGAAGTCGGAACACCGTTCCACGGTGGCACAACGGCGCCTGCCGAGCGACGCATCGGGACGGGGCGCTCGAGCGGCGGTGGCCGCCGCGGCGGCTCTCCAGGCCGCACCGGCGTGCAACGCCTGAGCCAACTCAGCGAGGGCTAGCTCGGCGTCAGGTCGAGCACCGCGTCGAACCGGTCCCGCCCGATCGGCGTGTGGCTGACCAGCACCACCGAGCGGTCCGCCGCGCCGTCGAGCAGGTCGTCGAGCACCTCGCTCGCCGTGGCGTGGTCGAGGTGAGCGACCGGCTCGTCGAGCAGCAGCACCGGCCGCCGGGACAGCAGTGCCCGCGCCACCCCGAGGCGGGCTCGCTCGCCGCCGGACACGCCGCGACCGCCGGTGCCCAGCCGGGTGTCCAGACCGGCCGGGAGCCCGTCGAACCACCCACCGAGTCCGGCCCGACGCAGCCCGTCGACGAGGTCCTCGTCACCGGTCGTGTCGTCGTCGAGGGGGAGCGCCAGCCGTAGGTTCTCGCGGACCGTTGAGGCGAAGACGTGCGGTTCGTCGTCGACGACAGCGACCTGTGCGCGTACCTCGTCGACGGGCCGATCGCGCACGTCGATGCCGTCGACCGCGTAGCGTCCGCCGCTCAGCTCGAGCTGTCGGGCGAGGAGCGCCAAGAGGGTCGACTTTCCGCCGCCATTGGGACCGGTGACCAGCAACCGCGTCCCGGGCTCGATGACGAGATCAACCGGACCCACGGCAGTCGTGGTGTCGTCCCATGACGCCCTTGCGTCGGACAGCTCGAGTCGTATGCGTGACGCGCCGGTTCCGTTCTCGGCGCTGCTCCGCGCGTGCGGACGGTCCGACACGGCTGGTGCCTGGTCGAGCAGGTGGTGCAGCCGGGTGCCGGCTCCGCGGGCGCGGGCGGCCGCGCGGACCGCCTCGACCAGCGGGGCAAAAGCCTCGACGACCGCGACCGGGGTGAGCACCAGCAGTCCCTTGACCGGCAGCGGCACCGCGAGCTCACGGACCAGCACCGCGGCGATCGCCGTCGTGGCGCCGACGAGCACGAGGATCGCGGCGGCCGTGAGGGCGCGGCCCCGGCTTTGGCGTGCGGTGGCCCGCTCGACGTCGCGTTGGGCGTCGGTAACCCGGGCGAGGACGGCGTCCGCGGCCCCGGCCGCCCGGACCTGTTCCGGCTGACCGGCGACAAGCTGGGCGGCGGCCATGAGGTCGCCGCGGGCCGCCAGCAGGGGTGCTTGAGCCGCCGACTCGACCCGCTCCGCGATCAGACCGACCACCGCGATCGCGACGACCAGGCCGCCCACGACAAGCCCGACCGGCGGGGCGAGGACCACGGTGAGGATCGTGGTGAGGAGTCCGGCCGCAGCCGCGGCGGCCACCGGGACCGTGACCCGGACCTGCGCCTCGACGACCTCGGTCAGGTCGTCCACGACGCCGCCGAGGAGGTCGGCCCGCCGTCGTCGTCCGAGGCGGGCCGGCGTGAGAGGGACCAGGCGGGCATACGTCTCGGCTCGTCGCTCGGCGAGATCGGTCAGGGAGGCGTCGTGCGAGCGAAGCCGCTCGGCATACCGGAGCACCGGCCGGGCGATACCGAAGGCCCGCACCGCGACCACGGCGGTGAGCAGGGTGAGGACGACCGGCTGCTCGCTGGCCCGCACGACCAGCCAGCCGGAGGTCGCGGTGAGGGCGATCCCGGCCGTCGTCGCACCGGCACCGAGCAGAGCGGCCAGGCCCAGCGACCCGCGCCGGCTCATCGCGGCGCCCGCCGATCCACGAGCTCGACGTGCCAGTCGGCGACGGCCACGAGCTCGGGTCGGTGCGTCGTCGCGATCACCGTCCGCTCCTGGGCCAGCACCCGGATGACCTCGTGGACGGTCTCCACCCCATTGGCGTCGAGGTGCGCGGTGGGCTCGTCGAGCAGCACCACGGGGTCGTCGCCGAGAACGGCCCGAGCCACCGCCAGCCGGGCCCGCTGACCCGCGGACAGGCCGAACCCGTCGTCGCCGAGCACCGTGTCCAACCCGCTGGGCATCCCCGCGACCGCACCGTCCAGCCCGACCCGCCGCAGGGCGTCCCACAGTCGGGCCGGCGCGTGCGGCCCGGTCAGCTGGAGGTTGTCCCGGACGGTGCCGGGCAGCAGGAACGGCCGCTGGGTCACCAGGTGGGATCGAGCCGCGGCGACCGATCCGGCCGTCGGTGACCGGAGTCCGGCGACCAGCTCGAGCAGTGTGCTCTTGCCCGACCCGGACGGCCCGGTCACGACGGTCAGCCCAACTCCGGCCTCCAGCGCCACGGCGAGGAGGACGTCGGTGGAGTCGCCGGGGTACCGGTAGCCCAGGTCGGCCAGGACAACCCCGGACTCGCGTATGCCAGGCGTCACCGGTGCCTCGATGTCCAGCTCGTCCATGATCCGCTCCAACGCCTGAGCGCCGTCGGCGGCGGCGTGGTACTCGGCGCCCACGCGACGGATCGGCCAGTACGCCTCGGGCGCCAGCAGGATGGCGGTCAGCCCCGGAAGCAGGTCGAGGTTGCCGGCCGCGAGGCGGAGGCCGACGGTCACGGCGACCAGGGCCACGGAGATGGTCGCCAGCAGCTCCAGTGCCGCCGACGAGAGGAACGCCATCCGCAGGGTCGCCATCGTCTCGGTGCGGTGGCGCTCGCTGACGGAGCGCACCGTGGCGACCTGACGCATACCCCGTCCGTAGGCGACGAGGGTCGGCAAGCCGCGCACGACGTCGAGGAAGTGGCCGGACAGGCCGTGCAGTGCGGCCCAGCGCCGGTCGGTCGCCTCCTGGGTGGTCCGGCCGATCAGGGCGGCGAACAACGGCAGCAGCGGCAGGGTGAGGACGACGATGATCGCGCTCGGCCAGTCGACGACGAGGAGCGCGACGATGGCCAGGACGGGGACGACCGCCGCGTGGACCAGCGCCGGGAGGTACCGCGCGACATACGTCTCCACCGACGCGCAGCCCTGGGCTGCCAGCGTCGTCCCGGCGGCCGGGTCCGGCAGCGTCTCCACCGGCCGAAGCAGCCAGGCAGCGAGCAGCCGGGCCCGCAGCGCACCCGAGACCTGGACCCCGGCTCGCGCTGCCGCTCGCTCGACGAGGTAGCTGAGGATGGCTCGGGCCCCGAACGCGACAGCCAGCCCCGTGATCGGACCGACGAGGTCCTCCCCGCGCACGGCGGCGGTGGCCAGCGCCGCGACCGCGAACGCGCCGCATACCGTGGCGACACCCTGGAGCACTCCCGCCAGCCCCAGCCAGAGGACCGGCCGGCGGGCCTCCGGGAGCGCTCGCAGGGGTTTCACGCGGGGATGTGGTGCACGGCGATCCGCTTGCGGAACACCCAGTACGTCCAGCCCTGGTAGAGCAGGACGATCGGCGTGAAGATCAGCGCCACGATGGTCATGATCCGCAGCGTGTAGTCGGTGCTCGACGCGTTGGTCGTCGTCAGCGAGTAGGCCGGGTCGATGGTCGACGGCATGACGTCGGGGAAGAGCGCGAGGAACAGCGTCGCGACCGCGAACGCGATGCAGACGAACGTGCCGACGAACGCCCAGCCCTCGCGGTCTCTAAGGTTCGCGAACATCGCGCCCAGGAGCGCCACCGCCGCGACGACCGTGGTGACCCACGAGGCCGCATCGCCCTGCTGGAACCCGATGACGAGCAGGTAGACCACCGCGAGCACCGCAGCCACGATGCCGATCCGACCGGCGAGCCGTCGCGCGTCCTCACGGATCGGGCCGGCCGTCTTGAGGGCGATGAACAGCGCCCCGTGGGTGAGGAACAGCGACAGCGTGACCAGGCCGCCGAGCAGTGCCATCGGGTTGAGCAGCGTCCAGAGATTCCCGACGAACTCCATGTTCGCGTCGATCGGCACGCCGCGGACGATGTTGGTGAACGCCACGCCCCACAGGAACGCCGGCACGAACGAGCCGACGACGATGGCGAGGTCCCATCGCCGTTTCCACACGACGCTGTCGCGCTTGTGGCGGTACTCGAACCCGAGATTGCGCACGATGAGCGCGACGAGGATGAGCAGCAGCGGCAGGTAGAACCCGCTGAACAGCGTTGCGTACCAATGGGGAAACGCCGCGAACGTCGCCCCGCCCGCCGTGAGGAGCCACACCTCGTTGCCGTCCCAGAGCGGGCCGATGGTGTTGATCATGACCCGGCGGCGCCGCTCGGTGTCGTCCGCGTCGCGACCGCGCCCGAGCACGGGCAGCAGCATGCCGACCCCGAAGTCGAACCCCTCGAGGACGAAGTACCCGGTCCACAGGACCGCGATGAGGATGAACCAGACCGTCGACAGCTCCATGTCATCCCCCGATCAGTAGGCGAAGACGAGCGGCGCGTCGTCGTCGGTCTGGTCGTGTGGGATGGGTTCGACGAACTCCTCGGCGCCCTTCCTCACGTAATGGAGGAAGAGCTTGACCTCGACCACCGCGAGTGCGCCGTAGAGCAGCGTGAAGACCACCATCGAGGTGAGCACCTCGCCGGCGGACACTTCCGGGGACACCCCCGTGGCGGTGGTCATCGTCCCGAAGACCAGCCACGGTTGTCGGCCGGTCTCGGTGAAGATCCAGCCGAACGCCGCGCCGAGCACCGGCATCAACGGCGTGCCGACGGCGGCCCAGGTCCAGAGCCGGTCCCAACGGCTCTCGGTGCGGACGATGCCGCGCCCGCGTCTCGTCCTCCACAGCACGACGAGGGCCACCAGCGCGGACAGCATGCCGACGCCGATCATCAACCGGAAGCTCCAGTACGCCAGCGGGATGTTGGGCAGGTACGTCGCGTCGAGCACGAGCGGGTTCCCGGACTGGCCGTAGGTCTGGAGGTACTGCGCCTGGAGGTCGTTGATGCCTTCGACCGAGCCACTGAAGCTGCCGGTGGCGAGGAAGCTGAGCAGGCACGGGATGGTGATGGAGAACCGTTCCTCCGTGCCGTCGAGCGACCCGATCGTGAACAACGAGAACGGTGCACAGCTGTC
>DASTNV010000144.1:0-4293 GCA_035762725.1 Lapillicoccus sp. | reverse complement strand
GTCCACCCCGCTGAGGTAGAGGCGACCACCGACCGCCTCGAGCTGCTTCGCGTACGCCGCGCCGATGGCGAAGAACGTCGAGCCCAGCGAGGTGTGGCCGCGCAACCGGAGCACGACCACGGGCGCGAGCGCGCCGGCCGGGTCGGGCAGCTGCGTTTGGAGGGTGCGGGCGCCGGCGTACAGGAGGCTGCCGTAGATGGAGAGGACGACCACCTCGCGATCCGCCAAGCGCGCAGGGGCCGGGCTCTCGATGATCCGGCCGTCCTCGTCACGCTCGAGCCGGACCAGCTTCACGTCGAGCGCGCCCCGGTTCAGCTGCAGCAATAGCGAGACGACCAGCCCAGCGCCGACGGCCGCCGCGACCGGCAGCAGTAGGGTCGCGAGAAACGTCGCGGACATGGCCACCCTGGCGGTCGTTCCGGTCCGCCAGACGATGATCGCCTCGCGGGGGCGCAGTGACGAGACGCCGACGAAGATCAGGACGGCCGCCAGGGTCGGAGTCGCCACCTGGCCGACCACGCCGGAGAGCGCCACGAGGATGACCAGCATCCACAGTCCGGTCCAGATGGCGCCCCAACGGCTGCGGGCGCCGGCGGTCCGGTTGAGCGCCGTGGCACTGACGGAGCCGCCGACGGGGATCCCGTGGAGGAACCCCGACGCGACGTTGCCCACGCCCTGGCCGATGAAGTCCTGGTTCGCTCGGGTCGGCGGTCCGGTCGTGTTCGGAGCCGACTCGGCCACGCCGGCGCCCTGGACCAGCACGATGGCAGCCACCGAGAGCGCGCCGAGGATGATGGTCGGCGAGAGGTCGCTCAGCTGCGGCAGGACCAGCGGCGGCAGCCCGGACGGGAGGGTGCCCGAGTCGGACACCTGCGCCACCGAGTCGGCGCCGAGCAGGATCACGGCGATCGTGGGGACGACGACGGCGACCAGCGACGCGATGAGCGAGAACCGGGTCCGGTCGAGGCCGACGAGCAGCAGCAGCGCGGCGACTCCGGTCACCGCGGTGGGAACGTCGATCCGGCCCGGGTGCAGCAGGACGTCGACCGCCTTGGTGATCGCCAGGCTCTGGTCGGTCGACGAGCCGAGCAGGTCGACGAGCTGGCCGAAGATGATGTTGACCGAGACGCCGGAGAGGAACCCGAGCATCACCGAGCGCGACACGAACCGCACGTAGCGGCCCAGCCGGAGCACTCCGGCCAGGACCATGGCGGCCCCCGCGATGAGAGTCAGCGTGATGAGGGCGTGGTCGCGCTGGTCGGCCGGCACCGACGCGAGGGCCGACCCGGCGGCCAGCGACGCTGCCGTCGTCGTGGTGACGACCATCATCCGGGTGCTCGACGTCAGTCCGCCGCCGACCGGACCGGCCACCGAGGCATACAGCCCGTATGCGGGGTTGACGCCGACGAGCGACGCGCTCGCCATCCCGTCGGGCACGCTGGGAATCGCGCCCGCCAGCCCCGCGATGAGGTCCGAGCGTAGGTCGGCCCGGCGAGGCCGCACCGAGCGGACCCAGGACCGGAGCCGGACCGGCAGCGGCGGTGTCACCTGGCGTCCTCCTCCTGCGTGGGGGTATGCGGGGTCGTGTCACGACGCTAAGGAGTGGTCGCGACGGAGCGGATCACCCGATCGCGACGACCTCGCTACCGGGGCTACGGCGGGGGACCGGCGTTCCTCACCCCGCTCGGGTGACGTCCCCGGACCGGCCCGTCGGCGAGTCTTGCTCGGCACGCCGTCTGGCGTGCTCCGACAGGACTAGCCTTCCGTCGAGTCGACCGTCAGGAGCCCCTCATGGATCCCCCCGCCGCGTCCGGTCAGGGGCGGCTGCGACGGACGCTCGTCATCTTCGACCCGCGGTCGGTGTGGCGCGCCGGTCTCGTCGTCATCGGGCTGATCGTCGTCTACTCGTTCGGGTCGTTCGTTCTCCACGACGGCGGGTCGTTGATCTTCCAGCTGGTCATGTCGTTCATCGCCAGCATCGCCATGGAACCGGCGGTCGGCCGGCTGGCCCAGCACATGCGGCGCGGCCTCGCGACCGGCCTGGTCATGCTCGGGGTGGTCCTCTTCGCGGTCCTGTTCTCCGCGGCGTTCGGGAACCTCCTCATCTCTCAGGCGGTCACCCTGATCCAGTCGATCCCCGACCTGCTCGCCTCGCTAACCGCCTGGATGAACAGCACGTTCGGCACCGCGTTCCAACCGGGTGCGTTGCTGGAGGAGCTGAGGCAGTCACCGCAGACCCTGGCCAGCCTCGGGGCCGACGTGGCCGGCGGCGTCCTCGGTCTGGTGGCCGCGGTGCTGGGCGGCTTCTTCTCGCTGTTCACCATCGGGCTGTTCATCTTCTACTTCTCCGCCGATGCCCCACGGCTCAAGCGGTGGGTGGCCAAGCTGCTGCCGCCGCAACGGCAGGAGGTCTTCATCGTCGTCTGGGACCTGGCGGTCAAGAAGACCGGAGGCTACGTCGCGGCCCGGGTCGTCCTCGCCGCCATCTGCGGCAGCTTCACGGCCGTGTTCCTCCTCATCATCGGGATGCCGTACTGGCTGGCGCTCGGGGTGTGGACCGGGATCGTCTCCCAGTTCGTCCCGACCGTCGGCACCTACATCGCCATCGCCCTGCCCGTCGTCGTCGGGCTGACCAGCGCCGACCCGGTCGACGGTGTGCTCGCGCTGATCTTCGCCCTGATCTACCAGCAGATCGAGAACCTCACCATCGAGCCGAAGATCAGTGCCGACGCCGTCGACATGCACCCGGCCGTGGCGTTCGCCGCTGTCATCCTCGGCGCCGCGCTGTTCGGGGCGGCCGGCGCTCTCGTGGCGGTGCCGATCGCCGCGCTGCTCCTCTCGCTCTTCGAGATCTACAGCCGCCAGTACGAGCTCCTCCCACAGCTGGCACCGATCGTCCGGAAGGACGAGCCGCCAGGGGATGGCGAGGAGCACCACCGGTTCACGGAACGGCTGCGGCACCTGCGGCCGCGGTCGTCCGAGCACACCGAGGAGCGCAGCCCCGCGCCACCTCCCGACGCCAACCCCTGAGGGGGTGTGTCACCTCGGATGGGTGACGCGGGGGCAACCTCGACCCAGCACGCTGAGTCCAGGTCCCGCGGATCCGAGAGGTGAAACCAGGTGAGAGCTCGGGAGGGTGTGATGCGGTACGAGTTCATCCTCGAGGAGCGCGTGACGGCCACGACGCGCGAGGCCTTCCCCGAGCTCCAGGAGTCGGCCGCCATCGAGATGCCCGGATCCGTCCTCTACGGCACGGTGCTCGACGGCCCGCACCTGCACGGCCTGCTCGACCGGTTCCAGACCCTGGGGCTGACCCTCGTCGAGATGCGGCGACTACCCGACTGAGTCAGGTCCGCTGCAGCACACCGCGGACGTAGGCCGCCTGCCCGAGGTGCTGGACGGCGTCCTGCTCGATGCTGACGAGTCGGGCAAGCAGGGTCACCGGCGGGTCCCAGTGCCGGTCGACGACGGTGCCGTAGTCGGCGTCGTCGAGGCTCTCGAGGAACGCCACCGTGTGGTCGTGGACCGCCTGGTGGTACTCGACGAGCAGGTCGGCCGGGGCGACGATCCCGGCGACCTGGTCGGAGGTCATGCCGTAGCCCACCTCCCTATCGCCGACGTCCAGTCCGAACCGGTCGGCGAAGCCCTGGCTGGTCCAGATCTGGGCGGCATCGGAGCGGCCGAGGGATCGCTGGGCCATGGCGATCTGGCCGTCCTGCATCCGGGCCGTGTGCCAGACCAGCCACGCGATGGTGTTGGCATCGGGGTCGACTCGGCGGGTGAGGTCGGCCTCGGACATCCCTTCGAGGGCGGTCTGCACCAGCTCCGGCGTGCGGTTGAAGCCCTCGAGGAGAGCGGCGGTGGCGGTCGAGGCGGCGGCGTCGGCAGGCATACGCCCGAACCTATGCCTCGCACCCGACGCGCCGACGGGGTATGCGCCGATGCCCCAGTAGCGTGGCGGGATGGATCGGGATGCGGTGCTGCGCGCCTTCCTCGCCGAGGACGGGACGCTCCGGTCGATCCCGGCGAGGGAGAGCAAACGGCTGGTCGTGCTCGACCACGTCGCCCAGGCGTTCCCGATCGGCGAGAGCTGGCCGGAGGCCGAGGTCAACGTGGTGCTGCGGCGGTTCCACCCGGACGTCGCCGCGTTGCGCCGCTATCTCGTCGACGCCGAGTTCCTCGACCGACGGGACGGCCGCTACTGGCGCAGCGGCGGCACCACCGACGTCTGACCGCCTCTTCTTCACCTAATAGGAGCGCAGCGGACAAGAGGAGCGCAGCGGTCGGGATTCC
>DASTNV010000143.1:0-3597 GCA_035762725.1 Lapillicoccus sp. | reverse complement strand
AACGGCGGCGTCTACTTCGTCCCGGCGTTCTCGGGTCTGTTCGCTCCGTACTGGCGTTCCGACGCCCGCGGAGCGATCGTCGGTCTGTCCCGATTCAACACCAATGCCCACCTTGCCCGGGCGACGCTCGAGGCCATCTGCTTCCAGAGCCGCGACGTCTCCGAGGCGATGGAGCAGGACTCGGGCGTCAAGCTCGACGTGCTCAAGGTGGACGGCGGCGTGACCATGAACGATCTGTGCATGCAGATCCAGGCCGACGTGCTCGGCGTCCCGGTCAGCCGTCCGGTGGTCGCTGAGACCACGGCACTCGGCGCGGCGTACGCGGCGGGTCTGGCGGTGGGCTTCTGGAGCAACACCGACGAGATGCGGGCCAACTGGAACGAGGCCAAGCGGTGGAGCCCCGAGTGGAGCCAGGAGCAGCGCGACGCTGCCTATGCTCAATGGAAGAAGGCAGTACAGCGCACGCTCGACTGGGTCGACGTGGACTGACGCCGGAAAGAAAGGTCTAACAACGAGGGGAAGGGCACCATGATGGCCGTCGCGCTCTCGCCAGAGTTCCGTGAAACGTCGCTCGAGCAGATGGCCGGTGAGGAGCTCGACGTCCTCGTGGTCGGCGGCGGTGTCGTCGGCACAGGAAGTGCACTGGATGCCGCGACGCGGGGTCTTCGGGTCGGTCTGGTCGAGGCCCGGGACTTCGCGTCCGGCACATCCAGTCGGTCGAGCAAGCTGATCCACGGCGGTCTGCGCTATCTCGAGATGCTGGACTTCGGCCTGGTGGCCGAGGCGCTGCATGAGCGCGGACTCCTCCTCACCCGGCTGGCACCGCACCTGGTCCAACCGGTGCCCTTCCTCTATCCGCTGCAGCACTGGGGCTGGGAGCGGCTCTACGCCGGATCCGGGGTCGCGTTGTACGACGCGCTCTCGGTCGCGTCGAAACACGGCCGCGGCGTACCCGTCCACCGGCACCTGACCCGGCGGGGAGCCCGCAAGCTCGCGCCGTCGCTCCGCAAGGATGCCCTGACCGGGGGGCTGCAGTACTACGACGCGCAGGTCGACGATGCGCGATTCACCATGTTCCTGGCCCGGACGGCGGCCGCTTACGGCGCGTCGGTCGCCTCCCGGGCCCGGGTCGTGAACCTGCTCCGCGAGGGAGAGCGGGTTACCGGCGCGGTCGTGCACGACCTCGAGTCGGACCGTACCTTCGAGGTGCGGGCCCGGCAGGTGGTCAACGCGACCGGAGTGTGGACCGACGAGACCCAGGGTCTCGCGGGGGAGCGCGGGCAGTTCCACGTACGGGCCAGCAAGGGCATCCACCTGGTCGTCCCGCGCGACCGGATCCGCTCGAAGACCGGGATGATCCTGCGGACCGAGAAGTCGGTGCTGTTCATCATCCCGTGGGGCCGGCACTGGATCATCGGCACCACCGACACCGACTGGGAGCTCGACAAGGCGCACCCGGCGGCGAGCGGCAACGACATCGAGTACCTCCTCGAGCACGTCAACTCGGTGCTGGAGCAGCCGCTGTCGACCGAGGACGTCGAGGGCGTCTACGCAGGGCTCCGGCCGTTGCTGGCCGGCGAGTCCGAGATGACCTCGAAGCTGTCCCGCGAGCACGCGGTCGCGCACACCGTGCCCGGCCTGGTCGTCGTGGCGGGCGGCAAGTTCACGACCTACCGGGTGATGGCCAAGGACGCGGTCGACGAGGCGGTCCACGGTCTCGCGGCGGTCCTCGACCGCAACGTCCCGGGCTCCTGCACGCAGGATGTGCCACTCCTCGGCGCCGACGGCTTCGAGGCCCTGTGGAACTCACGACACGTGCTCGCCGAGCGGTCCGGGCTGCACGAGGTGTGGATCGAGCACCTGCTGCATCGCTACGGCTCGTTGATCCACGAGGTGCTCGATCTGATCGCCGACGACCAGTCGCTCGGAGAGCCGCTCGAGGGCGCCGAGGACTACCTGCGGGCCGAGGTGGTCTACGCGGTGACCCACGAGGGCGCCCGGCACCTCGACGACATCCTGACCCGGCGTACCCGCATCTCGATCGAGATGTTCGACCGCGGCGACCGGGCCTGCGAGGCGGCCGCGGGGCTGATCGGCAAGGCACTCGGCTGGAGCGATGCGCAGAGCGCCCGGGAGGTCGAGCACTATCGGATGCGGATCAAGGCCGAGCGCGAGAGCCAGCAGATGCCCGACGACGAGACCGCCGACGCCGCCCGGATGGGCGCGCCGGACGTCGTACCCCTCGCCTGACCGCGACGGATCCGAGGCCGGGGTCGGTAGGGTCGCTGCTATGTCGACGCCGCTGGACACGCTCAAGCTGCACGAGCTCCTGGATCTCCAGGTCACGCGCGCCGACGCTGACGGCGTCGTCATCGAGTGGACCGTCGCCGAGCAGCACCTCCAGCCGTTCGGGCTGACCCACGGCGGCATCCACTGCACGGTGAACGAGAGCGCGGCCAGCCTCGCGGCCGGGCTCTGGTATGCCGAGCAGGACTACGGCCCCGTCGGCGGGGTGGTTGGCGTCAACAACAACACCGACTTCCTTCGTGCCGGGCGGGTCGGCGACCGGATCGTCGCGACGGCGACGCCGATCCATCGCGGCCGGCTCCAGCAGCTGTGGCTGATCGAGTCGCGCGACGCCGAAGGCCGGCTGGTGGCCCGCGGCCAGGTCCGGCTGCAGAACCTGCCGCCCCGGTCCTAGCCGCGTCGCGGTGCTCGAGACCATCCCAGCGGTGCGTGGTCGCCTCGGGGTTGCTGGACGGGACCCTGGACGCGTGGGATCGCGCCGGACATGTCGGATGTGCGGCACGCGTACGAGAGGGAGGCGGTCGCAACGGCGGGAGATGCCACAAGGCCCGGATCCACTGGCGGTGGCCATATCCCGAAACACGCCGGCGTGTTTCGGGATTCGCCTACCCTCAGGGGGCGGGTAGCCGCCTCGCGCCGTCAGGCGTCGGCGAGGCCGGCGGCCAGGGCCTTGTGGACCTGGTCGAGCTGCTTGCGGGTCGCCGCGTCCTTGAGGTCGCCGGCGATCGCCTCGATCGCGTCGGCCAGCGCCTGGTCGCGCCGCAGCAGGTTCTTGCGGAACTCGTCGAATGCCGCGGACAGACCGCGTACCTCCGCGAGCGCATCCGCACCCTTGTTCAGCGCGCTGCGTACGGTGTCGGACTTCTCGTCGTTCGGGTTCAGCTTGGCGCTGAGCAGATCGTGGACCGAGGGCATGTCGTCCTCCAGGTACGCCTCGTAGTCGAAGGTTGGGATCGGATCCGGTCGCCAGTGGTAGTCGGGTCCCTGGGTGTCGAGCCCGTCGCGTCCGGCGCGGTACTCCGCCATCTGCCAGATCGCGCCGGGGGCGGCCTCCGCGTCGCCGAGCAGGACCCAGTGCATGTGCTCGTCGAAGCCGCCGTGCGTCGCGTCGCGGCGCCAGACCGCCCAGCCGACGCTGCGGGCCACCCGGGTCACCAGGCGCTCCTCGGCGCTGTCGATGTCCCAGGTCCGGGTGTCGATGCAGCCGCCGCCGTCGTGGTAGCCGGCCGAGGCATCGGCGCCGCCACCCACCCGGGTCATGTAGGCGCCCTGGACGATGACCGGCTCGAA
>DASTNV010000142.1:0-3106 GCA_035762725.1 Lapillicoccus sp. | reverse complement strand
CGACCCGCGAGGGCCTGTTCACCGAGGAGTTCCTCCACGAGCGCCCCATCCTGCGCGCCGTCCGGTATGCCGGCCCGCGCCGCCCCGTGCTCCTCATCGACGAGATCGACCGAGCTGACGACGAGTTCGAGGCGCTGTTGCTCGAGTTCCTGGGCGAGTCGTCAGTCACGGTCCCGGAGCTCGGGACCTTCACGGCGGCCCGTCCGCCGGTCGTGGTGCTCACCTCCAACCGCAGCCGAGAACTCCACGACGCACTGCGCCGTCGCTGCCTCTACCACTGGATTGACTTCCCCAGCCCGGCGCGGGCCGCTCAGATCGTCCGACGCTCGGTGGCGGGGGCGAACGACGCGCTCATCGGGTCCACGACCGAGTTCGTGGGACGGGTCCGGCGGTTGGACCTCGACAAGGCCCCGGGGATGGCGGAGGCCATCGACTGGGTGGCGGCGCTGTCCGCGCTCGGGGTCACCGAGCTGGTCCGGACCGACGTCATCAGGACCCTGGGCTCGATCGCCAAGACCCCGGACGATCGGGACACGATCGAGGACGCGCTCGACGAGCTGGGCGTCGCCCAGTCCGCGTCGGCGTGAGCGGAGGTGGCTCGGGATGACCTGGCCGGCTAGCCACCGCGCGCTCCCGTTCTTGCAGGGCGTCGACCGCGCCGCTTTCGCCGTGGCACTGGCGACCCGTCTGCGAGCCCACGACGTGCCAGTCGGGTTCACGGCCATCGACGACGTCGTCCGCGCGCTGGCGGCGGCGCCGCCGGACTCGAGGTCCCGGCTCTACTGGACCACCCGCGTGACGCTGGTACGGCGGCAGGTCGACCTGGCCGCGTTCGACGCCATCTTCGCCGCGGTGTTCCAGGACGCCACCCTCGAGGCCGACCCGCACGCGCGACGACGACCGCCTCCTGGACCGGGTGGCGAGGCGGACACCCTGTTGCCGCTTGCCGTCAGCGCGCCCGGCCCGGCCTCGGGTTCCGGTCTGCCCTGGGCCACCCTCCCTCAGGTCGTCGCGACGGCCACCGAGGTCGACAGCCCGACGCTGGTTCCCTGGCGGTTGCCGAGCACGCTGGAGGAAGCCGCCGACCGGCCGTTCGACGAGCTGGACCCGAGGGAGGTCGCGCTGCTCGGCCGGTGGCTCGAGTCGGTTGCGCCCGAGTGGCCGAGACGCCGCTCGCGGCGACTCTCTCCGGACCGTCGTGGGCACCGAGTTGCCTTGCGCCCCACCGTTGCCCGGGCCAGGCATACCGCCTGGGAACCTGTCGACCTCGTCGGGCTCAGGCCGGTTCTCAAGCCCCGGCGGGTGGTGATGCTCTGTGACGTCAGCCAGTCCATGCAAGCCCAGGCGGTGGCCTACCTGCACCTCATGCGCGCGCTGGCGCTGGGAGCGGATGCCGAGGTCTTCGCGTTCGCCACGTCGCTGACCCGGCTGACCAGCGTGTTAGGCCAGCGGTCTGCGCAGGTCGCGATCGCCCAGGCGAGCGCGAAGGTCACTGACCGGTTCGGGGGGACGCGCATCGCGACGAACATCCAGTCCCTGCTCGCGTCGCACCACGGGGGCGTTGTCCGGGGCGCGGTCGTCATCATCGCCTCCGACGGCTGGGACAGCGACAGCCCGCAGGAGCTGGCCGCGGCGATGGCCCGGCTGCGCCGTCGGGCATACCGGGTCGTCTGGATGAACCCGAGGGCCGGCGCCCCGGGCTTCGAGCCGCAGGTGGCCACGATGGCAGCGGCCCTGCCGTACTGCGACCGACTGGTGCCCGCGGACACGTTCCGCTCCCTGGTCGGCGTGGTCCACGAGATCGCGCGGTGCTCCCGGCCGGCGGAACGGGTACAAGTGGTCAGCTCCAGAGCGTGACGTGGACCGACGGCCGGAACCGACCCGCCGTCACGCCGGACCCGCGCACCATCGCCCGCGTCGCCCGCGGCGTACTGACGAACCGGGTGAGCTCCGCAGCCGCGCTCGACACCGCGCCGCGGTCGGCAAGAACCTGCGTGGTCCACGTACCCTCCGCCTGAAGGACGGAGGAGTCGACGCGGACCAGGTCCCCCGTCGCAAGATCCCGGGCCACGGCGAACCCGACGGCCAGCGCGATCCCCCGGTTGCGTTTCGCCTCCTCGATGGCGGCGGCGTGGCTCTGGAAGATGCGCTGGTGACGGTCCGGAACGCTGACTCGCCGCACGATCTCCGGGACGAGCCCGGCTCCCCCCGCACCGGACGGACCGAGCAGCCAGGTCTGCTCGCGGAGCAGGTCCTGGCTGGGCCGCGTCCTGGCCACGGGGTGCTCGGGAGCGACGACGGCGACGACCTGGTAGTTGAGGAACGGCTTCACGGAGATGGACGGGTCCGCGACCACCGGACCGGGACCGATCGCGACGTCCACCGTCCGCGTCGACAGGACGCTCGGGAAGTGTCGCGGGCCGTGCACACTCAGCTCGACGTCGAGGTCGTCGGACCGACTGGCGAACAGTTCGATGAGACCCGGTGCCGCGTGCTCCGCGAAAAGGCTGGACGCCGCTACCCGCAGCAGGCGACGACCGCCTCCGGCCTGGCTCACCTCGAGGATCGTGCGGTCCTGCAGGCCCAGCATCTCGGCTGCCCGTGACGCCAGACGCAACCCGCCGGGCGTGAACGCCAGCCCAGAACCGGTTCGGTGGAACAGCGGGTCCCCGAGCTCCTTGCGCAGCTGACCCACGTGCAAGGAGACGGCGGACTCGGACACGCCCAGGTCCGCCGCCGCCTTCTTGACCGAGCCCAACCGGACGACCGCGGCATACGCTCGCAGCTGGGTGGGCGTCATGCCGGCCGGCCCTTCGCTGGTCGTCCGACGTTGCCCACCGGGCGAAAATACCTCGCGGATGGGGCGCGAGCGCCACGATCGCCATGCGCTCCCGGCCCCGCCGACCCCACCCACCGTCCACCCCAGAGGGACGCAGCGGTCGGGCTTCCGACCGCTGCGCTCCTCGGCGGGTCACGCTCGGGTGAGCTCCTTGACGCGCTCCACGTCGGCCCGCTCGGCGTCTGCTCGCACGTCCGAGGCGTCGCCCGGCTCGGTCAGGGCGTGCTCGTGCTCGTCGAGCATGTCGTCCTCGTTGAACGGCTCCCG
>DASTNV010000141.1:0-7888 GCA_035762725.1 Lapillicoccus sp. | reverse complement strand
GTAGGCGGCCAGCTCCTCCTCGATCACGTCGAGGTCGGTGAGCGGGTCGCGTCCAGGTTCGAGGGTCGCGCAGTCGATGACGTGGGCCAGCACCGAGCAGCGCTCCACGTGGCGGAGGAACTCCAGGCCCAGACCACGGCCTAGGTGCGCACCGGGGATGAGCCCGGGGACGTCGGCGATGGTGAACCGGCTGTCGCCGGCGGTCACGACCCCGAGGTTCGGAACCAGCGTGGTGAACGGGTAGTCAGCGATCTTTGGTCGCGCGGCCGAGAGCACCGAGACCAGCGAGGACTTCCCCGCCGACGGGAACCCGATGAGAGCCACATCGGCCAGCGACTTCAGCTCGAGGACAACGTCGAACGCCTCGCCGGGCTCGCCGAGCAGCGCGAAGCCGGGCGCCTTGCGGCGCGGCGACGCGAGAGCCTTGTTGCCCAGCCCGCCGCGGCCGCCGCGGGCGATGACGTGCTCCTCGCCAGGTGCGACGAGGTCGACGACGACGTTGCCGACTGCGTCCTTGACGACCGTTCCGGCGGGCACCGGGAGGACCAGGTCGTCCCCATCGGCGCCGTTGCGCTCGTCACCGGCCCCCGGCTTGCCGTTGCCGGCGCTCTGGTGCGGGTGGTGGTGGTAGTCGAGCAGGGTCGTCGCCTGCGGGTCGACCCGGGCGATCACCGAGCCGCCGCGGCCGCCGTTCCCGCCGTCCGGGCCGCCGAGCGGCTTGAACTTCTCGCGGCGGACCGAGGCCACGCCGTGCCCACCGTGACCCGCCGCGACGTGGAGCACGACGCGGTCGACGAAGCTGGCGGCAGGCATACAGGCATTCTTCCTAGCGGTTCATAAACGGCGAAGGGCGGACCAGCGGTCCGCCCTTCGAGTGCTTGTGGTCGATCAGGCGTCGACCTGCTCCACGTTGATGACGCGGCGGCCCCGCTTGGTGCCGAACTTCACCGCACCCGCGACCAGCGCGAAGAGGGTGTCGTCGCTGCCCCGGCCGACGCCGTCGCCCGGGTGGAAGTGAGTGCCGCGCTGGCGAACGAGGATCTCGCCGGCGTTGACCTGCTGGCCGCCGAACCGCTTGACGCCGAGCCGCTGCGCGTTGGAGTCACGCCCGTTGCGGGACGAGGACGCGCCCTTCTTGTGTGCCATTGCCCGTCCTCTCTCAGTCCTGCTTGTCGTTACTGATCGTCGTGACCTTGACCTGCGTCAGGTGCTGACGGTGCCCCTGGCGCTTCCGGTACCCGGTCTTGTTCTTGAACTTCATGATGGTGATCTTCGGGCCCTTGGCCGGCTTGACCACCTCAGCGGTGACCTTGACCTTGGCGAGCTTGGCCGCGTCGCTCGTGACGGTGCCACCGTCGACGACCAGCAGCGGCGTCAGGTCGACACTGTCGCCGGGGGCGCCGGCCACCTTGTCGATGAGCAGGACATCGCCCACCGACACCTTCTCCTGGCGTCCGCCAGCGCGAACAATCGCGTACACAGGTCACTCGCTCTCATCAGTCATCGCGCTATACGAAATCGCGCGCACTCTTGAACCGTCACGTAGCTCCCGCGGCTTCGCGGGGCACAGATCGGTGGGCGCACCAACGCACGATCGTACCGGGCCACCGACCGCCCACCCAAATCAGCCGTCGCCATCCCCGGCCGCGGTCAGCGAGCGGGGCGGACCGGCTGGCGCGACGACCCGTCCGCGGTGCCGGCGAGGCCGGGTCGGCGGGGCGGTGACCTCGGTCTCGTATGCGGGTTCGTCGCCACCCGTGGCCGGCTCGGGTTCGGGCTGCGGCTCGGCCTCCAGCGCGGGTTCGGGCTCGGGTTCCGCGGCAGCGACCGGCTCCTCGGCGCCCTCCACGGTTTCCTCCACCACGAGGGCTTCCACGACCGTGGGCTCCGCGCCGGCCTCTTCGAGGTCCTGCTCCAGCACGACGGCCAGCGGCAGGTCCTGGGCCAGCGCAGCCACGTCAGGAGAGCCGTCCTCGGCGCCGTCGGCACCGGCATACGCGCTGGACTTGAGGGCGGCGGCGTGCGCGGCGGCGGCGATCTGCGCGGGAGTGGGGCCACCCGGGCGCACCGGCGCCGGCGGCTCGGGGGTGCGCGACCGGCCGCGGCTCCGGCCGTTCTGGCCGCGGCCCTGGCCGGAACCGTTGCCGTCGCCGTGGTCGTGACCGTTCCCGCTCTTGTCGACCGGGTCGGTGTGGATGAGGATCCCGCGGCCGCCGCAGACCTCGCAGGTCTCGGAGAACACCTCGATGAGGCCCGACCCGACCCGCTTGCGGGTCATCTGGACCAGACCGAGCGAGGTCACCTCCGCGACCTGGTGCTTGGTGCGGTCGCGGCCGAGGCACTCGAGCAGGCGGCGCACGACCAGGTCGCGGTTGGACTCGAGGACCATGTCGATGAAGTCGATGACGATGATCCCGCCGACGTCGCGGAGCCGGAGCTGCCGGACCATCTCCTCGGCCGCCTCGAGGTTGTTCTTGGTGACCGTCTCCTCGAGGTTGCCGCCCGAGCCGATGAACTTGCCGGTGTTGACGTCGACGACGGTCATCGCCTCGGTGCGGTCGATGACCAGCGACCCACCGGACGGCAGCCAGACCTTGCGGTCCATCGCCTTGGCGATCTGCTCGTCGACCCGGTACTGCGTGAAGAGGTCCTCCTCGCTGGTCCACTTGGTGACCCGCTCGGCCAGGTCGGGGGCGACGCTCGTGACGTACTCCGACACCTCCTGCCAGGCCTGGTCGCCGGCCACGACGAGCTGGGCGAAGTCCTCGTTGAAGATGTCGCGGATGACGCGGACGGTGAGGTCCGGCTCGCCGTGGAGGAGCAGCGGCGCGCTGCCGCCCTTGTTCTTCTTCTTGCCGCCGCCGCCGGAGGCCGCCTCCGCCTTGGCCGTGATGTCGGCCCAGGTCGCGGTGAGGCGCTCGACGTCGGCGCGCAGCTCCTCCTCGGAAGCCCCCTCGGCCGCGGTCCGGACGATGACGCCGGCCGTGTCGGGCACGACCTCCTTGAGGATCTTCTTCAGCCGCGAGCGTTCGGTGTCGGGCAGCTTGCGGGAGATGCCGGTCATCGAGCTGTTCGGGACGTAGACGAGGTACCGGCCGGGCAGCGAGATCTGCGAGGTCAGCCGAGCGCCCTTGTGGCCGATCGGGTCCTTGGTCACCTGGACGAGGACGCTCTCGCCCGAGGTGAGCGCGTTCTCGATCCGCTTCGGCTGGTTCGGGTCGAGGCCGGCGGCGTCCCAGTTCACCTCGCCGGCGTACAGGACGGCGTTGCGGCCCTTACCGATGTCGACGAAGGCCGCCTCCATCGACGGCAGGACGTTCTGAACCCGGCCCAGGTAGATGTTCCCGGCCATCGAGACGGTCGTCTCGCGGGAGATGTAGTGCTCGACGAGCACGCCGTCCTCGAGGACGCCGATCTGGGTCCGGTCGCCGACGTGCCGCACGACCATGACCCGCTCGACGCTCTCGCGCCGGGCGAGGAACTCGGCCTCGGTGATGATGGTCCGTCGCCGGCCCGCCTCGCGACCCTCGCGGCGACGCTGCTTCTTGGCCTCGAGCCGGGTCGACCCCTTGAGGGCGGTCACCTCATCACGGCGGGACTCGCGGACCTTGGTGGTCACGCCGGGCTCGTCCTTGTCGGCGTCGGCGCTACCGCTGCGGCGGCGCCGCCTGGTCCGCCGGCGGCTGGTCGACGAGGTGTCGCCCTCGTCGGACTCCGCCTCCTCGCCCTTCCCCTCGGTCGACTCCTCAGTCGTGGCTTCGGCGTCGTCATCCGCTGCGGACGCGGCCGAGGAACGGCTGCGGCGACCCTTGCCGCCCCGCCGGCGACGACGTCGCGGCGTCTCGGTGGACTCGGCGGCGTCGGGACCCTCGTCCGACTCTGCCTCGGTGACCGGCTCAGCCTCGGCGGCCGGCGTCTCCGCCGGTTCGGCCTCAGTCTCGGGAGCCACGGTCGGTGCGGCGGACGGCGCGGACGCTCGGCGCCTCCGGCGAGCCGGCGCGGAAGGAGCCTGGAACAGCGGCCCGTATGCGGTACCGGTCGCCTCGGTGGCCGCGCCGTCCGGTTCGTCCGTGGGCTGGTCGGCTGTGACGACCGGGGTGTCCAGCGCGTCGAAACGCAGCGCGTCCTCGTCGACCAGGCTGGCCGGAGCGGGAGCCTCCTCGACCGGTCGGGCTGCTCGCCGGCGACCCCGCTTGGCCGGGGCGGGCGCCTCGGCGGCGGCCCCGGAGGCGGGGGCCTCGTGGGCGGCGGTCTCGGGCGCCGTGGTCTCTGGGGCGCTGAGCTCGACGGCTGTCGTCTCCACCGGGGCGTCGGGCGCGGCGGCGTCGCCGGCTGCCGCGGCGGCCGCCTTCTTCGTGGTCCGGGTCGACTTCGCGGTGGTCGCCTTCGCGGCCTTGGTGGTGGTGGCCGTCGCCGTCTTCGTCGCCTTCTTGGCGGGGCTCGCGGTGGCCTTGGTCGCCCGCTTCGCGGTGGTCGTCTTGGCCGCCTTGGCCGTCGCCTTGCGAGCGCGAGCACGAGCCGGCGCGGCGCTGGGCGCTGCGTCGTCGCTCACGGTCTCCGCGGCAGTGGGCGCATCAGTCGGCGCGTCGAGGGTCGGCTGCTCGGCCTGGCTCGGCGCGGTGTGGTCCTGCTGGTTCTGTTCGGTGTGGTCCTGCTCGGATGCCATCTCGGCGTCCTCTCCGTCTCCACGAGAGGTGCCACACCGGCCCGGCCGGGCCCAGATCTCTCGTGTGCGGTGTCGGGGTCGTCGTCACCAGGGCTCTGGTCACGACGGAAGTCGTGTCGCTACAGCGGAGTCGGCTCGCGGCGAACGCGGCACCGGATCAGCTGCCGCCGACCTTCTCGTCGGCAGCCAGTGGATCAGCCACCGCCGTTACTCCGTTTGCCAGCGGACCCTGTGCCAGGCGCGTCACCAGTGGTGGCGTCGGCGGCTCCAGGCCCGCGACAGTGCGCAGCGCGGTCAGAATGTCGTCGGGGCGTACGGCCGGTGTGGTGTGCCGTACGACCACCCGAATTATCGCACACTCGGGGTCAGCGCCCTCGTCGGCGTGCATCGCGAGCACGGCCGACCGCGTGTCGAAGGTGCGCGGTCCGGTCTTGAAGGTGCGGGTCGCCTCGGCGCGGTCGACAGCGAGGTAGGCGTCCACGGCCGCGCTCGCCGTGGCCAGGTCGACGCCCCTCAGGGCGATCGCCCAGTCGCTGGCCTCGAGGCGGTCGGCCAGCGAGCCACCGCTCGCCTCGACGACCTGGAGGACGTCGAGCCCGGGCGGGAGCGCCTCGTCCAGGGCTGCCCGCACGGCGTCCGGGTCGACCCGCTCGCTCACGGCCAGCTCGACGTACTCCGCCTCGCTGGCGGTCCCGGTCGGCGCGGCGTTGGCATACGAGATCCGGGGGTGCGGATGGAAGCCGGCGCTGAACGCCATCGGGACGTCGGCGCGCCGCAGGGCCCGTTCGAGCGCGCGCTGGAAGTCCCGGGTCGACGAGAACCGCAACCGCCCGCGCTTGGCGTACCGCAGCCGCAGCCGCTGCACGACCGGGGCCGGGGGTGGCCCTTCGGGGACGCGCTGACCGGGCATGCCCGGCACGCTACGCGACTCAGATCGCGGTGGCCTCGTCCGCCTCGTCGTCGCCGGACCGGACGTCGAGCTGGTCGAACACGTCCGGCGGCTCGCGCCAGATCGCGGGCAGCGTGCCGTCCTGGGCCCGCCGAATGGCCCGGAGCACCCGCTCGGGAGCCAACGGCATGTCGAGGTGGCGAACGCCAAGGTGGCTGAGCGCGTCGACCACGGCGTTCTGCACGGCGGGGGTCGACCCGACCGTGGCCGACTCACCGATGCCCTTGGCGCCCAACGGGTTCATCGGGGTGGGCGTCTCGGTGTTGAACACGGTGACGCTCGGGACCTCGGTGGCCGCCGGGATGTTGTAGTCCGCGAAGGTCGCCGTGACCGGGTTGCCGTCGGCGTCGTACTCGAAGTACTCCCAGAGGGCCTGCGACATGCCCTGGGCGATGCCGCCGTGCTGCTGCCCCCCGACGAGCAACGGGTTGAGGACCCGGCCGCAGTCGTCGACCGCGATGTGGCGGATCGGCCGGACCAGCCCGGTCTCGCTGTCCACCTCGACCACGGACACGTGCGCGCCGAAGGGAAAAGTCGCGTCCTTGGGAGTAAAGTCGTGCTCCGCCTGGAGCGGGTCGTCGTCCTCCACCGCCCGCGCGCCGACCTCGGCCCACCCGACCGACTGACCCGGGACCCCGGCGACGGAGAACCGTCCCTCAGTGAGTTCGATGTCGGCCTCCGCAGCCTCGAGGAGCGCGCTGGCGATCCGCCGGGCCTTTTCCACGACCACGTCCGCGGCTCCCGACACCGCGCTCCCGCCGACCTGGAGCGAGCGCGAACCCCCGGTGCCGGCGCCACGCGGCACGACCGCGGTGTCGGACTGCTCGAACCGGACCTGCTCCAACGGGATCCCGAACCGGTCGGCCACCAGCATCGAGAACGCCGTGGCGTGGCCCTGGCCGTGGGACGACGTCCCGGCCCGGACGGTGACCAACCCGTCGTCCCCGACCGACACGAACCCGTACTCGCCGGACCCGCCGCCGGTGATCTCGGCATACACCGAGACGCCGATCCCCAGGAGACACGGGTCGCCGGCCTCGCGCCGTCGTGCCTGCTCGGCCCGGAGGGCGTCGTAGTCGGCCAGGCGCAGCGCCTCGCGCAGTGGCAGGTCGTAGTCGCCTGAGTCGTAGGTGAGGCCGGTCAACGTGTGGAACGGGAACGCGTCGGCCGTGATGAAGTTGCGGCGGCGAATCTCCACGGGGTCGAGGCCCAGCTCGTCGGCCGCAACGTCGACGAGCCGCTCGATCATCGCCGCCGCCTCGGGACGCCCGGCGCCCCGGAACGCCCCGACCGGCGCGGTGTTGGTCAGCGCGGCGATGCCGGCGTAGTTGAGCTTCGGGATGGCGTACACCCCGGTCGCCATGATGTAGGTCGTCGAGTATGCGAAGGTGCCGCCGAAACCGGCATACGCGCCGCTGTCCCCCACGATCCGGCAGCGCAGCCCGGTGAACGTGCCCTCCGCGGTGAGCCCCAGCTCGACGTACTCCACCTGGCCGCGACCCTGCATCGACAGCATGGCCTCCGACCGGGTCTCGGTGAACTTGACCGGCCGGTCCAGCCGGCGGGCCACGGCGATGGCGACGGTGTGCTCGATGGGCAGGCCGGCCTTGCCGCCGAACGCGCCCCCGACGAAAGGGGCGACGACGCGGACCCGCTTCTTGTCAAGCGTGAAGGTCCGGGCGATCGCCGACCGCGCGCCGTGCGGCATCTGGGTCGAGACGTAGGCCGTGACGTCGTGGTCGTCGCCGTCGTGGCCGGGGACGACGAGCACCGCGTTGCCCTCCATCGGGGCGACGGCCAGGCGTGGGTTCTCGATCCGGACGCGGACGACGTGCTCGGCGCCGTCCAGCGCATCCGGGGTGTCGTCGGGATCGCGCTCGCCGCCGACGACGTTGCCCGCGACCTCGTCGAACTGCAGCGGCGCGCCGGGAGCGAGCGCCTCCTCCATGTCGACGACGGCGGGAAGCGGGTCATAGTCGACATCGACGAGCTCCACGGCGTCGACCGCCTGGGCCCGGGTCTCGGCCACGACCACGGCGATCGGCTCACCGACGAAGCGGACCCGGTCGGTGGCCAGCGGCGGCCGGGCGCAGTCGGCATTGACCTCGAAGAAGAGGAAGCCCGCGGGCAGGTCGAGGTCGGGGGCCGTGAACACGCCGACCACGCCGGGCGCCGCGCGAGCCGCCTCGACGTCCTGGACCTGGACCCGCGCGTGCGCGAACGGGCTACGCACGAACGCCAGGTGCAGGGCGCCCTCGACGACGATGTCGTCG
>DASTNV010000140.1:0-8169 GCA_035762725.1 Lapillicoccus sp. | reverse complement strand
GGTCGCTGCGCCGGTGTCGGGGTCGACCTCCACGCCGCCCATGACGTAGTGGCAGGTCGGGCCGACCTCCATCGGCTCGGCCGTGATGTCGACGTCGGCCAGCTCCTTGAACTGGTGGTGCATCGACGGCAGCCGCTTCATGATCTCGGCCGCCGGTCGGCGCGACGCGATGTCGAGGAAGACGCCGCCGTGCGGCGAGCCGCGGCCGGCCTTGACCTCGGAGTTGATGGCGCGCGCGACCTCGTCACGCGGGAGCAGCTCCGGCGGCCGCTTGTTGTTGTCGGCGTCCGTGTACCAGCGGTCGCCCTCCTCCTCGGTCTCCGCGTACTGGCCGCGGAACACCTCGGGCACGTAGTCGAACATGAACCGCTTGCCCTCGGAGTTCTTGAGGACTCCGCCGTCGCCGCGGACCGACTCCGTGACGAGGATCCCCTTGACCGACGGCGGCCAGACCATCCCGGTCGGGTGGAACTGGACGAACTCCATGTTGATCAACGTGGAGCCGGCGCGCATCGCCAAGGCGTGACCGTCGCCGGTGTACTCCCACGAGTTCGACGTCACCTTGAACGACTTGCCGATCCCGCCCGTGGCCAGTACCACGGCCGGTGCGGTGAAGCTGAGGAACCGCCCGGTCTCCCGCCAGTAGCCAAAGGCCCCAGCGATCGCGCCCTCCGGCGTGCAGATCAGCTCGGTGATCGTGCACTCGGCAAAGACCCGCAGCGAGCCCTCGTAGTCGCCCGTGGCCGCAGCGTCGTCCTGCTGGAGCGAGACGACCTTCTGCTGCATCGTGCGGATCAGCTCGAGGCCGGTGCGGTCGCCGACGTGGGCCAATCGGGGGTACTCGTGACCGCCGAAGTTGCGCTGGCTGATCTTGCCGTCCGGCGTCCGGTCGAACAGTGCGCCGTAGGTCTCGAGCTCCCAGACCCGTTCCGGCGCCTCCTTGGCGTGCAGCTCGGCCATTCGCCACGAGTTGAGGAACTTGCCGCCGCGCATGGTGTCGCGGAAGTGGACCTGCCAGTTGTCGTTGCTGTTGACGTTGCCCATGCTGGCGGCGATGCCGCCTTCGGCCATCACCGTGTGGGCCTTGCCGAACAGCGACTTGCAGATGACGGCGACCCGCATACCGGCCTCGCGGGCGGCGATCGCCGCACGGAGTCCGGCTCCGCCGGCCCCGATGACGAGGACGTCGTAGTCGTGGCGCTCGATCTCCGTTGGCTGGATCTCGTTGTCCGTCAACTCAGTTCACCAGCCTCAGGTCGGTAATGACGCCCGCCGACACCAGGGCGATGTACGCGTCGGTGACCATGAGGGTCGCGAGCGTCGTCCAGGCGAGCTCCATGTGCCGGGTGTTGAGCCTCGACACCTGGGTCCACAGCCGGTAGCGGACGGGGTGCTTGGAGAAGTGCCGCAGCCGGCCGCCGATGAGGTGCCGACAGGAGTGGCAGGACGCCGTGTACGCCCAGAGGAAGACGACGTTGACGAGCATGATCAGGGTGCCCAGCCCGATGCCGAACCCGCCGTCCTTGCCGTGGAACGCGCGAATGACGTCATAGGTGTTGATCAGCGACACGATGATCGCGGCGTAGAAGAAGTAGCGGTGCGCGTTCTGCAGGATCAGCGGGAACCGGGTCTCGCCGGTGTACTTGCCGTGCGGCTCGGCGACTGCGCAGGCCGGCGGCGACAGCCAGAACGACCGGTAGTAGGCCTTCCGGTAGTAGTAGCAGGTCAGGCGGAAGCCGAGGAGGAAGGGCAGGACGAGCAGTCCGAACGGCACGAACGGGGGGAACTCGCCGAACCAGGTCCCGAAGTCGCGCGACTCGGGCACGCACGAGGCCGAGAGGCACGGCGACGAGAACGGCGAGAGGTAGTGGTACTCCTCGACGAAGTAGTAGCGCTGCGAGGCCGTGCGGACGAGCGCATACAGCAGCCAGATCACCAACAAGGTGAAGGTGACGACGGGTTGGACCCACCAACGGTCGGTGCGCAGCGTGCGCTCGGCGATGCTCGCCCGCCCTGGGGACTCAACCCCCGCTCCCGCTGATCCGGAGGAGTCTCCACCGAGGTGGGTCTGCGTCATCCGTGACTCCTCACCACTGGGGTCGGTCGCTGGGCCGTTGGGGAGTGTATAACTCGCCGATCCGCGCAGGACCATGCCGTACCCTCCCCCTGACATGTCGACGGCGCGTCCAACCCGGAGACCGGTTCGCGGCTGCGCGGCGGCCCTGGCGACCGCGGTGCTCGCCCTCGCCGTCAGCCCGGTCGCGCAGGCCCTCCCGGACGCCGCCACGCCGCCGCCACCGACAACGTGTCCGAGCGGGCAGGTGCTGGCATCGCCGCCGCCCAACGCCCCGACCACGACCAAGCCGGTATGCGTCCTCGTCCCGCCCGCGCCGATGCCGGCTCCCAGCGTGGCCCCGGAACACACGGTCGGCGGACCCCAGCTCGCCGGCGCCGGCACGATCGTCGACAAGCCCGAGGCCGTGGCCGCCCCGCCAGACGGGACCGAGTCGTCGTACCTCATCGCCGACCTCGACAGCGGCCAGGTGCTGGCCGCGAAGAACCCGCACGCGTGGCTGCTCCCGGCCAGCACGCTCAAGACCCTGACCTCGCTGGTCGTCATGCCCACCGTCCCGTCGACGACGACGGTGGTGGCCACCGACGACGAGGTGAACGCCGACGGCACCCGCGTGGGGATGGTGTCGGGAGCCAGCTACACCGTCGGCGACCTGTTCCACGGCCTGGTCCTGATGAGCGGGAACGACGCGGCCTATGCGCTGGCCGACGCCTACGGCGGCCGGGACAAGACCATCGCGGACATGAACGCCAAGGCCGCACAGCTGGGGGCGTGGGACACCGTGGCCGTCGACCCGTCGGGCCTCGACGCCCCGGGGCAGCGCTCCAGCGCCTACGATCTCGCGCTGTTCGGCCGCGCGGTGATGCAGCTACCGGCATACCGGCAGGTGGCGACGACCAAGACGTACACGTTCCCCGGCGGCACCGACCGGAACGGAAAGGTTTTTCAGCCGTTCGAGATCCAGAACCACAACCAGCTGCTCGAGAAGTACGCCGGGACGATCGGCGTGAAGAACGGGTACACGACCGGCGCGCGGAACACCTTCATCGGCGCGGCTACCCGCAACGGGCGCACGCTCCTGATCACCCAGATGGGCAGCACGATGACCCCGACGTGGCAACGGCAGGCCGCGCTGCTCGACTGGGCGTTCGCCAACGCGGCGCAGCTGCGGCCGGTCGGGACCCTGGTGGCGCCCGGCGCGGCCAAGCCTCCGGAGCTCGGCGGTGTGGTGGCTCCGACGACGGCCGGTACCCCCATCCCCTCGGCGACGACCAAGGAGCCGGTTCCGCAGGCCACGACCACCCTGCCCCCGGTGCTCGCGGCCGAGGTGGCCGGCGGCAACCCGGGGCCCTGGCTGCTGGCCACCGCGGCGAGCGCGGCCCGGAACCCGATCGTCTGGCTGGTCGTCGTCCTGCTCGGCCTGCTGGTGATCCTCGGGTTGCGCCGGTGGGTCCGACGGGCCGGACCGGACGCCTGACCCGGCTCTAGCGAGCGTCGGGCGGTCGGGCGGTGCTCTCCCGGACGACCAGCGAGGTGGGCACGACCGTGACGTCGACGGTGCTTTCTGCCGTGGGGCGGAGCTGGGCGACGACGCCATCGACCGCGGCCTGCGCCTTGGCGACGACGTCCTGGTGGATCGTCGTCAGCGGCGGGCGGCTGTGCCGGGCGAGGATGGTGTCGTCGAAGCCGACAACGGACAGGTCCTCCGGGACCCGGATGCCCGCGTCCGCAGCGACCTGCAGGACGGAGACCGCAAAGGCGTCGGAGAAGCAGAGCACGGCGGTCGGCGGGTTCGGGCCGATGAGCAGTCCGGTCAGTGGACGGTGCAGGTCGGGCTCGGCGTGGTACCGGCCGGTGATGACCGTCGGCGTGATGCCGGCCTCGTCGAGGACGTCGCGCCAGCCGCGCATCCGCTCGCGCGCCGGGTGGCTCGGGACCTGGTCGGACACGCCGAGCTCGAGGTCCTCGAGGGTGACGATGGCGATCCGGCGATGGCCGAGCTCGACGAGATGGCGGGCGGCGGCACGGGCGGCGCCCCGGTCGTCGACCCGGACCGCCGGACGGCCGGAGATCGGCTCCTGGTCGACCGTGACGATCGGGACCCCGCGACCCAGGAGCACCTTGACGTCGTCCGAGGACGGCCCGCAGACCCAGACGATGGCGGCGTCGACCGCAACGTCACGGACGGCCGCGACGCCGGCATGCTCAGGAGGCGCCACGACGGTGAGGGCCAGACCCTCTCGGACCAGCGCGTCCGACAAGGCTCCGACGAAGTCGCTGGCCAACGCGTCGCTGAGGGCGGTGCTCAGCGGGTCGTTGATGAGCAGACCCACCGAGCCGGTCCGTCCTCGCGCCAACGCGCGGGCGGCGGGGTCCGGGCCGGTGTAGCCGAGTTCCTCGGCTGCGTCGAGGATCGTCCGGCGCAGTTCGGCCGACAGCTGGTCGGGCTTGGAGAACGCGTTCGACACGGTCATCCGGCTGACGCCCACCTGGTCGGCGATCGACTGCAGGGTGACCTTGGTCATGACCACTCCATTGTGGTGCGGGTCGGGCTTCAGGCCGCGGAGTGGGCCCGGGGGGTGGGCTCGACCCAGGCGGCGGTGCGCTGCAGGCCGGCGGCGAGCTGACGACGGGCGCGCCGGACCGGAGCGCTGGCGGCCGCGGCTCCAGCGGTGGTCGAGGCGGTCGCGATGACGGGCGCGTCAGGCAGGGCGCTGAAGGCGAGGTCGACGGTGGTGGCAGTGCGGGCGAGGTGGTCCTGGCGGTTCATGGCGGTGGTTCCTTCGAGTGTTCCTGTACCGGTAAACCCCGGCACACGCTCTACCGTAGCGATGGTTTCTGTATCGGTCAAGTTACCGGTACAGCACCGGCTCTCACGACCGTCGACGCAGCCGCCGGACCACGCCCGCCACGCCGGTGGCCGCTGCTGCGCCGAGCACCGCTCCGGCCGTGATGGCCACCCGGTCGCGGTCTCGCGACCCAGCCGGGCCAGCGACACCGGCGGTGGCCGCCGCCGGAGGGATCAGCCGAACCGTCGTGTGCTGGATCGGCCGGCCCTCCGCAAGGGAGGCCTCGGCCGTGTCCGGACCCGCACGGTCGGCGATGGTGACCGCCGCCCACGCCGCCGAGAGGATGACGATGCGGGCGATGAGGTTGAGCCAGAAGAGCAGGCCGACGACGACCACCACGGACCCGAGCAGTGGACTCTTCGTCGCGTTGGCGATGAGCTGTGACCCGAAGATCTTGACGATGGTCAGCAACAGACCACCGACCAGCGCCGACTGGCGCAGGACTGCCCAGGGCAGGTCCACACCGGAGAGGACGCGTAGGAGCAGCACGAGGATGGCGACGTCGATGGCATACCCGACGATGTAGCCGATCACCGGCACGAGGAATGTCTTGTCTCCCAGGCCGATTCGCTCGGCCACCCACCCGGACGCGCCCGCCAGCAGGCTGGTCAGGACCGCCGACACGAGGAACGCGAACCCCTGGAGGGCGAATACCCCGAGGTCGCGCAGCTTGTCGGTGAGAACGTTGCCCGGCGAGCCAGCGGCTCCGAGTGCGGCGCGGATGCCGTCGCGGTAGGAGCTGATCCACCCGGCCGCCGAGAGCACCAGGGTGACGACGGCGATGATCCCGCTGATCGTCAGCAGCGAGAGGTTCGGCGGCTCGAGGGTGATCAGGCCGTCGGGGTTCTCCGCCGTCTTGACGAACCCGGGCAGCGCGTTGTTGAGCGCCTCCTCGATCCGGGCGAGCAGCTCGGGATTTCCGCGCAGGACGAACCCGAACACGACGGCCGCGATGGCGAATGCCAGGAAGACCGAGAAGAAGGCGTAGTAGGCGATCCCCGAGGAGAGAAGGTTCCCGCGGACCTCGTTGTACCGCTCGTTCGCGCGGTAGGCCTTGAGGCGCTTGACCTTCTCCCAGAGCTGCTTCACCCGTCGGCCTCTCCTCGAGGGTCACCCAGAGGGAACTCGCGGACGGGGACCCAGGTCCCGCCCTCATCCCTGACGTAGAGGTGGAAGCTGCGCACCTCGAAGCTGGCGACGAACTGGGCCAGCTCGTCGAAGGCCCGGTCCAGCTCGGCCTCGGCGACGTCGTGCGCGACGGTGACGTGCGGGTGGTAGGGGAAGGTCAGCTCGGCACCCCAGCGGCCCTTGCCGATGGCCTGCTCCAGCTGCTCGCAGGCCGAGATCCCCCGAGCGACCTGGACGAACACCACGTCGGAGACGGGGCGGAACGTGCCCGTCCCCCGCAGCACGACGACGAACGGATCGACGCTCAGGGCGGCGGTGCGAAGGTGGTCGGCGAGCTCGGCCAGCTCGTCGTTGCCCACCTCGGTCGGCCCCAGGAGGGTGATGTGGGCGGGTGTCGTGGCCGCCAGCGAGTCGCCGTACGAGCCGCGGCGTTCCTGCAGCTGCGGACCGAACGGCTCCGGAACGGGGATCGAGACTCCGACCATCGTCGCGTCGTCGCGCCGAGCGCTGGCCGGAGCCGCGAAGGACATAACCGGCATTGTGGCAGGGTGGCTTCCGTGGACGCCGCCGCCTCCCTCTTCGTCGAGGCCTACGGCGACCGGCCTTCCGGTGTCTGGTCCGCACCCGGGCGGGTCAACCTCATCGGCGAGCACACCGACTACAACGGCGGCCTGGCACTGCCGATCGCGCTGCCCCAGCGGACGTATGCCGCGGTGCAGCGGCGCGACCACGGCCTCCTCCGAGCGGTGAGCCGGTCCGTCCCCGGAGGGGTGGTCGACATCGCCCTCGACGACATCGCTCCGGGCACGGTCCAGGGTTGGCTGGCCTACCTCGCCGGGGTGTGCTGGGTACTCCGGCAGGAGGGGTATGCCGTGTCGGGGCTCGACGTGGCGATCGCCAGCGACGTGCCGGTCGGGGCCGGTCTGTCGAGCTCGGCTGCGCTCGAGTGCGCGCTCGTCGCGGCGCTGTCCGACCTCCTCGACCTCGGCGTCCTCGACGACGACGCGGGCCGGGCTCGGGCCGCTGCCTGGTGCCAACGCGCCGAGAACGACATCGCCGGCGCCCCGACCGGAGGCATGGACCAGGCGGCCTCGATGCGGGCCACCCGTGACCACGCGCTTCTCCTCGACTGCCGGTCCGGGGCCGTCGAGCAGGTCCCGGTCGACCTCGGGCAGCACCGCCTGACGCTGCTCGTCGTCGACACCCGGGCCGAGCACGCACTGGTCGACGGTCAGTACGCCGCGCGACGGAGCGCCTGCGAGGAGGCCGCGGCGCTTCTCGGAGTGGGGACCCTGCGTGAGGTGGACCCGAGCGGCCTCGACGACGCACTCGCGCGGCTGCCAGATGACGTCATGCGGGCCCGCGTGCGGCACGTCGTCACCGAGATCGAACGCGTGCGCGATTGCGTAGAAGCATTGCGGCGCAACGACTTCGGCGAGGTCGGCCGGCTGTTCGTCGCATCCCACATCTCGCTCCGGGACGACTACGAGGTGTCCTGCCTGGAGCTGGACCTGGTCGTCGACAGCGCGATGCGATCTGGTGCGCTGGGCGCCCGGATGACCGGGGGCGGGTTCGGCGGTTCAGCGATCGCGCTCGTGCCCGCGGATCGGGCCGACCAGGTGGCCGCGGCGGTCGTGGACGCCTTCAGCGCGGCCGGGCTTACCGCACCACAGCCGTTTGCCGCCACCGCTGGACCACCGGCCGGACGAGAAGCCTGAGCCTCGCTGGCTAGGGTGACGGCGTGCCCGACGACGCCACTCCCGAGATCCGGGTCGAACCCGAGTCGCAGACCACGACCGAGACCGTCACCGAGGTGACGAAGAAGCCGGCCGAGCCGGTCGACGACCTGGTGACGACGACGCATACCCTCCGCGTCGGCCGCCGGACGCTGCGCTACACCGCCGTCACCGGACGGATGGTCCTGCGCGAAGAGGTGTACGAGGACGGCGTCTTCAAAGGCTTCCGCCCCAAGGCCGAGGTGTCGGTGACGACGTACGTCCTGGATGTCCCGAAGCCGGCGGAGCGGCCGGTGACGTTCGCCTTCAACGGTGGTCCGGGCTCGTCGAGCGTGTGGCTGCACCTCGGGCTGCTCGGCCCGCGCCGGGTCCTCATGGGGGA
>DASTNV010000139.1:0-16655 GCA_035762725.1 Lapillicoccus sp. | reverse complement strand
TTGTCGCCGAAGTGGTAGTTGACGGCGGCCACGTTCCGATGGCCGGCCTCCTGGGCGATGGTCCGCGCGGAGACGTCGTCGACCCCCCGCTCGTCGAACAGCCGCAACGCGGTGTCGAGCAGCCGTCGTCGGCCCTTCCCGAAGATGGGAAAGGCGGTGAGGTCTCGCGCGCCCTCCCGCTGGTCCTGGGCGTCCATCGGGGCGAACGGTACCTGCTCAACCGTTGACCGGCGGCGCCCAACCCGGCCGGAGGATGAGGCAGAACGGGTGTCCCGACGGGTCGGCCCACACCGACCCGCCCGGTGAGGTCAGCCGTCGCGCGCCGAGCGCGGCCACCTCCACCTCGGCTGACGGCAGATCGTCGACCATGACGTCGTGGTGCACCTGCTGCGGTCGTGACGGGTCGCCCCAGACCGGCGGCTGGTGGTCGGGGGCGAGCTGGAAGGCCACCCCGGAGTGCTGGTCGTGAGGGGCGACGACGACCCAGTCCTCCGACGCGTACGTCACGGGCCAGCCGAGCAGCGCGGACCAGAACTCAGCAAGGCCCGCCGGGTCCGGAGTGTCGTAGACGACGTGGTGCAGGCGCCCGATCGCTGTCACCGAGCCATCCTCTGGCATGGTGACCATCATGAGCGAGGTCACCGAGCACGCCCCGGGCCTGATCCTGGTGACCACCCGCAACGCGATCTCGGAAGCCATCGCGACGATCGCCGAGGTCGCCGGTCGCGAGGTCATCGTCCTCGGCGACGACGACCCGGAGGGCACACCCCGCGAACGGCTCGCGATGAACCCGCCGACCGTGCGGGACGCGGTGGTGATCTGCGACCACGACGCGCCCGAGGCATACGACTTGCTGCGCGAGGCGATCCGCAGCCCGGCCGGGTACGTCGCCATGATGGCCAGCCGCGACCGCACCGCGAACGTCCTCGCCATGCTCCGCGACGAGGGCGCCGACGACGCCACGCTCAGCCGTGTGCACCTGCCGGCCGGGCTCAACCTCGGCGGCAAGCGTCCCGGCGAGATCGCCCTGTCCGTCGTGGCCGAGATCGCGGCGTGGAGCAACGGCCGAAGCGGCCGCCCAATGCGCGAGGGTCCGTCGGCGTGACCGACGACCGCGTGGAGACCCCGGCCGAGTTCGCTGGCGAACCGGACGGGTTCGACCGTCTGTGGACCCCGCACCGGATGGTCTACATCGGTGGCGACAAGCCCAGCGCGGAGGCGGGGGAGGACTGCCCGTTCTGCGCGGCGCCGCGCCGCAGTGACGCCGACGGCCTCATCGTCCACCGGGGCGAGCTCTGCTACGTCGTGCTCAACCTCTTCCCCTACAACCCCGGACACGTCCTCGTCTGCCCCTACCGCCACGTCTCGCTCTACGTCGACCTCACCGACGAGGAGACCGCGGAGTTCACGGCGCTGACCAAGCGGGCGATGACCGCGCTGGACAAGGCCAGCGCACCGATGGGCTACAACCTCGGGATGAACCAGGGTGCCGTGGCCGGCGCCGGGGTGGCCGCCCACCTCCACCAGCACGTCGTTCCCCGCTGGGGCGGCGACTCGAACTTCCTGCCCATCGTGGCCCGCACCAAGGCCCTCCCGATGCTCCTCGAGGACGTCCGAGTCCGACTCGTGGAGGCCTGGCCACACGATTGAGGGCCGTCCAGGCGACTAGGCTGGACGACACCATGCTCAACCGACTTCTGCGCGAGACCTGGACCAAGGTCATGACGCCGATCGCCACCCTCTTCCTTCGGCTGGGGATCAGCCCGGACGTCGTGACGATCGTCGGGACGGTCGGGGTATGCGTCGGAGCGCTCGCCTTCTACCCGCGGGGGCAGCTCCTCGTCGGGACCCTCGTCATCGCCGTGTTCATCTTCAGCGACAACGTCGACGGGGTCATGGCCCGGATGTCCGGTCGGCAAGGGCCGTGGGGCGCCTACCTCGACTCCACGCTGGACCGGGTCGGCGACGCGGCGATCTTCGGCGGCCTGGTCCTGTACTTCGCCGGCGTGCAGCAGAACGTTCTTGGTGCTGGCTTCGCCTTGGCCTGTCTCATCCTCGGCTTCGTCGTCAGCTACTCCAAGGCCCGGGCCGAGGGGCTCGGGATGACCGCCAACGTCGGCATCGCCGAGCGGGCCGACCGGCTCCTCGTCGCTCTCGTCACGACCTTCGCCGTCGGTCTCGGAGCCCCGGCCTGGGTGCTCGTCGTCGTCCTCGGGCTGCTCAGCGTGGCCAGTCTGGTGACCGTGATCCAGCGGATGGTCGCGGTCCGCCGGCAGGCGCTGGCCCGGACGCCGGACCAGCACACGCCGGGCGTCTCGACGTCGTGAGCCGGACGTGACCGCCGTCCGGGGTACCGGCCTGCGCGGAGTGGTGCCCGCGGACCTCGTCGCCCTCGTCGACGGGGTGTCCGGCCGCGTCGCTTCGACGGGCCAGACGCTGGGTCTCAGGGCCGGGTTCGCCACTGTGCGCGCGTTGCCGGCACCGGTCGCATACCGGCTGTTCGACCTCATCGCCGACGTCTCGACTCGGCGCGGGGGCAAGGGTGTCGACCGGCTGCGGGCCAACTACGCCCGGATCCGGCCCGAGCTCGGCGAGCGCGAGCTCGACGCGCTGGTGCGGGCCGGGATGCGGTCGTACATGCGGTACTACTGCGACGCGTTCCGCCTCTCCGACCGGTCGCAGGACGAGCTGGCGGCCGCCGTCCGGATGGTCGGCGACCGCCCGGTGAGGGAGGCGCTGGCCAGCGGTTCGGGGGTCGTCGTCTTCCTCGGCCACCTCGGCAACTGGGATACCGCGGGCGCCTGGTCGTCCGAGCACCTCGCGCCGGTGACGACCGTGGTGGAGCGCCTGGAGCCGGAGGAGGTCTTCCGTGACTTCCTCGCGTTCCGGGAGTCGCTGGGGATGACGATCATCCCGCTGACCGGCGCCGGCGACCCGTTCCTCGCGCTGAAGCAGGCGATCGGCCGCGGGGCGTTCGTCGCGCTGCTCGCCGACCGCGACCTCACCCGCAACGGCGTCGAGGTCGACCTGTGCGGTCACCGGGCGCGGATGGCCAAGGGCCCGGCCGTGCTGTCGGTGATGACCAAGGCGCCGCTGTTCACCGCGACGGTCTGGTACGAGGACGAGCCCAGCCTTCCATCGGGGAAGCGGGTGGTCATCGAGATGATCCCGGTTCCCACCCCGGCGGAGGGGACGACCCGCGACAAGGTGCAGGCCATGGTCCAGTCGTGCGCCGACCTGCTCGGTGACACCATCACCCGGCGCACCGAGGACTGGCACATGTTGCAGCGGGTCTTCGTCGACGACCTGGCACCCTCATGAGGATCGGGATCGTCTGCCCGTACTCCTTCGACATGCCCGGCGGAGTGCAGTACCACGTGCGCGACCTCGCGGAGGTCTTCCTCGCACAGGGTCACCACGTCAGCGTGCTCGCGCCGGCCGTCGAGCGGACCGTGCTGCCGGAGTACATGGTGTCGGCCGGGCGCGCGGTACCGGTGCGGTTCAACGGCTCTGTTGCCCGCCTCAACATGGGGCCGATGGCCGCGGCGCGCGTGTCGAAGTGGGTGGAGACGGGGGAGTTCGACCTCATCCACCTGCACGAGCCGATCACTCCGAGCGTGGCGATCCTCGCGCTGTGGGCCGCCGAGGGCCCGATCGTCGCGACCTTCCACTCCTCGACCCTGCGCTCGCGGGCCTACCAGGCCGCATACCCCCTCGTCCGGCCGAGCCTCGAGAAGATCACCGCGCGGATCGCCGTGTCCGAGGACGCTCGCCGGACGGTGACCACCCACCTCGGCGGCGACGCCGTCGTCATCCCGAACGGCGTGTTCGTGCACCGGTTCGACCAGGCTTCTCCCCGACCCGAGTGGGTGGGCACGTCGTCGCGGCCGACGGTGGCGTTTCTCGGACGGATGGAGGAACCGCGGAAGGGTATGCCGGTGCTCGCCGCCGCGCTCCCGGCGGTGGTGCGCGAGGTGCCCGGCCTTCGGGTCCTCGTCGCCGGTCCGGGTGACCCGAAGGAGGTCACCTCCGGCCTGGCGCCCGAGGTGGTCGCGGCGCTGGAGTTCCTTGGCCCGGTCAGCGACGAGGACAAGGCGCGGCTGCTGAAGTCCGTGGACCTCTACGTCGCGCCGAACACCGGGGGCGAGAGCTTCGGGATCATCCTCATCGAGGCGATGAGCGCCGGCGCCCCGGTGCTGGCCAGCGACCTCCCGGCCTTTGTGCGGGTGCTCGACGGCGGTGCCGCGGGCGCGACGTTCGTCAACGAGGACGCCGACGACCTGGCCCGACGGCTGGTCGAGCTGCTCGGCGACCCGGTCGGACGGCGCGAGCTGGCCGTGCGGGGACGGCGCCGCGCCGACGTCTTCGACTGGTCGGTTGTGGCCGCGGACGTCATGGCGGTCTACGAGACGGTGTCCGACGGGGCGTCCCGGGTCCGGCCGACGAGTGAGAGCTCGTCGCGGTGGACCCGGCTGCTGCGGTCCGGTCGCGCCCCGCTCGGGTGAGGGGCGCGTCGTGAGCACGCTCGAGTGGGTCACCATCATCGTGTCCATCGTGCTCCTGCTCGGCTGGTACCTGTCCTACAGCGCGGCCCGGCTGGACCGGCTGCATACCCGGGTCGAGTCGACCTCGGCCGCACTGGACGCTCAGCTGGTCCGACGAGCCGAGGCGACGCTGGAGCTGGCCAACAGCGGTCACCTCGACGCGGCGTCGGGGTTGATCCTTGCTGCGGCGGCCGCGGAGTCGCTGGCCACCGTCGAGGGCGACCCCGACCGTGAGGCGGTGGAGTCCGACCTCACCGACGCCCTCGAGGCGGCGCTGAACCCGATCACCATCGACGCGCTGCGGGCGACCGACGAGCCGACGGCCGAGTCGCTGACACGCATCAGCGACGCGGGGACGCGGGTGCAGCTGGCCCGCCGGTTCCACAACGACGCCGTCATCGACGTGCGGCGGGTCCGGCGCAAGACGGTGGTCCGGGTGTTCCGACTGGCCGGGCACGCCGAGCTGCCGTCGACGATCGAGTTCGACGACGAGCTGCCCGCCGGCCTCCGCGCCTGACGGCCCGGCTTTCCGCCAGTTGACGCTGCGTCAAGCGACGTGACGCCCGTTGGAACGTGCGTCGCGTCGCTCGACGCTGCGTCGAGTGGACCAGCCCTGGGCCGTGGCGTCGACCACTCCGAACCCTTACTACGATGAGGGGGTGAGTGAAGCAGTGACCGGAACCAACCGGGTCAAGCGGGGTATGGCCGAGATGCTCAAGGGCGGCGTCATCATGGACGTCGTCACGCCGGAGCAGGCGAAGATCGCCGAGGACGCCGGCGCCGTCGCCGTCATGGCGCTCGAGCGGGTCCCGGCCGACATCCGCGCCCAGGGTGGCGTCTCCCGGATGAGCGACCCCGACATGATCGACGGGATCATCGCCGCCGTCTCCATCCCCGTCATGGCCAAGGCCCGGATCGGCCACTTCGTCGAGGCCCAGGTCCTGCAGAGCCTCGGCGTCGACTACATCGACGAGTCCGAGGTCCTCACCCCGGCCGACTACGCGAACCACATCGACAAGTGGGCGTTCGACGTCCCCTTCGTCTGCGGCGCGACCAACCTCGGCGAGGCGCTCCGGCGGATCACCGAGGGCGCCGCGATGATCCGGTCCAAGGGCGAGGCCGGCACCGGTGACGTTTCCAACGCCACCACTCACATGCGGCAGATCCGCGGCGAGATCCGCCGCCTGACCAGCCTTCCCGAGGACGAGCTCTACGTCGCCGCCAAGGAGCTGCAGGCGCCGTACGAGCTGGTCAAGGAGGTCGCCCAGCTCGGCAAGCTGCCGGTCGTGCTCTTCACCGCGGGCGGCATCGCGACGCCGGCTGACGCGGCGATGATGATGCAGCTGGGCGCCGAGGGCGTGTTCGTGGGGTCCGGGATCTTCAAGTCCGGCAACCCCGCCCAGCGCGCCGAGGCGATCGTCAAGGCGACGACGTTCTTCGACGACCCCGACATGATCGCCAAGGTCTCCCGCGGGCTGGGCGAGGCGATGGTCGGCATCAACGTCGACGAGATCCCGCAGCCGCACCGGCTCGCCGAGCGCGGCTGGTGAGCTGACCTCAGGTCACCTCGACGATCTCCACGTCGAGCCGTTCGGGAGCGATCCGGAGCACGGCCAGCGTGCCGTGCGGCTGACTTCGCCGGTCGGTCGGCGACCCGGGGTTGACGATCCGGAACCCCTCGACGCCCACGTCCATCGGGATGTGCGAGTGGCCGAACACCACCAGGTCGCACTCGGGGAACCGTCGGCGTAGCCGGTCGACCCGTCCGGATCTCGGGCCGCTGTCGTGGATCATGCCCACGCGCAGACCGGCGAGCGTCAGCTCGAGCGTCTCCGGCGCGCCCCACGCGGCGACATCCGGCCCGTCGTTGTTGCCGAGGACCGCTCGCACCGGCGCATACGCGGCAAGCTCCTCGAGCACCGTCGCCGTGCACACGTCCCCGGCGTGCAGGATCAGGTCGGCACCCCGCAGCCGCTCCGCCACGGCCGGTGGACACCGCTTCCAGCGACGCGGTGCATGGGTGTCGGACAGGACGACGACCCGCAGCTCAACCTCCGTGCGACGCGGCATGGTGCTCGGCCAGCAGGTCGGTGCCCCAGTCCCGTCGCAGGTCCCGCCAGACCGTATGCGCGTGGTTGGCCCCGTCCTGCGTGTTGTCGTACTCGAGCAGGAACGTCGCCCCCTTGACCGCGTAGTAGTGCCGCTCGCCCGGGGACGTGGACCCGGCCCAGGCGAAGGTCACCTGCCTGAGACCTTCGTCCACGACGGTCCGCCAAGCCTGCTCGGCCACCGGTTCGGCGGCCCGTCCGAAGTACCAGCGCACCAAGGCCTCCAGCCGCCCGGCCTGGGACGGGTCCAGCGCCGCGTATGCCAGTCCGGAGGGGACCACTGCCGGGTCGGCCACGGGGTCGTGGCGGGTGGCGATGTCGTCCGGCGCGTCCGGAGACACCACCGCCTCGGCGAGCTGGTCGGCATCCAGCGCCGCGAGCAGGTCTCGAGCGAGGGCTTCTTCCTCGCGCAGCACCTGGAGACCGGCGTGCGGGCCGTGGCGAACCACAGCGGGGTTGGCGCCCAGGAAGCACGGCGTGATCGCCAGCTCACGACCGACGAGCGTGGCGTGGAGTCCGACATGGTGGCCGCCGAGGTGCCACGCGACAACCTCGTCGTCCGGGTCGCCGAGCACCCGTACCCAGTACTGCGCAGAGCCCCGACGCTGCCAGCCCGCGCGGCCGGCCGTCCGCTCCACCTCGCGGAGTACGTCATCGAGGCTCATCACCTGGCGGGTCCGGTCCGCACCCATCGCGCTCAGCGTGGCGCCGAGCAGCTCGTCGAGCACACCGCGCGCCCCTTCGCTGAGGTCGCCGACGTTGACACCCGGCCGCGGTCCCGGCAGGTACGTCCACACCTGCCGATCCGCGGTATCGAAGTCCGCGACGGCTGCAACCCGGCTGGAATGATCGAGCTCGTTCAGGAAGGCCCGAACCGCTCCTCTGATCGCATCAACGCCGCTGCCCGTGGCCATCACGCGACGTTAGCCGACCGTGAAGCGGCTTGTGCGTCGCCATCTCAGATGTGGATAGCGTAAGGAAGTGACTTCGACAGGCGACGCCGAGGGTGTGTTCACCGACATTTACCGCCAGGACCACTGGCGCGGTGGGTCAGGCGAGGGTTCGACCGCGGAGGCGACCGCGCCCTACCGACACATCCTGGAGCGACTGCTTGTCTCGCCAGAGATACGCAGCGTCGTCGACGTGGGATGTGGGGACTGGCAGCTCGGATCCCTTGTCGATTGGCACGGCAAGAAGTACACCGGCCTGGACGTTGTCGATGACGTAGTTGCAGCGAATCGAAAGAACTGGGAGTCCGAGCGGATTCGGTTCGTCACTGGCGACGTTCGGCGCGGTGAGGTGCCGAGCGGAGACCTCTTGCTGGTGAAGGACGTTCTTCAGCACTGGCCGACCGATGACGTGGCGCGGTTCCTGGATCAGGTGCTACCTCGATACCCGTTCGCGTTGATCACCAACGACGTTGCGTCAGTCCACTGGGAGGGGCCCGTCAATGTCAACATGTCGATGGGCGGTTGGCGGACCCTGGACCTCGAGACCGCTCCCTTTGCAGTGAGGGCCCAGTACCGATGGGACTTCGACATCCGAGGCGAGTGGACGAAGCGAGTCCTTCTCGCGATGAGGCGTTCGCGTTGGGAGACCGGGCGGATAGTCCCGCGCTCTGTTCGGCGCATCGCCGACAGCATCTCCATTCCGGTCTAGGAGCGCAGACCAGCGGCCGGCTTAGACACCGCTCGACCGCATCGGCCTAGGTCCTCTCCGGCACGGCGGTCCCCATGAACCTGAGATCGAGGTCACGCCCGAGGAAGGCCGCATACTCCTCGGCGGCAGCAACGACACGCTGGTCGTCGGACGGGAGGTCGAACATCTGGACCTCGATGGTCACCGACTCGCGGCCGAGGGTTCGTTGCCACGCGCCGGCGATCACGCCGTCGATGACGACGAACCGGTTCCACGGCGGTGCCCAGTAGCCGTGGTCCGGGTGGGCCAGCGCACTGCGGTCCTTGTAGGCCATGCCGTACTCGTCGTAGTCGGGCATGAAGAAGCTGCGTAGCTCGGTCGCCGGTTCCGCGGTGTCGGCGACGAGCAGGTATGCGCGTCCGTCCTCCTCGATGGTCGTCACCTCGTCGCCCAGCGCCGCCAACGCCCGCTTGACCTGGGCGACGGTGAGGCCGCTCCAGGTCGTGAGATCGGGGATGGTCGCGGGGGCGCGAGTCTCCAGGTAGCGCCGTACGAACTCGACGAGCGCCTCCTCGTCGGACAGCTCCTGAGCGGGGGCCGTCCGTTCGTCGAGCAGCGCGTAGGTCGGCTGCTTGCCGCGCCGCGGGCCGCTGACGATGACGCCCTCGAGCTCGGCGTACATGAGCAGGTAGGCGATCTGGAAGCCCTTCTCCTCGACCCACCCCGCGGGCAGCTGGTCTCGAATCTCCTTGCGGGTCAGATAGTTTCCGCCGGCGAGCATTCCGGCGACACGCTCGGCGAACCGGTCGAGCCGGGGTCGGTCCAGATCGAGGCTGCGGTACATGAACGCGTTCGCCTGGTGCACCCGGGGCGCGGTGACCTGAAGCACCAGTCGAATGTCCTCGGCGGCGACGAAATGCCAGGTCGGCCGCAACGCGTGGAGGCGCAGGATCTGGCCGGCGTCGCAGGCCGCCTCGACGACGTCGTCCGTGACCACACCCTTGGTACGCAAGGCGATCGCCCAGCGGGCCATGGGGTACTCCTGCGCCTGCATGGCCAGCATCCGCGACACGACCGCCGCCGGGTCATCGAGGCTCGGCGCAGTCAGCTGCTGGTGGGCCAACCGCAGCCGCCGGATCCGCTCGACGGCGAGAGTTCCGGTGCTCACGTCAGGTCACCGTGTGGCGCGCTCGAAACTTGTCACGCGCATACTCCTCGCCGGCGACCACCCGGTCGAAGGCGACGGCCGCCCGTGCGGCGTCGAGGTGCGACACGTAGAGCGGAGCGAACCCGAGCCGGACCAGGTCGGGCTCCCGGAAGTCGCCGACGACCCCGTGGGCCATCAGGGCCTGCACGACGGCATACGCCTCAGGGTGCCGCACGGACACCTGCGAGCCGCGCCGCTCGTCCTCCCTCGGCGTCGCGACGGCCTCGCCGTGGCCGAGCCGGTCGAGGCACTCGACGAAGAACCTGGTCAACGACAGCGACCGGGCGCGCACGTCGGCCACCAGGAGGCCGTCGTAGGCCGAAAGCGCGGCCTCCAGGGCGAGGATGCTCAGCATGGGACCGGTGCCGATCCGGGCCCGGGTGATCCCGCCGGCCGGGTCGAAGTCGCCCTCCATGGCGAACGGCCGCGCGTGGCCGTGCCAGCCGGTGATCGGGCTCTCGAACCGCGGCTGGTGCTCCTCGCGGACGTAGACGAAGGCCGGCGCGCCGGGACCGCCGTTGAGGTACTTGTAGCCGCACCCGACCGCGAGGTCGGCACCGTCGTCGTCGAGGCGAACGTCGATGACGCCCGCCGAGTGGCAGAGGTCCCAGCAGGAGAGGGCCCCGACCTCGTGGGCAAGCCGGGTGATCTCGGTCAGGTCCCACAGCTCGCCGGTGCGGTAGTCGACGGACGAGTACGACACCAGCGCCACGTCGGCGCCGACCTGGCCCAGCCTGGTCGCGACCTGCGGGGGCGGGACGCGCTCGACGGTCAGGCCGGCCAGCCGCGCGGCGCCGTCGAGGACGTAGAGGTCGGTGGGGAAGGAGTCCGGGTCCGTGAGCACCACGCGTCGCTCCGGCCGCATCCGCGCGGCGGCGACGAAGACCTTGAAGAGGTTGACCGACGTCGAGTCGGTGACCACGGTCTGGCCCGGGGCTGCGCCGACCAGGCGCCCGATCCGGTCGCCGACCCGCTCGGGTGCACCCCACCAGTCGGACTCGTTCCAGGACCGGATCAGCCGCTCGCCCCACTGGCGCTCGAGGACATCGCTGACCGCGGCTGGCACGGCCCGGGGGAGGGCGCCGAGCGAGTTGCCGTCGAGGTAGACCAGATCGTCCGGCAGCGCGAACACATCGCGGCGGTCGGCCCCGGCGTGCTCGGCATCGAGCGCGGCGGCGCGGTCGGCGAAGTCGCCCGGCAGGTCCACGCGGCGACGGTACCGGCCGCTCGCCGACTTCTCCGCACGAGCGGAGAAGAAATAGGGACATGTCGGATTCGTCCCACCGGCATGTCATCACGTGCGGAGAAATTGGGGGCCGGGGAGGCCGCCACAAGCGAGGAGGTAGCGTCGCCCGTCGTGTCCACGTCCGCCCTCCGCATCGGCGTGCTCGCCGTCCAGGGGGACGTCCGCGAGCACGTCCGCGTGCTCACCGAGCTGGGCGCGCAGGCATACGGGATCCGTCGTCCGACCGAGCTCGCCGACCTCGACGGACTGGTGATCCCCGGCGGCGAGTCGACGACCATGGACAAGCTGGTCCGGGCGTTCGGTCTCTACGAGCCGCTCCGCGAGCTCATCGCCCACGGCCTCCCGGTCTACGGGTCCTGCGCCGGCATGATCATGCTGGCCGATCGGATCGCCGAGCCGCGGCCCGGCCAGCAGACCCTCGGTGGTCTCGACGTCACGGTGCGCCGCAACGCGTTCGGCCGGCAGGTGGACTCGTTCGAGGAGGACCTCGACTTCGCCGGGCTCGAGGGCGGACCGGTGCGGGCAGTGTTCATCCGAGCGCCCTGGGTGGAGGAGGCGGGGGACGGCGTCGAGGTGCTGGCCCGCGCCGCCGGTAAGATCGTCGCCGTTCGGCAGGGACCCCTGCTCGCGACCTCCTTCCACCCCGAGGTCACCGGCGACACGCGGGTCCACGAGCTCTTCGTCACGATTGTTAAGGACCGGTCATGAGCGGCCACTCCAAATGGGCCACCACGAAGCACCAGAAGGCGGCCAAGGACGCCAAGCGCGGCAAGCTGTTCGCCAAGCTGATCAAGAACATCGAGGTCGCGGCGCGCACCGGTGGCGGTGACATCACCGGCAACCCGACGCTCTACGACGCGGTGCAGAAAGCCAAGAAGACGTCGGTGCCCAACGACAACATCGACCGCGCCATCAAGCGCGGGTCGGGGGCCGAGGCCGGCGGCGCCGACTGGCAGACCATCACCTACGAGGGGTATGCGCCGGGCGGGGTTGCCGTGCTCATCGAGTGCCTGACCGACAACCGCAACCGCGCGGCCGCCGAGGTGCGCACCGCACTCACTCGCAACGGCGGGCAGCTCGCCGACCCCGGCAGCGTCGCCTACGTCTTCGACCGCCGCGGCGTCGTTATCGTCCCCAAGGCCGGCGGCGTCACCGAGGACGACCTGCTCGAGGTGGTCCTCGACGCGGGCGCCGAGGAGGTCAACGACAACGGCGACACCTTCGAGATCGTCTCCGACGCCTCGGACTTCGTCGCGATCCGGAGTGCCGTCCAGTCGGCCGGAATCGACTACGAGTCGGCCGAGGCGGCGTGGGTCCCCAACCTCCAGGTGCCGCTCGACCTCGAGGGCGCTCGCAAGATGATCCGCGTCATCGACGCGCTCGAGGACAGCGACGACGTGCAGAACGTCTACGCCAACGGCGATATCCCCGACGCCGTCCTCGCGGAGCTCGACGAGGACGAGTAGCCTCCGGCGCGTTGCTCCGCGGTCTGGCCGCCCGGCACCGGTAGCGTCGTGGCCGAACAGGTGTTCGGTCGGCAAGGAGGTATGCGGATGGTGCGCGTCCTCGGCGTCGACCCGGGTCTGACCCGGTGCGGCATCGGCGTCGTGGAGGGCGCTCCGGGGCGGCAGTTGCGGATGGTCGACGTCGACGTGTTCCGGACGCCGACCACGCTGCCGATTGCCGAGCGGTTGCTCTCGCTCCACGCCGACATCGACCACTGGGTCCGGCGCTACCGCCCTGACGCCGTCGCCATCGAGCGGGTCTTCGCCGACGTCAACGTCGCCAGCGTCATGGGCACTGCGCAGGCGTCCGCGGTGGCGATGCTCGCCGCGGCGACGCGCGGCATACCGGTCCACCTGCATACGCCGACCGAGGTCAAGGCCGCCGTAACCGGCAACGGCCGGGCTGACAAGGCCCAGGTGACGGCCATGGTCACCCGGCTGTTGCGGCTGACCGAGGCGCCGAAGCCCGCTGACGCGGCGGATGCGCTCGCGCTGGCCATCTGCCACGTCTGGCGTGGGGGAGCGCAGGCTCGGCTCGACGCCGCGGTCGCCGCTCGGGCGGGCACGCGGTGATCGCGTCCGTCCGCGGGACCGTGCTCCGGGCCGGTCTCGACTCCGTCGTCGTGGAGGTCGGTGGCGTCGGGCTCCTGGTCAACACGACCCCCAGAACGGCGGCCGGTATGCGTAACGGCCAGACCGCCTCGCTGGCCACCACCCTCGTGGTCCGGGAAGAGTCGCTGACCCTCTACGGGTTCGCCGACGAGGACGAGCGGTCGGTGTTCGAAACGGTCCAGACGGTGTCCGGTTTCGGCCCGCGGCTAGCCCTCGCGATGCTCGCCGTGCACAGCCCCGACGCAGTGCGCGCGGCGGTGACGACCGGTGACCTCGTCGCCCTGACCAAGGTCCCCGGCATCGGCCGCAAGGGGGCCGAGCGGATCGTGCTCGAGCTGCGCGACAAGATCGGTGTCCCGTCCGAGCCGGCCTCGGTCGGCGACCGGCCGGCCACCGCGGCGTGGCAAGGACAGGTCCGCGAAGCGCTGGTCGGGCTCGGTTGGACCGCCCGCCAGGCCGACGACGCCGTCGAGGCGGTCACCCCGATGGCCGGCGACGGGGCGTCGGTCTCGGCGTTGCTCCGAGCCGCGCTGCAGGAGCTCGGTCGATGAGCAACTGGGAGGAGCCCGAGGTGGAGAGCGACGGCTCGTTCGACGCCACTGCGCGCGTCGTCGATGCCCGGCCCGACGACCGCGATCGGCAGGTCGAAGCGGCGCTACGACCACGACGCCTCGCCGACTTCCCCGGCCAGACCCGGGTGCGGGAGCAGCTCTCCCTTGTCCTCGAGGCGGCCCGGCGCCGGGGGACGCCGCCCGACCACGTGCTCCTCTCCGGACCGCCCGGGCTCGGCAAGACGACCCTGGCGATGATCGTGGCGACCGAGCTCGAGCAGCCGATCCGGGTGACGTCGGGTCCGGCCATCCAGCACGCCGGCGATCTCGCCTCGATCCTGTCTTCGCTGGCCGAGGGCGAGGTGCTGTTCCTCGACGAGATCCATCGAATGTCGCGGCCGGCCGAGGAGATGCTCTACCTCGCCATGGAGGACTTCCGGGTCGACGTCGTCGTCGGCAAGGGACCCGGGGCAACGGCCATCCCGCTGGAGCTGCCGCCGTTCACCGTGGTCGGCGCCACGACTCGGGCCGGGTTGCTGCCGGCGCCGCTGCGTGACCGGTTCGGGTTCACCGGGCACCTCGACTTCTACTCCACCGACGAGCTCGGCATCATCCTGCGCCGCAGCGCCCGGCTCCTCGAGGTCGAGGCCGACGACGCCGGCATCGGCGAGATCGCGCTCCGCTCCCGGGGTACCCCACGGATCGCCAACCGGCTGCTGCGCCGGGTCCGCGACTGGGCCCAAGTGCACGGTCGCAGCGTCGTCGACCTCGACGCGGCGCGGATCGCCCTGGCGATGTTCGACGTCGACGAGCGTGGCCTGGACCGACTCGACCGCGCCGTGTTGGAGTCGCTGTGCCGCCGGTTCGGCGGTGGGCCGGTGGGCCTGACCACGCTCGCGGTGGCCGTGGGGGAGGAGGCCGACACTGTCGAGACGGTCGCGGAGCCGTTCCTCGTCCGGGAGGGCTTCATGGTGCGGACCCCGCGCGGCCGGGCGGCGACGCCGCTCGCCTGGGAGCACCTGGGACTGGCGCCGCCGCGGAGCGCCCCGAACGCCGGCAGCGGAGCGGCCCGGTTGGGCGCCCAGGACACCCTGCTCCCGCTCGACGAACCCGGCCGCTTCGGCGGCTGACCCGAGGTGGGAACCAGGAAGTCGACGGCGAGGCATACTGGGACTTTGGTGGCCCCCGGCCTCCTCACCTAGACTCTCGCGGGCGTTGCTGCCGCGGTCGCGGCACTCCTGCCGCCCCGGAGACGTTCTGGGGAACGGTGACCGCCACCGCCGGGCCCTCACACCGAGGGTCCACCGGCACGACACAAAGGACGATGGTGCATGAGTGAAGGGCTGGCCAGCCTGCTGCTGCCGGCGATGGTCATCGTGCTCATCGCGTTCATGTTCTGGAGCCAGCGACGTCGGCAGAACGCCGTCGCGAACCTCCAGCAGAGCCTGAACGTCGGGGACGACGTCTGCACGACTTCGGGCCTGTTCGGCCGAATCACGGCGCTGGACGACGTGATGGCCACGCTCGAGATCGCTCCGGGGACCCAGGTGCGGTTCGACCGCCGGGCCATCGCGACGAAGGTCGACACCAGCGGGCGCCCGATCACGGGGAACAACCAGGCGCCGACGACGCCGTCAGACTCGCCCAGCACCGACCCCGAGAAGTAGCCCGTGGCCCTGAACCCCCGTACGCGCGGCCCGCGCCGTACTCTCGCGGCCCTCGTGGTCGTGCTGATCGTCCTCTTCGGCGGGATCGCCGCGGCCGCCGCCTGGGCCGGCGCCCAGTGGACCCCGAAGCTCGGCCTCGACCTCGAGGGCGGCACGGAGATGACCCTGGAGCCGGTTCTCGCCGACCCGACCCAGCAGGTCAACCAGGGGCAGCTGGACAAGGCCCGCGACATCATCGCCCAGCGCGTCGACTCCTACGGCGTCGCCGAGGCCGAGGTCACCACGCAGGGTGGCCGCAACATCGTCGTCTCCATCCCCGGTACCCCGGACGCCGCGACCCTGGACGCGATCCGGAAGCCCTCGCAGCTGCGGTTCCGCGCCGTGCTGGCCGCCGACGCCGGCTCTCCGCAGTCGACCGCCACGGGCACCGCGACGGGCACCGAGACCACCGGAACCGGCACGCCGAGCTCGACGGCCACGACGCCACCTCCCGCGTTCACGCCCGACACGCCCGCTACCGGCGCTGCCACCTCGGCGAACCGGGCCATCCCGCAGGCGCTGCTGGCCGACCCGACTCCGGCGCCGACCGCCACTGACGGCGCCACAGGCACAGCGACCGCAACGCCGACGGCTACGCCGACCGACGCCAGCGACCCGGCCTGGGTCACCCCGGAGCTGCTCGACGAGTTCACCAAGCTGGACTGCTCCAAGCCGGAGGCGGTCAACGCCGTCGTCGACGACCCGACCAAGCCGCTGGTCACCTGCTCGGAGGACAAGCAGGCCAAGTACATCCTCGGCCCGGTGGAGGTCGACGGCACCGACATCGCCGACGCGTCGGCGGGTTACCAGGTATCCCAGAATGGCCAGCCCACCAACGTCGTCGAGGTCCAGCTGAAGTTCACCGGTGACGGTGCGAAGAATTTCGGCGACGTCACGACCCGCCTCATCGGCCTCCAGGGCGTGCGGAACCAGTTCGCCATCGTCCTCGACAAGCAGGTCATCTCGGCGCCCACCACCCAGGCCGCGATCACCAACGGCCAGGCGAGCATCACCGGCAACTTCACCATCGAGTCGGCCCGCGCCCTGGCCAACCAGCTGAAGTTCGGCGCCCTCCCGATGTCGTTCACACTGCAGACCCAGGACGACATCAGCCCGACGCTCGGCAGCGAGCAGCTCAAGCTCGGCCTGCTCGCCGGCCTCATCGGCATGCTGCTCGTGGTCATCTACTCGTTGTTCCAGTACCGATTGCTCGGCCTGGTCACGGTCGCCAGCCTGGTCGTCGCGTCGCTCCTCACGTACGGCGTGCTGACGTTCCTCGGCTGGTCCTACAACTTCCGGCTGACCATGGCCGGCGTCACCGGCGTCATCGTCGCGATCGGTGTCACCGCGGACTCGTTCATCGTCTACTTCGAACGAATCCGAGACGAGGTCCGCGAGGGCCGTCCACTGGTGGCGGCCGTCGAAGCCGGCTGGGCGCGCGCCCGGCGGACCATCCTGGCCGCCGACGCGGTGAACTTCCTCGCGGCCGCGGTCCTGTACTTCCTCGCCTCCGGCAACGTCCGCGGGTTCGCCTTCAC
>DASTNV010000138.1:0-4221 GCA_035762725.1 Lapillicoccus sp. | reverse complement strand
CCGACCGCTCCACTCCTCTTGACCGCCCCACTGCTATGAGGTGAAGACGGCGGGCGAGGCCCCTCAGTAGTCGGTGGTCTCGATCCGGACCATGGTCAGCCGACGCAAGATCGTCGTCCGCAGCTCGACCGGGGCCGCCTCGCAGCCACAGGACCGTTTGATCACCATCTTCAGCGCCTGGTCCATCTGGTACTCGCGCAGGCACGGCTCGCACTCGTCGAGGTGGGCCTGCATCCGCCGGCAGTCGTCGGCACCCATCTCCCCGTCGAGGAACTCGAAGATCCGCAGCACGGTCTCCGTGCAGTCGACCTTTGTCGAGCCCGTCGCTGGCGATGCCTTCGACAACCCAGGCCAGGAGGGAGGCTCCTGCTCGATCATGAGTCCGATCCTTCCGTGGACGCGCCGGCGCCGTTGCCGGCCGAAGCTGTGGTGGCGCCGGTGATGCCGCGCTCGGCCGCATACTCACTGAGCAGCTCACGTAGCTGGCGACGCCCGCGGTGCAGCCGCGACATCACCGTCCCGATCGGCGTGCCCATGATCTCGGCGATCTCCTTGTACGCGTAGCCCTCGACGTCGGCGAAGTAGACCGCGAGGCGGAACTCCTCCGGGATCTCGAGCAGCGCTCGTTTGACGTCGCTGTCGGGCAGGTGCTCCAGCGCGACGTCCTCGGCGGAGCGCAGGCCGGCCGAGCTGTGCGACTCGGCGCGGTGCAGCTGGTAGTCCTCCACCTCGGCGGCGTCGGACTGCTGAGGCTCACGCTGCCGCTTGCGGTAGGTGTTGATGTACGTGTTGGTGAGGATCCGGTACATCCAGGCCTTGAGGTTCGTGCCCGGCTTGTACTGGTGGAACGCCGCATACGCCTTGGCGTAGGTCTCCTGGACGAGGTCCTCGGCGTCCGCGGGGTTGCGCGTCGTGCGCAGTGCGGCGGAGTACATCTGGTCCAGCAGCGGCATCGCCTCGCGCTCGAAGCGCGCCCGCCGTGCGTCGGTGGTCTCGGTCGCCACGTCGACGGTCGCGTCGTCGTGCTCGAGATCGGGGGTCATGTCGATGTCCGTCATTGCTTCCCAGCCTAACTGCGGCACCCGCACCGGTGTTCCCGGAGCGATCGGGCCGCCGACGGCCGGGACGGAAAGCATGAGCACGAGGGCGTCAACGCCACCAGTCGCACATGCAATTCCCTAGACCACCCCACGAAGTTATCCGCTTCGCTCCGATACTTCGCGAGGACCCCGGATCAGCGGAGAGGGTTCGTGAAATGCAGTACGGCAGCGGCCACCGCGGCGGCACTTCCCCGCGGGATCGTGTGGGTGCCGGTCACGGGGTAGACGGCTCCCTCGGGCAGGTATGCGGCGAGCTCACCGGCCGTGCCGAACGGGTCGTTCTCGCCCTGGACCGACGCGATCGGCCGGCCGGCGTCGGTGACCAGCCGCAGCTCCGGAGCCCGGGACTTGTCCGGCCGGTCGGCATACCCGGGCAGGTGCAGCGGGAACGACAGACAGAGGACGGCATCCGCCCGGAGCGCCGCGGCCGTCCGGCAGGCGACCCTCGCCCCGGCGCTGCGACCGCCGAGGACCAGCGGCCCACGGACACTGGCCAGCGCGCCACCACGGGCGCGCAATGCCGTGACGACCGGCAGCCACGCGGCGTCCAAGGTCGGCGGCGGCCCCGCCACCCTTCGCCCGGCGACCAGCCACGGCTGCTCGACCAGTGCCGTTGCCCAGCCCTCGGCCTGGAGCAGCGAGACCGCTGCCGTGAGGTCCACCGACTTCAGCCCGCCGCCAGCCCCGTGACCGAGCACGACGGTGCCCCGCGACCCGCGCGGCCGGTGCACGTGGACCCGGGCCGGCCCGCCCGGGGTCGGCACCTCGACCGGCGTGGTCATGGGGCCCCGACGACCTCCCCCGTGACGAGGTCGACCACCCCGTGCAGCTCGTCCTTGGGCAGCGGCAGCAGCAAGTCCGGGCCGTTGTTGCGGGTGTTGTTGACCTCGGTCGAGATGGGGTATGCGTCGAACCGACCCGGCTGCTCGAAGGCGAGCAACCGCTTGACCGTCTCCTCGTCGGTCTCGGGGTCGAGCCAGGCAGCCCAGTCGGAGCGCTCGAGAACCAGCGGCTGCCGGTCGTGGATCCGGTCGAGGCCCGGCTCGGCGTCGGTGGTGATGATCGTGAACGAGGTCAGCCACGCCTCGGGGTCGTCGGGGTCCTCGATGGCCTTGTCACGCCAGAACTCGTAGAGGCCGGCGAAGGCCATCACGTCGCCGTCGAGCCGGTGCGTGTAGAACGGCTGCTTCCGCGGCTTGCCCTTCGCGTCCTTCTCGGTCGGCGACTTCTGCCACTCGTACCAGCCCTCGGCCGGGACCAGGCAGCGCCGCGACTTCGCGGCCCGCTTGAACGCCGGCTTCTCCAGCACCGAGTCGGCGCGGGAGTTGATCATCCGGTTGCCGATCTTGACGTCCTTGGCCCAGCTCGGCACCAGGCCCCAGTTGACCAGCCGCAGCTGCCGCACCGGTGCGGCACCGTCTTCCGACCCCCGTGGCGGCCGCGACAGCACGACCGGCGCCTTCTTCGTCGGCGCCACGTTGTAGTCCGGCTGGCCGGCCGGAGGATTCTGCTGGTGGGTCATCACCGCCCGGGTGGGCTCCCCGGTGGCGTCGACCTCGACCTCGAACTCCTCGACGAGATCCGCCTGGTTCTTCGTCGCGGCGTACCGACCACACATGACGCGTCGCTCCCCTCAGTGCTTCCGGATGCGGTGTTCGGCGGCGTCCCCGGCGCGCCAGCTCCACACGTCGAGGTGGTCTGCGCTGTCGCGGTGGCTGAGCTCGACCGAGGCCGCGCCGGCAATGTCGGCCTGGAAGAAGTGGTCGAACTCGCGGCCGCGGATGTCGAACCCCGTCTCCGTGAACAGAGCGTCGGCGAAACGCTGGTGCTGCGACCGGTCGTGGACGTCCTCGACCTGGCCCCAGACCTTCGCGTCCCCCTCGGAGACGTGGGTGTCGACGGTCGCCGTGTGGAGGGAGAAGCGCGGATCGCGCGTGAGGTCGTCGAACTTGGCCGTGTGCGGCATCCCGATCAGGCACAGCGCGCCCTCGAAGAACCTTGGCTCCATCGGGCTGATCCGCGGATAGCCGTCGGGTCGCAGGGTGGCCAGGAAACAGAGGTTCCCCGTCGCCGCGTGCCGGCGGGCGAACGTCTCGGCGATCCGTGGTGCCGCCGCCGCGAACTCACCCCAGGTCGCCACGGTGCCGACTATAGGACGGGGTGCGGACACACCCGGACCAACTACGGTGGTCGAGAACGCCCCGTCCCCATCCCTGGAGGAACGCGCACTCCATGAGCCTCGTCCGCCGTGTGGCCCGCCCCATGATCGCCGCCATCTTCATCGTGCAGGGACTGGACGCCTTCCGGCATCCGGGGCCGCTCGCCCAGCGATCCTCCCCGCTGCTCGACAAGGCCATCCCGCTGCTCGGGCTGCCCGAGGACAAGGAGCTGCTGGTGCGCGCCAACGGCGTCACCCAGATGGTCGGGGGCGCCATGCTCGCAGCCGGCTTCCTCCCCCGCGTCGGCGCGGCGGCCATCGCCGCCTCGCTGGTCCCGACGACGCTGGCCGGCCACCCGTTCTGGAAGGAGGAGGATCCCGCCAAGCGCAAGGCCCAGCGGATCCAGTTCCTCAAGAACATGGCGATGTTCGGCGGCGTCCTCCTCGCGGCCGTCGACACCGCGGGCAAGCCGGGACTGGCCTGGCGGGCGCAGCAGCTCGCCAACCGCTCGCAGCGCGGGGCGTCCCGGGCGGTCAAGACCTCGGGTCGCCAGGCGAAGATTGCCAAGCAGAGCGCAAAGCTCAAGGTCCAGGACGCCCTCGGCTGACCCGGCGCCTACCGTGACCGCCTCCGCCACCACCGCCGAACCCCACCATCCCGGCGACTGGGCGGCGCCTACCGCCGGCCGGCCTGTCGAGGCCACCGTCGCGCTGCCCGGGAGCAAGTCGCTGACCAACCGGTTCCTCGTCCTCGCCGCGCTCGCCGGCGACTGGTCACGGCTGCGCCAGCCGCTGCGCTCCCGCGACACCCTGCTCATGGCCGCGGGGCTGCGCGCCCTCGGCGTCGAGATCGAGGACGTCCCCGCCGAGGGCCACCACGGCGCGGGTATGCCCGTGCACGAGGTGTCCGGCGGCGTGGACTGGATCGTCCGGCCGGGTCCCCTGCGCGGCGGCGTGCGCGTC
>DASTNV010000137.1:0-2817 GCA_035762725.1 Lapillicoccus sp. | reverse complement strand
AGCCCGGCCTGGATCTCCAGGTACCGTCCGCCGAGCGGCGACAGCCACTCCTGCCAGTGCCGGCCGCCGGTTCCGCCACCCCAGACGAAGAGCTTGCGACCGCGCAGCTCTGACGTCGACGACTGCACCAATCCGTAGCCTGCGCCGTTCACAGCAGCCACCCACGGCCGATGTCCCTCGTCCAGCCGGACGAAGTAGTCCGCCGCCGAGGAGGCGGTGGCGGGGTACGTCCGGTCCACACCGTCCGCAATCGGCAGGTTCACCCCGCCGACCGTCGCCGACTCGTCGAACCGCCACGCCGAGTCACCCGGCGCGAGCACACGCACGTCCTCCGACTCCGGGACCGCGATGTTCGACCACCAGTACATCGGGACCGCGTGGTCGTTCGGGTTGACGATCCGCACCGCGACAACCAGCGCGGGAGATCCCGACGGCAGCCAGAAGTCGAGCTGGTACACCACCTCGCGGATCCGCTCGTACTCCCACATCCGCAGCACCGGCACGCCACCCGGACCGTCCACCCGGGCCGCGAACATCGGCGAGCAGGTCAGCGGGGTATGCCCGCGGATACCGATGTTCCACTCGACGCCGCCGGCGAACCACGCCTCCCGCAGAGCCAGGTTGGCCGGCTGGAAGGCCGGGTTCGCATACAGGAGCTCGCGTCCGGTGGTGAGGTCGACGAGCGACCGCAGCCGCCCGCCGAGATCGAGGAGGAACTCGGCTCGCAGCCGGTCGTTCGCGAGCACCGCGACCCGGTGCTCGCGAGAGACGAGAGTCCGGTCGTACCGGTCTTGCAGCAGGTACGGCAACAGGCTGTCGACGCGGCCGTGCCCGAGGTTCGCCCGCATCGCCTCATCCAGATCTGCAGCCTCGACGTTGGCGTGCAGCTGCGGTGCGCCGGTGAGCGGGGGCAGCGGGTTGGGCGGCCCGATCGTCGCGCTGGGCAGCGAGACCGTCCCGAGGGTCAGCCGGGTCATCCGTCGAGCGGCCCGAGCCGGGTCCAGGTCCGCTCGTCGAGGAGCGGTACGACCTGCGCCTCGATGATGTCGTGGAAGTGCGGGGTATGCCGGTGGGCCTGGAACGCCGCCTCGTCGATGTACTGCTCGTACAACAGGATTCGACGCGGCTCGTCAGCGTCCTGGAAGACGGTGAACTCGAGGCAGCCTGGCTCGTCCCGGCTCGCGGCCGCATTGGCCTGCAACAGCGGGACGACCGTGTCGACGTTGCCCTCCGACACGACGTAGCGCGCGACGACGATGAGCATGCGACCTTTCTACCGTCCGGTGGTGCCGGCAGTACGGGCGACCTCGAGACCGAGCCAGTGGGCGAGCGCGTTGATCTCGCGGTCGACCGCCGACGTCAACCGCGCCGAGAACGGCTGGTCTTCATGTACGGCGTCCACCCGGAGCACGCCGGCCCTGCGGTCGGCGGTCGCGTCGAGCTTGCCGACCAGGCGGTCGCCGTGGAGCACCGGCAGCGCCCAGTAGCCCCATCGGCGCGCGGCGGCTGGCTTGTACATCTCCAGCTGGTAGTCGAACGCGAAGAGCTCAGTGGTCCGCTTGCGGTCGAAGACCAGCCGGTCCAGAGGTGAGAGCAGCGCGGTGCGGCCCTCGAACGGCTCGTCGAGCTGGGCCGGGTCGACCCGCCAGACCCCGGGGACGCCCTTCACGACGGCCGGCTCGCCGGCCGCACCCACCACGCCACGCCGCGCGATCCCCAGGGATCCGAGCAGACGCTCGTGACGGAGATGCACGGCGTCCTCGACCGGCACGACGTCGTCGTGCGGGTAGACGCGCTCGGCCAGGTCCCACAGTCGGTCTCGCCCCTCATGGCCGGCGACGGCGACCTCACCGCGGTCGGCCATCTGGGCGAGCATCCGCCCGACGTTCCGGTGGTTGTTCCATCCGCTGGACCGCCACGGGACCACACAGGAGTCCGGCAGGTCGCGGGCGCGCGACGGGCCGACTGTCGCCAGGCGCTCGAGGATGTCGCGACGACACGCGTCGTTGGCCTCGACCCATGCGACGACCTCCTCCTCCCAGTCCCGGAGTGGGCCGTCACCCGGCCAGGCCGCCATCTCGGCCCGGTAGAGCGCGAGGTCCTCGCTCGGCCGGATCATCATGTGCAGCTCGACCAGACTCCGGTCGGCGAGCGCCTGCTCGAGCTGCTCGGGCCGGTAGGCCTCGCCCATCCGGGACCACAGCACGAGATCCGGGCTGGGCGCCACCGCCATCGTCTGGTCGGACTGCAACAGGGTCAGCGCCCAGACGACGTCGAGCAGGTCGGTATGCCGGGTGTCGTCGAGCAGCTGCGCTCGCACCGCGATCCGCCGGGCTTGCTTCCGCGACAGCTCGTGGGTCCGCACCGGTCCTGCCTACCAGTGCCCTCCGTCAGGTCGCTCCGGGGCCGGCCGGGTTCCGTCGCCGGTACAGAGCCCAGCCACCGACGGCGAGGGCGGCGACGATGATGACGATGACCACGGCGAGCCACGGAACGCTCGTGGTCGACGTCGCGGTCGGCGCCGCCGTGACCGATGTCGGCGAGGATGTCGTCGACGCTGACGCCGAGGTCGAGGAGCTCGTCGGGGTGCTGGTGGTGGTCGTCGCCGGCGTCGTCGTCGATGATGGCGGGCTGGCCGCCTGCGCTGTGAACGCGAAGGTGCCGGAGACCGGATGTCCGTCGGCGGACGTGGCCCGCCACGCGACGCTGTACCTGCCGGCAGGGCCACCGAGGAGCGGCTGGTGCACGGTCGTGCCGTCGAGTCGGGGCGAACCGTCGGAGACCGGTCCGTCCGGACCGGTCACGACGACCTGGGTC
>DASTNV010000136.1:0-13324 GCA_035762725.1 Lapillicoccus sp. | reverse complement strand
AGACTGAGCCGGCCACCGGCTCGAGGGACACGGGGGCGCCGTCCACGACGAGGTCCTCGTTGACGCCGAGCGAGAGATGCCGGGTGGAGCGCTCGCCGTCACCGAAGAGCAGGTCACCGTTGGCGACCGCGAAGTCGGCGTAGCTACGGAGGACCGCCACCGCCGCGTCCGACAGCGTCGCGTAGTTGGGGTAGTACGGGTGGGTCAGGGCGCCGTGCCGCTCACCGAGGAGGAGGTACTGGCCGCCGGCCGACCACACGGTCGCCAGCGCGAGCTTCGCGGCTGCCACCTCTGTGGGCCCGGAGCCGGTCGCGAACGGTTCGAGGTATGCGGCGAGGACGACCGGCCGCTCGGGGCGACGGTCGCGCCCGGCGTCGACCAGCCGGACCAGGTCGGCGTAGTCGTCGTGCGGCGACCACACCTCGACGTACGTCACATCCTGGGGTGCGCCGGTCGTCTGAGCGCTGGGAAAGTCGTTGACGTTGTTGAAGATCAACGTCGCCTCGGGCAGCTCGGCGCGCACCGCCTCGATGACGCCGACGAACCCGTCGGCGAGGTCGACCACCTCTCCGGCCCCGTTCACCGCGACCTTCGGGTCGCCGTACTGGTCCAGGTGCAGGCCGTCGAAGCCGACCTCCCGCACCGCCGCGCGCATCTGGCCGACGACGTGACGCGTCCACGAGGAGTCGCGGGAGACGTCCATGATCCAGAGGAAGTCGCCGAGCTGCCACGGCCGGCCGTCCCGGTGGTGGAGGACCTCGTCGGGGTGTTCCTCGGCGTACTCTCGGCCGGCGCCGTAGACCGCCGCGTAGGCGATCGGCCGGGATCCGGCGGCGTGCGTCGCGTCGACGAGCCGGCGGACGGTGGCGAGGGACAATGGCCGTTCCAACGCGTCGACGAAGTCATCTGACGGCGGCAGCAGCGAAGCGTGGCGGTACATCCAGTCGTAGAACTGGACGGCGTTGAGATGGAAGGCGCGGAGCGAGTCGGCCACGGCGTCGCCGTCGTCGCGGCCGGGGACGAAGTCGGTGACGAACCCGTAGCGCGGCCGGTCCAGCGGGCCGGCGGTGACGTCGAACGCGCTGGTGGCGGAGCCGCCGTCCGCGGCGGAGAGCCGAACCGCATACGAGCCGATGGGGAACCGCCCGAGGAGGAGCCGCCCGCGGCCCGCCGACACCTCCTGCTCCGACTCGGTGACCAGCTCGCCGAGATGAGTAACCGTGACCCGAACCCGTTGCGAGACAGGCGAGTCGGTGAGCAGCGCGACATCGTCGTCGGGCCCGTGGGCCGCTCGCTCCGGCCGGGCGTCGAGGGTCACCGGTCGAACACCGCCGCCACCTCGGGGATGCGTTGGCGGTATGCGCGCAGCAGCTCGTGGGCGACGGTCGCCGAGTCGACGAGCGGGTGTCGGGCCAAGGCCTGCTCGGCCAGGTCGGGCGACCCGGAGACGGCGGCGTCGATGGTGAGCCGCTCGACGGACTTGACCTGGGCCATCAGGCCGAGTTGGTAAAGCGTCGGCGCGCTGACCGGTGACGGGAAGGGGCCGGACGCACCCACGGTGACCGGTACCTCGACCACCGCGTCGTCCGGCAGTCCCGGCACGGTGCCGCGGTTGGCGACGTCGAGGATCATCCTCGCCTGCTCGTCGCGGGCGATGGCTCGCATCAGCGCGAGCGCGACGCCCTCGTACCCGCCGACGTCAGCCACCCCCTCGCCGCCGCCGCGGGGCTGACCGGCGTGCTCGGCGGCCATGTACGTGGCCTCCCGCTCGGCGCGGGTCGCCACCCAGAGCTCGTGCGCACGGTCGGGATTCGCGGCCGCCGCGGCGTAGAAGTCGTCCTGCTGGCCGGCGAGGAACTCCCCGCGCGTGAGCCCGCCGTTGCGGATCGACGCCACGGCGTCACGGGTGAAGTCGTAGTAGTAGAGGTACTCGTTGGGGAGCGCACCGATCGAGCGGACCCAGTCCAGCCCGAACAGCTGGCCCTCCTCGGTGGCGCCGAGCAGCGCGTCGTCGGCGATCAGGTTCGGGAGCAGGTCCACGCCGTCGACGCGGAGGGCGCGCAGCCAGCCCAGGTGGTTCAGCCCGACATAGTCGAGCTCGACCGGGGCCGCGGGGTCGACGCCGAGCAGTCGGGCCGCGCGCTTGGCCATGGTGATCGGGGTGTCGCAGATGCCGACGACGCGGTCGCCGAGGATCGCGCGCATCGCCTCGGTGATCATCCCGGCGGGGTTGGTGAAGTTGATGACCCAGGCGTCCGGGGCGACGGCGGCCACTCGTTCGGCGATCCGGCGGGCGACGGGGATGGTGCGCAGCCCGTAGGCGATCCCACCTGGACCGGTGGTCTCCTGGCCGAGCAGGCCGTGCTCGAGTGCGACCCGCTCGTCCTGGACCCGAGCGGCCAGACCACCGACGCGGATGGCGGAGAACACGAAGTCGGCGCCTTCCAGTGCACCGTCGAGCTCCGTCGTCGTCGTGACCCGCGGCCCGCTCCCCTCGCTCCCCCCCGATCGGTTCGTGCCCTGGACCGCACCGAATTCGGTGCGGTCCAGAGCACGAACCGATGGAGAAGCGGAGGTCATAGCGAGGACGTGGGCCATCACATCGAGGCGGGCGCGGTCCGTGTCGTACAGCGCGACCTCGGTGATCCCGGAGTCGGAACCGGCAAGGGCGGCATACACCAGCGGCGTGCGGAACCCGCCGCCGCCGAGGATCGCCAACTTCACCGGGACTCCAGGGTCACGAGAGCGTGAGGTGCATGCGGACCGAGTCCGCGAGCCGCTCCGCGACGGCCTGGGCCTGCGACTCGTCGGCCGCCTCGACCATCACCCGGACCAGCGGCTCGGTACCGGACTTGCGCAGCAGGACCCGGCCGCTGCCGTCGAGCTCGTCGGACGCCTTGGCGACGTCCTCGAGGAGTGCCTCGTGGGAGTCGACCTGCGAGGTGTCGACGCCGCGGACGTTGACGAGGACCTGCGGCAGCCGAGTCATCACCGAGGCGAGCTCGGTCAGCGAGCGGCCGGTCTCGGCGACCCGCGCCGCAAGCATCAGCCCGGTGAGCACGCCGTCACCGGTCGTGCCGTGCTCGAGCAGGATGACGTGGCCGCTCTGTTCGCCGCCGAGGGCGTAGCCACCCGCCTTCATGTCCTCGAGGACGTAGCGATCGCCGACCGCCGTCTGCCGCACCGTGATCGCGGATCGCTCCATCGCCTGGAGCATTCCGAGGTTCGACATCACGGTGGCGACCAGGGTGTCCGAGGCCAGACGACCCTTGTCCCGCAACGAGATCGCCAGTATCGACATGATCTGGTCGCCGTCCACGGGGGTACCGGCCGCGTCGACCGCGAGGCACCGATCCGCGTCGCCGTCGTGGGCGATGCCGAAGTCGGCGCCTTCGGTCAGGACCGCTGCGGTCAGCCGCTCGAGGTGCGTGGAGCCGTACCCGTCGTTGATGTTCAAGCCATCCGGTGTGTTGCCGATGACGGACACCCGGGCGCCGGCGCGGCGAAACGCCTCCGGCGAGGCCACCGACGCAGCGCCGTTGGCGGTGTCGAGGACGATGTGCAGCCCGTCGATCCGGTTCGGTAACGCCGCGACGAGATGACCGACGTAGCGCTCCAGCCCGTCGTCCAGCGACCGGAGCCGGCCCACCCCGGCACCGGTCGGGCGGGCCCACGACTCGCGCATCCGCGCCTCGATGGTGTCCTCGACCTCGTCGGGAAGCTTGTGCCCGCCGCGCGCGAAGAACTTGATCCCGTTGTCCGGCATCGGGTTGTGCGACGCCGAGATCATGACGCCGAGGTCGGCGCCGACGTCCGCAGTGAGGAACGCGATCGCGGGAGTCGGCAGCACGCCGGCGTCGAGCACGTCCACGCCGGCGGAGGCCAGTCCGGCCACCGTCGCCGCCAGGAGGAACTCGCCCGACGCTCGGCCGTCCGTACCGACGACGGCAGACGGCCGGTGCCCCTCGAACTCGCCGGACTCGGCGAGCACGTGGGCCGCTGCGACCGCCAGGTCGAGGGCCAGCTCGGCGGTGATGTCCTGGTTCGCGAGCCCGCGGACCCCATCGGTTCCGAAGAGTCGAGCCACTGCGCTTGGTCTACCTCTCTACCGGTCGGCCCGTGGTGGTGGAAGGAGAGCCGACGGAAGAACCTACTACGCCGCGAGGGCGGTCCAGGCATACCCAGAGGGGCACCGGGACCGCCCTCGCGTGGGGCAGGCGCGTCAGCGCTTGCTGTACTGCGGAGCCTTGCGGGCCTTCTTGAGACCGGCCTTCTTGCGCTCCGGGACGCGGGCATCGCGGGTGAGGAAGCCGGCCTTCTTGAGCGCCGGACGGTTCAGTTCCTCGTCCACGCCGTTGAGCGCGCGGGCCACACCGAGGCGCACCGCGCCGGCCTGGCCGGAGGGGCCGCCACCGTGCACGCGAACGAGCACGTCGTAGGCACCGGTGAGGTCGAGAACGGCGAACGGCTCACCGACGATCTGCTGGTGCACCTTGTTCGGGAAGTACGACTCCAGGGTGCGGCCGTTGATCTGCCACTCGCCGGTGCCGGGGACGATCCGCACGCGGGCGATGGCCTGCTTGCGGCGACCGGTAGCGGCGCCGGGCGCCGAGGCGCTCGGGCGGCGAGCCGGCTCGCCGGCGACCGGAGCGGTCGACTCGGAGGTGTAGGAGGACAGCTCGGGCTCGTCGGCCTCGAGCACGTCGGTGTTGGTGGTGTCGGTCAAGACGGGATCCTTACTGCGCGACCTGGGTGATCTCGAACGGGACGGGCTTCTGGGCCGCGTGAGGGTGCGTGGCACCGGTGTAGACCTTGAGCTTGGTCAGCTGCTGCCGGGCCAGCGAGTTCTTCGGGAGCATGCCGCGGACGGCCTTCTCGACCGCCTTGGTCGGGTCCTTCTCGAGCAGCTCGGTGTAGGTGACCGACTTCAGCCCACCCGGGTACCCGGAGTGGCGGTAGGCCTTCTTCTGCTCGGCCTTGGCGCCGGTCAGCACGACCTTGTCGGCGTTGACGATGATGACGAAGTCACCGGTGTCGACGTGCGGGGCGAAGGTCGGCTTGTGCTTGCCGCGCAGGAGGATGGCGGTCTGGCTGGCCAGCCGGCCGAGCACGACGTCGGTCGCGTCGATCACGTGCCAGGTGCGATCGACCTCGCCGGGCTTGGGGGTGTACGTGCGCACAGGAGTCAGCTTTCGTGGACGGAATCTCTGGTATGCCGCGCCGCGGCTCCCCGGTCGACGACCGGGCCACGCGCTCGAGGTTCACCACCCCGCCGGCACAACTTCTCCAGTGTAGGGGTGCGGTGAGAGGCGGCCAAATCACGGCGACGGGGTCCGCATACGCGGGCTGACCTGCGAAAACGTGCTGCAGAATTTACGTGCACATATCTTGTGCAAAGAGACTGTGCAGAGATAGTGTGCACGCTATGACCACCACACCCCCTCCCGGCACGTGGGGCTCGTCGGACACCCCGACCGAGCTGCACCTCGGCGCCGACGCCGTGAAGGTCCTCGCCCACCCCCTGCGGTCGCGCATCGTCACCCAGCTCCGGCGCAGTGGACCGCTCACCGCGACCGCCCTGGCCGGCTTGCTCGGCACCAACTCGGGGGCCACCAGCTACCACCTCCGGCGCCTCGAGACGGTGGGGCTGGTCGCCGACACCGGCACCGGCAAGGGCAAGGAGCGGGTCTGGCAGGCGGCGGTCGAGCAGCACTCGTGGACCCCGAGCGAGCTGGTCGACGACGAGGACGCCACCACCGCCCTCAACTGGCTGGAGCGCGACTACATCCGGCACTTCGCCACCAAGGCCGAGCAGTGGCTCGACGTGCAGCAGGACTGGCCGGTCGAGTGGGTGGACCAGCTCGGCATCAACGACAACGTCGCCCTGGTCTCCCTCGACCAGCTCCGGGCGATGCGCCGGGAGATCGAGGACGTGCTGCAGAAGTACCGGCGGGTCGGCCAGGGCAACCCCCAGGCCAAGCGGGTGGCCGTCTACACCTACGCCTACCCCGTCGACCTCGACCAGTCGCCGCGAGGGGACCGGTCATGACCGCGGTCCTGTCGCCGGCTGCGGCCCGGCGCGTCTTCCTCACGCTGACAGTGACCCGCTGGTTCCCGGTCGGGCTGGTCGTCGGGATCCTCACCCTGTGGCCGCTCGAGCGCGGGCTCAGCGTGCCGGAGGCCCTCGCCGCCACCTCGCTCACCGGCATCACCGTGTTCCTCCTGGAGCTGCCGACGAGCGGGTTCGCCGACGCGTTCGGGCGCCGGCCGGTCTACATCACGGCGGCGGTGTTCCTGCTCGCGTCGGCCGTGGTCTTCTACACGGCGACGGCGTGGTGGCAGTTCGCCCTGGCCGCCGTGCTGACCGGCGTGTTCCGGGCGCTGGACTCCGGCCCCCTCGAGGCGTGGTTCGTCGACGCCGTGCACGCGACGGAGCCGGGTGCCGACGTCGACCGCGATCTCGCCCGTCAGGGTGTCGTGCTGGGCACGGCGATGGCCGCCGGTGCCCTCATCTCCGGCGGCCTCGTCTGGTGGCACCCGATCGCCTCGCAGAGCGCGTTGTTGCTGCCCGGGCTGCTCTACCTCGGCCTCGGGGTCGTCCACCTCGTCGCCGTGGTCGTCATCCTCAAGGAGCCCGACCGCCGTGGCGCGGGCGGCCACGCGGGTATGCGTCGGGCGGCCGCCTCGGTCCGCGAGGCACCCGTCGTGGTCCGGGAGGGGCTGTCGCTGCTGCGCCAGAACCGCGTGCTGGCGGGTCTGGTCGCCGTGGAGCTGTTCTGGTCGGCCGGCATGGTCGTCTTCGAGACGTTCCAGCCGATCCGGCTCGCCGAGCTGCTCGGCAGTGAGGACGCCGCGGCCGCCGTGATGGGTCCGGTCGCGAGCGCCGGCTGGGGCCTGTTCGCTCTCGGGTCCGCCCTGGCTGCGGTGGGCAGCCGCCGGTTCGGGGTGGCCCGGACCGCGGTCCTGGCCCGCGTGCTGAACGGGCTCGGCGCGGTCGTCATGGGCCTCGTGGCCGGACCGGTCGCGCTCATCGCGGCCTACGCCGTGACCTACACGCTGCACGGCGCGGCCGGGCCGGTGCACGCCGCGCTGCTCCACCGCGAGGCCTCGGCCCGGAACCGGGCGACGGTGCTGTCGATGAACTCGATGGTCTCGTTCCTCGGGTTCAGCATCACCGCGGCGCTGGCCGGTCAGCTGGCGGCGGGAACGTCGACCCAGGTGGCCATGGTCGTGGTCGGGGCGTTCAGCATCCTCGGGGCGTTCGGGTACCGGGCGGCAGTCCGCGCCGAGCGTTCCCGCACCGACCAGCCCGTCCCGGCTCAGGTCGGCTGAGCCGGGACCGATCACGCCGGGTCGGGGGCCCAGGTCAGTCGGCGGGTACCGCGGACGGCCAGTGGACCGACGCCGGCGACGAGGATCACCAGGGCGCAGCCGGTCAACACCGGGTCGGTGCCGAACCGGTCGGTGAGGAACCCGGCGAGCGCCTGGCCGACCGGCATACCGACGAACGAGGTGAGGATGTCCCACGACGAGACGCGAGCCAGCAGGTCGTGCGGAACGTGGTTCTGGATCGCGGTCTCCCAGCAGACCCCGAAGAACATCAGGCCGGTGTAGCCGACGACGGCACCGATGAGGACCCCGGTCAGCGTTCCGGGCCAGACGTAGGCCAGGACCCAGACCGGCATCAGACCGAGCGCCACGAACCCGGCCACCAGCGGCCGCGACGGGCGGACCCGCAGGGCGACGACGCTGCCGATCAGCCCGCCCAGCCCCTCTGCGGCGGAGATGACGCCGACCGCGGAGGGCCCGCCGAGCTCGCGGAGCGCCACGACGTTGACCGTGACGAGGACGACGCCGTTGGCGACGTGGTAGACCGCCGCTGCCACGACGCCCCAGAACAGCCAGTCGCGGGAGCGGACCGCGGCGAACCCGCCGCGCAGCTCGGTGAGGAAGCCGACGCGCACCGACCGCTCGGCGCGGACCCGGATCAGCACGACGGTGACGGCGGAGCCGAGGAAGCTCACGGCGTTCACGGCGAACCCGAACGGCGCCCCGAACGCGGCGATGAGTACGCCGGCGGCCGCCGGTCCGACGGTGAGCGACGCGGTCTGGACCGCGTTGAGAGTCGCGTTGGCGGCCTGCCGCCGATCCAGGGGCACCAGAGTCGGCTTGAGCGACGACATAGCCGGGTAGAAGAACGCTCCCGCGCCGCCGAACACCGCCACCAGCGCGCACAGCAGCCACAGCGGGTGGTGGTCGCCCAGGTAGACGACCGCGAGGGCCCCGGCCGCCGCGGCCCGAACCAGGTCGGCCGCCACCATGATCCTCTGCGGCCGGATCCGGTCCGCCCACACTCCCCCGACGAGGGTGCAGGCCAGCCGAGCCACGACGCCGCAGGCGAGCACCACACCGAGGTCCGTGGCCGAGCCACCGGACGCGATCACCGCGAATGACAGGGCGATCGGCTGGAACGCGTCGCCCACCCACGAGAGTCCCTGGCCACCGACCAGGAGCCGGAAGTCCCGGGTGAACCGCCGCGACGCGACCGCAGACGTGTCCTCGACCGTCGACGTGCTCATGACCGACCACATTAGTACGTCGTCTAACTATTTGTCACCTGACTTTCAGAGGCTTTCCCAGTACGACGCCGAATGGCATACTGCGTGGGTGCCTACGCAACGCCCCACCGACGCGGTCGACGCCCACGTCGCTCGCTGGGTGACCCAGGTGCCGGATATGGATCCGCTGGTGGAGGGCGCGACGACGCGGATGCAGTTCGTGGTCCGCCAGCTGCGCAAGGCCGACGCCGAGTTCCACGCGGGTCAGGAGTTCACTCTCGAGGACTCGAACACGTTGCACGCGTTGATGATCCAGCCCTACCCGGTCGAGGCGACGCCCGCACAGCTGGCCGACACCTGCCACGTCACCCGTGCCGCGATGACCAGCCGGCTCGACCGTCTGGTCGACGGCGGCTACGTCACGCGGGAGGTCGACCCGCTGGACCGCCGGCGCGTCATCGTGCGTCCGACTCCCAAGGGCCGGGAGACGTGGCAGGAGTACCTCCACGCGGGCATGGAGCGCGAGAGCGACCTGCTCTCCGCGTTGACGCCGCGCGAGCTGGAGCAGCTCAACGCCCTGCTACGGAAGGTCGTGCTGTCGTTCGAGACTCGGTGAGCGGCATACCCAGACGGTGGTGACCGGAGCCCAGCCGATCTGAGCACCGGCACTCATGCGCCTTCCCGGACCACCGGAGAGGGTTGGGGACGCACGCCACCACCGACACCGCAGGGGGATCTGTGTACGACCCGACGGAGGCCATCGGCCGCACCCGCGACGAGCTCGACCGTGGTGCCGGCTCCCTCCGCGAGGCGTCCGGCTCGCTGGGACCGGTGACAGCCAAGGACGACACCGGCGCCATCACCGTGACCCTCGACGGCGACGGCCGGATCTCCTCGATCGTCGTCTCGATGACCTGGCGGAACAGCCACACGGCGCACTCGCTCGCGGCCGGCATCAACGACGCCGCCACCAAGGCCGGCGTGGCCCGGCTGGAACAGTGGAGCGGCACCCTGGTCGAGGCCGACGAACGCCCGCGCGAGCGCGTAGTGGCCCCGCAGCTCGACGCCGACGACCTCGCGACGCGGCTCTCCGAGGCCGTCGACCGCGACCGCTCGGGATCGGTCGACGCCTCGATGCAGGTCATGCGCGACCTGCTGCACGAGCTCGTCGACAGCATCGAGGACGTCCGCACCGAGGTTCGGGAGCACCTGGCCCGGGAGTACACCGGCCGCAGCGCCTCCGGCCACGTGCGGGCCACCATCGCCGGCAACGGCACGCTGGTCGACCTCACCTTCGACCAGACCTGGTTGGCGTCCGCGCACCCGGCCAACATCGGCCGGGAGGCGACGCAGGCGCTGCACGAGGCATACCGGCAGGCGGGTGGCGACGACGTCGAGACGATCGTCGCCCGCAGCCCGTTGGGGCGCATCCAGCGCCTCTCCGAGGACCCCGTGGCCCTGGCGCGGGCCATGGGCCTGCGCCGCTGAGCGACCGAGGACGAAGGAGCCGAGATGACCTACGAAGTGCAGCTCGCGGCGCTGAAGAGCGACGCCGACATGTGGGACGAGACGTCCAGCACGCTGCTCAACGCCTGCACCGACGCCTGGGGGCTGAACCTCGGCGAGTACGAGCTGTCCTGGGCCGCCGAGGTCGTGGGGCTGACCACCACGTACAACTCGATCCAGTCCAAGGTGGCCGGCCTGCTGAGCGAGGGGTCCACCGAGACCAGCAACATCGCCAGCACGCTGATGACGATCAAGCACAACTACGAGGTCAACGAGGACAACGCCGAGGCGCACTACCAGGGCGCCTGGGAGCCCATCGGCTGACGCCGTCCCGCCACACCACCGACTTTCGACGTAGGAGGACGACATGTCCGGCACCGCGAACGACATCCGAGACCTCGTCAACCGCTTCAACGGGCTCGTGCAGGACCTCCAGGACGCCATCAACGACGTCCTCGGCTGGGTGCCATGGGGGCTCGGCTGGCTGGCCGACAAGATCCGCGACCTGTGGAACAGCCTGATGGACAAGATCCAGGAGTTCTTCGACCCGCTGGTGCAGATCCTCACCCACCTCGGTGAGCCGAGCACCGTCTCGAGCAAGGCCGACCAGTGGAGCAGCAGCGTCGGCTCGCCGGTCAGCGCCCGGGTCTCTCTCGCCGACGTCGGCTCGCTCTCGGTCGACGACAACTGGAAGGGCAGCGCGGCCGACCAGTACAAGCAGAAGGCGCCGCTGCAGAAGACCGCCCTGCAGAACATCAAGACGCAGTTCACTGACGGCATCAGCAGCGCCCTCAAGGACGTCTCGTCGGCGATCCAGGTCTTCTTCGGCCTGATGATCGCCGCGATCGGCGCCTGGATCGCCGCCATCATCACCGCGCTCGGGGCCACGGCGACGATCTTCGGCATCCCCGCCGGCATCCTCATCGCCATTGCCGCGGCGGCCGGGTTCGGGGCAGCATTCTGGGGCGCCGGGGAGAACCTCAAGTCCCAGTGCCGGAGCGCCAAGACCCTGTTGGAGCAGAAGATGTCGGAGAACACCGCGTACCCGAACGGAGCGTGGCCGGTGGCAACCCTGTGACGTCGCCCGAGACCGACAACACCGACGCGGACCGGGCCGTTGTGGCCAGGGGGACGGCCCGGTCCCTCGTCGCTGGTGTCTTCATCGTCGTGGCGGTCGCCGTCGCCGTGATCTGGGCACCGCTGATCGACCGGTCACCCGAGCTGCGCGGCGTCATCATCGCCAGCCTCGTCGTCCTCGCCGTCGACGTGGCGTGCCTGGTCGCGGTCATCGTGCTCGGGACGCGCTGGCGGCACTCCTACTCACCGCCGGACGCCGGCCGACCGACCGGAGTTGCCGCCCTCAACATCGTCGCGGTCCTCCAGCTCATCGTCGCGTTCGCCGCTCTGACCCTGCTGGGCGCGTTCCAGAGCGCTAACGCCCTGCAGGTCTTCATCGCGACGATGGTCGTGTCGGTCGCCGTGCTCATCCTCGGGGTGAGCCTGGCCCGCCACGTCTCGCGGGTCCGCTAGACCACCCCACGAGGTTCTCCGCTCCGCTCCGATACCTCGCGCGGACCCCGGTCAGCTGCAGAGCGCGACCACCCGCATCTGGTCGTCTTCCAGCCACCACGGCCCCGGCCCGACCGGGAAGCTCATCACCTCGCCGCGCACTGGACGCCGGCCGACGTCGAACCCGTTGAGCAGCAAGCCATCCCCGCCGTGAGCGACCACCTCGTCGCCGAGCCGCAGCAACACCGGGCCGGTCGGGTCGGCGCTCACGGCGGTCCGTCCCGCCGCCACCCCGGCGAGGACGTCGTCGCCCTCGGTCAGCACCCACGTCGTTGGGGCACCCGGCAGCGCGTCACTTCCGTATGCGTGGAAGTCGCTGCCGCCGATAGGCACCGTCCGGCGGTCCCAGGACAGCCACCAGGCCAGCGGACCACCCCAGTTGTGCAGGACCGGCATGGCATGCCATGACGAGTGCCAGACCTCGGCGACGCTGGTCGGGTGGTCGAGGGCCATCCGCCAGCAGCAGTCGGTGGCCAGCGGATGGTTCACCGACAGGATGCCCCCGCGCGCCTCGACGTCGCGCTGCCACTGGGCCCCTGGGTTCCGGAAGTCGACGAAACCGATGTCTCCCAACGCATTCGCGTGGCCGCGGTCGGTCGTGACCTCCTGACCCGGCAGCAGTCGGATCCCGTACCGGTCCCCCACCGACGGCAGGTATGCGTGGTGGCTGGTCGTGTTGTGGTCGGTCACCGCCAGCACGTCCAGCCCCCGGCTCACCGCGAGCGCCGCCAGCTCTTCGATGCCCAGCGCGCCGTCGGAGTGGACGGTGTGCGCATGGAAATCTGCGGCCAGCCACCGCATCCCGTCCACGTCGGGAAGGTCGCGGCGGGGTCCGCGCTCCGGCGCCGGTGGCGCCCCGGGCTGGGCGGCCCGCTCGGCCGCGACCTCGGCCGGCGTGGCCTCCCGGACGGTGAGCCGGAAGGGGACGCCGGGAGGCGGCACGCGATGCAGCCCGATCAGCACGCGCCAAACACCGGGAGCGACCGGCACCGGTCGGTAGCCCGGAGTCGACCACTCCTCACTGACCTGGAAGTGAGCCCGCGCTCCCCCGGACCAACCGACGTACCCATCCGGGCCCTCGCACCCAAGGTCGAGGACCGCTCCGTCCTCGCGGGCATACTCGAGGTCCACGCGGAAGGCTCCGACACCGCCCGGAACTTCGAACTCGACTGCGGCGCACTGGTTCTCGGCCCGGTTGTCCGGGGTCCAGGTACCGCGACGGTCGAGGAAGGTCACCGGTCGACGGGTGCCATCGACGCGTCGCGCTCGAGCAGCTCACCGTCCGAGGCGCGGTAGCGCAGCACCCGTCGGTCGGCCGGGCTGATCGTGACCTTCGTGTCGACCGGCGGTTCCTCGCCCTCCGGAACCAGCGCCTGGATGGACCGGTCTCCGGACGTCACCGAGACGAGCATCGACGCGCCGAGGTTCTCGACGATGCTCACGGTGCCCTCCACCGCATACCGGCCGGAGTCGTCGAGCTTGGTGTATTCGGGCCGGAACCCGATGAGCACCTCGTCTCCTTCCGGCACCCGGTCTGAACCGAAGGCGCCCCCGGGCACGAGGTTCATCGGCGTGGACCCGATGAAGTTGGCCACGAAGACGTTGGCGGGGCGGTGGAACACGTCCGACGGCGACCCGATCTGGCGGATCTGCCCGGCCTCCATGACGGCGATGGTGTCGGCCATGGCCAG
>DASTNV010000135.1:0-6887 GCA_035762725.1 Lapillicoccus sp. | reverse complement strand
TCAGCTCCCAGAGCCGGTGGATCCGGCCGTCGCGGTACGTCGCGATGAGGACCAGCTCGAGCCGCGTCGGCTGCTCGTTCGGTCGCGTCGTCGTGACCCACAGCCGCACCGCGACCCGGTCCTCGGACTCGACCCACGACTCGTCGTCGTACTCGAACGCGTAGGCGATCCCGGTGTCGTAGACCTTCTCGTGCTCGATGCGGAACGCGTCGTACTCCTGCGTGACGCCGTTCGACGTCATGACGAACTCGGGGTCGTAGTAGTGCGGGATCAGGGCCTTGTTCTTGGCGACGACCATCCGGTCGAACATCTCGACAAGGAGCGCTCGGCTCATCCGCGCACCGTAGCGGCTCGACAGGGTCAGCGGACCCGTTGGATCCGGCCCTCGTCGAGGTGGTACTCCGCGTCGGCCTGGTCGGCACACCACGCATCGTGGGTGGCCATGAGGACCACGGCCCCGGCGTCGGCCTCGGCGCGGAGCAGGTCGACGATCGGCTCGCGGGTCGCCGCGTCCAGCTCGCTGGTGGGCTCGTCGGCGAGCACCACGCTCTTGCCGAGCGCGAGCGCTCGCGCCACCGATACGCGTTGCTGCTGCCCGCCGGACAGCTCCTCGACCAGATGGTCGCCGACCTCGTTCAGCCGGACGTCGGCAAGGGCCTGCTCGGCTCGTTGGTAGGCGTCCGCGGCGGGCATCCCGAGGACCATGAGGGCGACGACGATGTTCTCCTGCGCCGTCAGCGGCGCGACGAGTGAGACGCCCTGGGGAACGAGCATGACGCCCTCCCGCGCCGCGGCCTCCCGGTCGGCGAGGTGAGCATCCGCATACGTCACCGATCCGGCCGTCGGCCGGAGCGCCCCCGCGAGCACCCAGAGCAGCGTGGTCTTGCCGGCTCCGGACGCGCCGGTCAATGCGGTGAAGGTGCCGGGCTCCAGCGTCAGGCTGATGTCGTCGAGGATGCGGCGGCCGCCGATCTCGAGGGTGACGCCCGAGGCGACGAGCGGGAGCGGACGTCGGGGCAGCTCGGCGGCGCCCCTGAGCACGCGCTCGTCGGTCGACACGGCGCCCTCCCTCTGTCGATGATCAGCGTTCTCGCACGGTACAGCGATGCCGGCCTGTGCGGGCCGGACACGTTGTACCGTGCGATGGCGGTGCGGCGTGGTCACGTGCCGACGGGAGGCCTCATGCTGGCAGCGCTGCGGTTCCGCCGGGCGCAGACGGTAGTGGTCGTCGTCCTCGCCGCGCTCGTCACGGCCTGCCTTGTCCTCGCCCCTCTGTACGTGCGGGCCCTGGAGCAGGCCACCGTGCGGACGCTGCTGCGCGACGCACCGGTACAGGACAGCGGGTTGCGACTCTCCTCGACAAGCTCGCAGGATCCCTCGGAGGCGCTGGACCCGAACGCGCTGAGCCAGCTGCTGCCGGAGTCGATCAAGGGCTACTTCGGTGCCCCCGTGCCGAGTACCGCCGTCGACGTCCGCCGGTTGCCGCTGGGCGGAGAGCCCGGCGGCCGGCTGCTCAACCGGGCGGGCATGTGCGAGCACATCCGGTTCACCGAGGGGCAGTGCCCGACGGCGCCTGGCGAGGTCGCCGTGTCGCCGGACCAGGCGCGGGTCTACGAGACCAAGGTGGGCGGGACCATCGAGGTGGCCGAGTTCGACGGGGCGGTCAGCTCCATGGACGCGGCGCCGCGCACCACCCTCAAGGTCGTCGGCGTCTACGAACCACCCACCGACCCGTTCTGGTTCGGTGACCGGCTGACCGGGCAGGCCGCTCAGAAGCTCGGCTTCGACGTCATGCTGACGCCGCTGGAGACGCTTACCGCACCGGTCACCTCGCCGAAGGGGACGCCGGCTCAGTGGTTCCAGCACGTGTATGCCATCGACTGGCCTCTCGTCGTCGACCGCGTGGGCATCGACCAGATCGGGCTGCTCGGTTCCACGGTGGCCGGTCTCGTGCAGTTCCCCATGGGCGTGGAGCGCGCCGCCAGCCGCGCCTCCGAGACGATCACGGTCGGCAGCGACCTGACCGGCATCGCCGACGAGGTACGGGTGGGCAGCGAACAGGCGGCGATCACGGTGCCGCTGCTCATGGCCCAGATGGGACTGCTCCTCGTCTGCGTGCTGTGGCTGGTCCTCGTCTCCGCGGCGGACCAGCGGCGCGGTGAGGTGGCCGTCGCCCGGCTGCGTGGACGCGGTTCGCGTGGCGCGCGCCGGCTGCTGCTCGGCGAGACGTTGCCTCCGGTGATCATCGGGGTGCCCGTCGGCGCCCTCCTTGCGGTGGGGCTGTCGACGATCGCCCGGAACTCGGTCCTCACCTCGGACCCGCCGTTCGAGATCCCGACCACCGCCGTCGTCGCCGTCGTCGCCGGCCTGCTGCTGATGGTCGGGCTGGCGGTGCTCTCAGTCCGCCGGGTCAGCCGCGACCCGGTGGCCGACCTGATCCGCAGCGTTCCGCCCCGGCGGACCGGCGTCCGGCTCGGGGTTCTCGAGGCGATGCTCGTGGCCGCGGCCGCAGCGGCGTTCATCGCGCTGGTCACGGGTTCGGTGCGCGGTCCGGTCGGCCAGATCGCGCCGACCTTGCTCGCTCTTGCGGTCGGCGTCGTGGCGGCTCGGGTCCTCGCGTGGTTGTTCGCGATCGGTGGCCGCCGACTCCTGAGGAACGGGCGTCCGACCTCCGGCGCGGCACTGCTCGCCTCGAGCCGGCGAGGGACGACGAGGTGGCTGGTGCCCGTCGTCACCGTCGCGCTGAGCATCGTCGTCGTGTCGGTCGACGCGCTCGCCGTCGGAGCCCGCAACTGGACCGGCCGCGCGCAGGCCGAGGTCGGTGCGGTGACTGTTCTCACCCTCGGCTCGGCTGACCTGGCCGCGGTCACGGCTGCGATGCGCACGATCGACCCGTCCGCGACGCACGCCACGCCGGTCGCCCTCGTGCAGCCGGGCAGCTCGGGCGGCACGACGACGGTCGGTGTCGTCCCCGACGCGTTCCGCCGGCTCGCGCTGTGGCCTGGTGCGACGGTCGGCAACATCGCCTGGGACAAGCTCACGGCTCCGACCGTTCCTCCGTTGGTACTCAAGGGAACTCGCGTCACATTCCATGTGTCGGCCCCGGGCTTCGAGGTGGTGTCGCCGGCGATCCGGCCCGCGCCGGAGTCCCTCTCACTCGCCGTGCGCGTGGTGCGGGCCGACGGCAGCGTCGACACGGTTCCGCTCAGCACCCTGCCCGACAAGGGGATCGACGCCGACCAGGCGGCGACGGTGACCTGCGCCGACGGGTGCCGGATCACCGGTATCGGGGTCCAGGCCCCGGCGTCCACGGCGGCGGTCACCGGTTCGGTGACGATCTCGAAGCTGACTGTCGACGGGCAACCGCTCGAGCTCGGCGACTCCGGCGCCTGGCGCGACACGGCCGTCGGCGACGTGGTGGCCACCGGCAGCTTCGCCGACGAGGGGCTGACCGTTCGCTACGCCACCAACGGGGCGGACAAGGACTTCCTGCCGCACGCGTCGGTTCCCGAGGTCGTCACCGCCCTCACGACGCCGTCCGCCGCGCCCAGCGCTCCAGGCGCGACGTTCGGCGGGTCCTACGTCGATGGGACCGGCCTCCTGCTCACCTCCGGCGGGAGTGTCCCGTTCGTCCCCGGCGGTCCGCCGTCGGCGAGCCTCGTCAACATCGACAACCTGCTGGCCCAGGGCTGGCGCGGTCGAGGCTCGGCGAGCATCGCCGCATACCTCGACACGCGCGACCCTGCAATCGTCAGCCAGGTGACCAACGGCCTTGCCCAGCAAGGGATTCCGGTCACTGCCACGACGTATGCTGATGACGTCGCCGCCGCGTACGGGCGCAGTGCCGCGGCCTGGAGCCTCCAGCTCGCGCTGGCCGTCGGGCTGCTGTCTCTGATCGTCGGAGCGGCGGGGATCGTCGTCCTCGCGTCGACGTCGCGCCGGGCCCGCACTCGCGACTACGCGGTCCTGCGGCTGATCGGCCAGCGACCTCGCAGCCTGACCCAGCTGGCCCAGCTCGAGACGGTTCCGGTGATCGTCATCTCGGCGCTGCTCGGCGTCGGCGTGGGACTGTGGGCGGCCCCGGCCGCGGTCGGCCTGGTCCCGCTGTTCACCTCGCCACCGCCGACCTTCCCGGTCGACCTGGCCACCGCGTGGCTGCCGGCGGTGATCGCGGGCGCGGTCGGCCTGGTCGTGCTGACCGTCGTCGGCATCGTGACCAGCCGGCGGATCGCCCGCCGGGCCAGCCTCCAGCAGCTGCGGGAGACGGTATGACGCGGGCGAAGGCGATCACGACGCTCGGACTGGTCCATATCTACCGGTCCGAGGGGCAGGATGTGGCCGCCCTGTCCGGCGTGGACCTCAGCGTCGCGCCGGGCGAGGTGGTCGGTCTCCTGGGACCTTCGGGTTCGGGCAAGTCGACGCTGTTGGCCCTGCTCGGCGGGCTGTTCCGGCCCAGTGCCGGAAAGATCTTCGTCGGCGAACACGAGCTCTCGGCGCTCACCCCGGCGCAGCTGGACGCCTTCCAGGCACGGGAGACGTCGCTGATGCTCCAGGGCGCCCAGCGAAACCTCATCCCCTACCTCACCGTCCGCGAGAACGTTGTGTTCGCGCAGGACGAGGCCAAGCGGCTCGGCGCCGAGGTCGTCGACGTGGACCGGAGCCTCGAGCTGGTGGGCGCGACCGACTTCGCCGACGCCCGGCTCGGAACGCTCTCGCAGGGTCAGCTGCAGATGGCTGCCCTTGCGGTCGCCATGGCCCCGTCGCCTGGTGTCCTCCTCGCCGACGAACCGACCAGTGCCCTGGACCGCGTCGCCCGCGAACGCATTCTCGACACCCTGCTGCGGGTCAACCAGGAGCAGGGGACCACGGTCGTCGTGGTCACCCACGACCCAGAGGTGGCCGACCGACTGCCCCGGACGGTGACCATCCGCGACGGCCGGATCGGCGGTGAGGGCCGCAGCGGCCAGGAGTATGCGGTCGTGACGGCCGACGGGTTCATCCCGCTCCCGGTGCACATCCGGGAGGGGCTGCCGCCCGGCACCCTGTTGCGGTTCGAACCGGCTGACGGCAGCTACCTCATCGTCCCCGAGGTCATGGGGCAGGAGGCGGAGCCGACCGAGTAGCACCCAGTTCGTGCAGCCACCGCTCGAGGTCGGCAGGCCGGCGAAACAGCACGATCGGGAGGTCGCCAGCGGCGGCCCACGCGCGCATACGGGTGCGCTTCCGCGTGAACGACCGGAAGTGCCAGGCGATGATGGAGTCGCGTGAGAGCAGGCCGCGCAGGGTTTCGACGTTCCCGTTGCAGATCGTCCGGCGGTCGACGATGCGACCGACGGTCCGACGCAGCAGGCGACCCAGCGAGAGCCAGCGTGGGAAGTCCAGCCCGACCACCAGCTCGGAGCGCTCGAGCGCCAGGTCGAGCCAGGTGGAGTACGCCGTGTCCAGGACCCAGGCGTCGGTCGCGGTGATCCGGTCGAAGATCTCGCGCTGAACCTCCGGCGGGACGGCTACCCAGCCGGGTTCCCAGGTCAGCTCGTCGGCGAGGTGCACCGGCAGGCCGGTCGCCGCACCGATGCGCTGCGCCGCCGTGCTCTTGCCCGAGCCGGTGACTCCGTAGACGAGGATGCGTCGCGGTTCCTCGGGCACGACAGTCATTGTGGTCCGACGACGCCACCTGCGAAGGTGGCGGCCATGGGGCGACCGACGACGGCGATCATCGGGGCCGGGTTCGCCGGGTTCCACGCGGCCCGGGAGCTGAAGCGGCGGATGCCCGAGAGTGACGTCGTCCTTGTCAACCCCACGGACTACTTCCTCTACCTACCGCTGCTCCCGGAGGTCGCTGCCGGGGTTCTCGACCCGCGTCGGGTCACAGTCTCCATTCCGGGGACGCTCCCCAACGTTCGCCTGGTCCTCGGCGCGGCGGAGTCGGTGTCCCTCGACGAGAAGCGGCTCACCTACGTCGACCCGGAGGGCGACCGCGGCGAGCTCGGCTGCGACCGGGTCCTGCTGACCACCGGCAGCGTCAACAAGCTGCTCCCGATCCCGGGGGTGGCCACCTACGCCCATGGCTTCCGCAACATCGCCGAGGCGCTGTACCTCCGCGACCACATCACCCGCCAGATCGAGCTCGCCGACAACACCGACGACCGCGACGAGCGGGCGGCCCGGCTGACCTTCGTCGTGGTGGGAGCGGGGTACACCGGCACCGAGGTGGCCGCCCAGGGCGTGCTGATGACTCGGTCCCTCCACCGCGAGCACCCTCGGCTGGCGAGCACCCCGGTCCGGTGGCTGCTGGTCGACACGGCGCCCAGCGTGTTGCCGGGCCTCGGCGACCACCTCCAACACACCGCCGACAAGGTCCTCCGGGACCGCGGCGTGGAGATCCGCACGGGCACGTCCATCACCGAGGCGATGGCCGACCGGGTTCGGATGAGCGACGGCTCGATGGTGCCGACCCGCACGCTGATCTGGTGCGTCGGCGTCCGTCCCGAACCGCTCATCGCCGGCCTCGGCTGCAGCACCACGAAGGGACGGGTCGACGTCGACTCCTACCTCGAGGTCAACGGGCATACCGGCGTGTATGCCTGCGGCGACGTGGCCGCTGTCCCCGACCTCACCCGGCCCGGCGAGATCACGCCGATGACCGCCCAGCATGCGCAACGCCAAGGTGTCCGCGCCGGCGCCAACATCGCCGCCTCGTTCGGGGTCGGCGAACGGAAGCCCTACGAACACCACGACCTCGGGTTCGTCGTGGACCTCGGCGGCTGGACCAGCGCGGCCGATCCACTGCATGTCCCCCTATCCGGGCTGCCGGCCAAGGCGGTGACCCGTGGGTACCACCTCGTGGCGATGCCCGGGAACCGCGGCCGCACGGTCGTCAGCTGGCT
>DASTNV010000134.1:0-6641 GCA_035762725.1 Lapillicoccus sp. | reverse complement strand
CGCCAGCGTCGAGCAACTGGCCACGATGGTCGGCCTGGCCGTCGTCTCGGCCGGCTCCAGCGCGGTGCTGGTCGGGGCGTTGGTGAGCGGGTCGGCGACGAGGACGCTCGCGGTCCAGTTGCTCCTCGTCGCGGCTGCTCTCGCCCTCAGCCTGACCGCGCGCGCCTACCGGCGGCGTCGCGACCGGACCCTGCTGCGGCTAGCGGCGCTGGCTCCGGCTCTCGCGTTGGGGGTCCCGCTGGTGGCGTCACTCGACGCCGCCTGGGCGGCCGTTGCCGCGGCGGCCGCGTTCGTGATCGGGCTGGCTGTCGTAGGGATCGCGCTGGCGCTCGGTCGTGGGTTCCGATCGCTGACGGCCAGCCGCATCGCCGACCTGCTCGAGCTACTCGGACTGCTCGCCGCCCTGCCGCTGGCCCTCTGGGCGGCGGGCTTCGTGGAGCGCGCCATGGCCCTTTTCGCCTGACCGATAGCCACCTGAGTGCGCACCGGTGAGCATCCCCGGGCGGGGTGCTCAGCGGCCTCTGAGTACGCACACTCAAATCGCCTCTGACCGGCACATTCGTGCTCGTCCACACCTTGTCGGGGGGTGGGTGGTCCGGCATTGTCACAACGCGGAAGAGGACCACATAACCCCGACGCGGGGGACGCCAGACAACCAGGAGGGGCCCATGTCAACCACTCAGCAACGGCAAGGTGCACAGAAGGCCGCGGCCGGCAAAGTCCGCACCAAGGAGGGCGAGTTCCAGCAGCAGCTGAAGACCTTGCTCGGCCAGGCTCAGGGCCTGCGGTCCGAGTACAAGGGTCCGGCCGCCGACGCCTTCTTCGTGCTGGTGGGCAACTGGCTCGAGGACGCCGAGTCCATCGTCAGCAGCATGGAGCACTTCGCGGACAACCTCGACCAGCAGGAGTCGACGGTCAACGCCCAGCAGGACCAGTCCGCCGCCAGCTTCAGCAAGGCCGCCACGCGGCTGTCCACGTCCGTCAAGTAGTCGGTCAGGTAAAGGGGTAGAGAGACATGGGAGACCTCGTCAAGGTCGGTAAAGGCTCGCTCGAGGGCATGGCCGCCGACATCAAGAGCACGCACAACAACCTCAAGACCGGGTTCGAGGACCTCAGCGGCGAGCTGCTGCGGACCCTCCCGGAGTGGGGCGAGGGCACCGCCTCGCGGCAGGCATACGACCAGTTCAAGAAGAAGGTCGACAACCTGTTCCAGGAGATGTTCGACGCCGTGGCCAAGATGCCGCCGGTCGTCATCCAGGCCGCCGAAGAGGCGCAGGCCACCGAGAACAAGAACAAGGGGATGTGGGGCTGACCGAGCCCCGCACCCACGCCATGGACGGCTCCGCCTCGGGTTCGCTCGGGCCGGAGCCGTCCGGCACGGCGCGTCGCCGTCGTGTGTGAGACTGCCAGGACCGGCCCGACCGGTCTGCTGACGCGGGGGAGCTCGAGGAGGGGCCCGTGAACATCGCCATGGTTCCGGACGCCGTCATGGCGGCCGCCAAGCAGAACGACGCCAACACCGCCGAGGCGCTGAAGGCCGCGCAGGACGCCGTCAAGGCGCTCGTGGTCCTCAAGGGCTACGGCATCTTCGGCACATCGCCGGCCGGCAAGGCGACCGACGCGGTCTTCGCCAAGGCCTCCGGCGTGATCGACGAGCTCATCGGCGAGGTAAACCAGGCCATCACCGTGCTGACCCAGAACCTCCACGCCTCCGTCGACGCGGTGGTGAAGGACCAGGAGGTCTCGCAGGTCGACTACGCCAAGCTGACCAAGGACAACCAGGACCGCGTCGACAACCTTGGTGACACCGGGATCAAGCCGGGCGACGAAGCATACGTCCCACCGGTCAGCACCGACCCCGCCACGACGCCCGATTCGGGCAGTGCCCCGAGCACGGGCACCGCGCCGGGCAGTGATCCGGACACCACCGGCCTGCCGAGCTAGGGATCGGGACCTCCCGTGGCCGGGCGGCTGCTCGCGACACTGGTCACCGGTGCGGTGGCCGGTGTCGTCATGTTGCCCAGTGCGGTCGCCGCCCCCACCGTCACCCCAGCCGGGTCGGTCACCGACTGGCAGCGGGGTCAGTGGTGGGTCGAGGCGACGAAGCTGACGTCCTGGCATCAGCAAGGGATCACCGGCAAGGGCGTCACCGTCGCACTGCTCGACGGACCGGTAGCGACCGGCATACCCGAGCTGCAGGGTCAGGACGTCGAGGCCACGGCGACGTTGTGCGACCGCGATCTCTGGCGGTCGTGGGGCCCGACCACGCCCGACGGACCGCTGAACGACACGTCGTTCCACACGACGTCGATGGCGGCACTGATCGTCGGCAACGGCAAGGGCAACGGGCCCGGCGGTGTCGGCGTCCTCGGGGTGGCGCCGGGCGCGACCCTCAAGACCTACGCGATGTTCAACACCGTCGACCCCGCCGCCCACCAGAACCTCGACTGTTGGAGTCCGGGACTCGCGGGGTTCATCGACCGGATCGTCGCCGACGGCGCACAGGTCATCCAGATCCCGGTGTCGTTCGACGTGGAGAACGATGAGATCCAGGCGGCGTTCAACCGGGCGATCGCCAAGGGCGTGGTCGTCGTCGCGGCGTCCGGCAACGGCGGACCGTCGGCCAAAGTCATGTCGCCGGGCGGCAATGCCGGGGTCCTCGTCGTCGGCGGTATGCAGCCCGACGGCAAGATCCTCGGGACGAACCCGACCAGCACGGTCGACAACTGGGACCAGGCGCGCACGTTCGACGTGCAGTACAACATCCACCTCGTCGCCCCGGGCGCCGACCTCGTCGGCGGCGGCCTGACATCGGCCAACAGATGGGACTCCGCGGTGTTGCAGTCCGGCTCGTCCGGCGCCAGCGCGATCGTGGCCGGACAGCTGGCGCTGATGAAGCAGAAGTGGCCGAGTGCCACGGGGAACCAGCTCATCTACTCGTTGCTGCGCAACGCGCGGCACGCCGACGGGTCGGCGGTGTGGGAGCCGCGGCGCGGGTTCGGCACCACGTCGTTCGAGGCGACGCTGACGACCGACCCCACGAGCTATCCCGACGTCATGCCGATCTACGCATCGATGGGCAATGTGATGAGCGACCAGCCGACACCGCCGTACATCCCGCTGCAGGTGGGCAGCGACGGCCGGCTCCCCGAGGCGCCGACGAGCGCGCCCGCGACCCCGGTCGGCGCCGGCGCGACCGCAGTCGCGCCGCCGGCCAGCGTTCCCGTCTCGACGACGAGCGGAACGGCGTGGCTGGTCTGGCTGGTGTGCGGCGTGATCGCGGTCGCGCTGCTGGTGGGGGCAGGATGGGCGCTCACCCGGAACCGCGCGCCCCGTCGTGGGCTCCCACGCGCAGCAGCTGATGGCGCGGGTTCCGATGGCCCGCAGCCCGAGACGGCAGGACAGGCAGTGGGGCGGCCGGCAGGGCCGTCCGGACAGGGAGAGGACACGCCATGAACTACCCGACCTGTGGTGGCGGGGGCGGGCCCTCCGGTGGCCCGAACGAGAAGAAGCTCTACACCGCGGCCTACACCGCATCGCCGTACTCCATCGACGACGCGATGACGCAGATCGACACCGCGAAGAAGAACCTCGACGTCGTCACGGCCCAGCTCGACAAGCTTGTCCCTCTCCTCGCCGAGTCGTGGACCTCCTCCGACGGCCAGGCTGCGGTGTCCTCGACCAAGGACCTCTCCGCGACGCTGACCCAGAAGGCCCAGCAGCTGCACGACAGCAGCCAGGCACTCCACACCGCGAAGAAGGCGGTCGACACCGCGCAGACCTACTGGTCGAACCAGCAGCCACCGCCAGTCGCGCCGACCCAGCCGGACTACTTCGACTACGGGTCCTCCAGCGACTACGCGACCGCCGTGGGCCACTACAACGGCGACAAGAACGCGTACGACAGCACGATGAGCAGCCGTGAGACGGCGATGCAGACGCAATACACCCTGCTCCAGAAGCAGCTCGACAACGCGGCGACGGCGCTCGCCCAGGCCAACTCGATCGAGGCCTGGGACACCCCGCCCGGCGGCTCGACGACAGGCGGAACCGGCGGTGGTACCAGCGGCAGTCTTCCGCCCGGCGGTGGTCCGACCAACCCGCTCGGCCCGATCACCGGAGGTCCGGACGGCCCGGGCTGGGTGACTCCGCCCCCGCCGCCACCGCCGCCACCTCCTCCGCCACCCCCGCCACCGCCACCTCCTCCTCCGCCACCCCCGCCGCCACCCCCTCTACCACCACCCGGTGGCGGGGGCGGAGAGCTCCCGCCGTACCCGCCTACCGACCCGACCCCCACCGTGGACGGGACCCTGGTCGGCGGTGGCGGCACGTCGATGCCGTTGGCCGGTGGGTTCGACCCGACCGGTGCCGGAGGTTCGACGACCGGCGTCGGCGGGGCCGGTGGTGCGGTCCTCGGCGGCGCGGCGGGTGTGGTCGGCGGCGGCCTCGGCATGGCCGCCGGCTCGATGGGCATGGCGGCCGGCCGGATGTCCGGTGCCGGCGCGCTGGCCATGGGCGCCCCCGGGGTGAGCAGCGTGCTCGGCGGATCGGCACGCGGTGCCGCCGCCGGTGGTGCGGTACGAGGTGGAGCCGGCGGCGCCACCAACCTGCTCGCCGGCAACAGCGGAGTCGCCGGTCGCGGCGGCGTCGGTGAAGCATCTGGTCGCGGCGGAACCAGCCGTGGCGTGGCCGGGCGCGGCGGCACGGGAGCCGTCGTCGGCGGCCAGGGTGCCGCGGGCGGCCGGGGCTCGAAGGCCGGCGGACGCGGAGGGGCCAAGGTCGCCGGCCGTGGTGGCGCATCCGGTGGCCGCGGTGCCGGAGTAGCCGGTGCGAGCACCGGGCGCGACAGTGACAAGGACCGTCGCCGCCCCGACGACCTGTCGCTGGTCACCGAGGACCAGTGGATCGACGAGGGGGAGACGACCGACGGCGTGGTCCGCTGAGGCCGTTAGCATCCCCCTGGCCGCCCGCGCTGGCGGCGGCAGGGGGCTCGCCAGCGGGCCGGCGACCAACTGACCTATGCAGGTGACGCACGGATGAGCACGAACACGCAGTCGGCCGACCTCGTACGGGTCACCGTCACCGCTGGCGACCGCACCCTCGACCTCGTCCTGCCCTCGCGCCTGCCGCTCGCCGAGATCGTGCCCGAGGTGGCCGGCCTGATCGGGTCGCTCGACGCATACGAGGCCTATGGCGGGTATGCGTTGGTGGGCTCGGACGGGAAGGCCCTGGACCTCGATGCCAGCTTCCTCGCCCAGGGCGTGCACGACGGCCAGGTCCTCACCTTGGTCACCGGCGCGGAGGCCGACGACAAGAAGGTCTACGACGACGTCGTGGAGGCGGTGGCCGACTCCGTCGAGGGGCTCGGCGCCGGCTGGACCGCCCAGAACTCGCGCGCCACCGCTCTCGGCCTGGCGGCACTGCTCCTGGCCCTGGGCGCCGCCGCACTGTTCCTCCAGCGGCAGAGCGGGTTCGTCATCAGCGTCGTCGCCGGGGTCGCCACCCTCCTCCTGCTGCTGGCCGGCGCGGTGTTCGCGCGGGTCCGGGTCGACGTCGCGGCGGCGGCCGTCGTGCTCGTCGGAGCGGCCGTGTATGCGGTCGTCGGCGCCTTGAGTGCCGTGTCCGGGGACGTCCGCGAGCTGCCGCTCGTCGCCGCCGGAGTGGTGCTCGCGGCGGTCGGCGGGATCAGCATGGCGCTACTCCGGGAGCACGCCTGGGCGTTCCTGCCCGGGGTCGTCGTCGGGCTGGCCGCCGCGGCGACCGGCGGCATCCTTCTTACGACGACCTTCGACGCCAACAAGGTCGTCGCGATCGTCGTGGTCGTCGCGGTGATCCTCGGCAGCCTCATCCCGTGGTTCGCGCTGAGCAGCTCGCGGACCATGGTCACCCCGATGCAGAGCGAGTCGGAGATCCTCGCCGAGCCCGCGCCGATCGACCCGGACCGGATCCGGCGCGGGGTCGACCTCGCGCACGACCTCGTGCTCGGGCTGTCGCTCAGCGTGACGCTGGTCGTCGTCCTCGGCGCGCCGTCGGTCGTGCAGCTCGGCTGGGCCGGCCTGGGGATCGTCTGGGCTGCCGGTGTCGTGCAGATGATGCGGACCCGGCAGTTCCTCCTCGCTCGCGACGTCGTCGTGGGCCTGCTGGGCGGTGCGCTCGGCATCGTCGCCGGCACCGTGACCGCGCTCCTGCAGCACCCCGACTGGGCGGTCGTCATCGGTCCGATCGTCGGCGTCGCCGCGGCCGCCGTCCTCGTCAGTCTGGCCCTCCCCGATAGGGCGACCGTGCGCCAGGGCCGGATCCTCGACCTGTGCGAAGGCCTCGCGCTGTTCCTCCTCATCCCGCTGCTCGTCGTCGCGCTCGGCCTCATCGCAGCGTTCCGGAGCTGAGCGGTGGCGAGCAAGCGCGACCTCGTCGAGGCGCACGCCTACAACCGGCGTCGCCTCGTCTCGGCATTCCTCAGCGGAGCCCCGGGCGGCCGCGAGGTCGAGAGCGTCTCGCGGTCTCGGCCGGTCGTCGCCGGCGTCACCCTCGGTGTCCTCCTCGTCGGCGGCGCGGCGATCGCCGGCCTGTTCGCACAGCCGCTGCCGGACGGGTGGGACAACGGGTACGTCGTGATCGGCAAGACCTCCGCGGCCCGCTTC
>DASTNV010000133.1:0-4449 GCA_035762725.1 Lapillicoccus sp. | reverse complement strand
CCGGCTCGGCTCGCTGGGAACGCACGCCCAGACGATGGGCGCAGCGCTGCGGCGCTCGGTGGAGTCCTACAACGCGTTCGTCGGGTCGCTGGAGCACCGGGTGCTGCCGACCGCCCGTCGGATGCGGGAGCTGGGCGTGGTCGAACGCGACCTCGACCATCTCGGGCCGCTCGAGGCGAGCCCTCGGCCGCTGACCGCGTACGAGCTGGTCGGCGACCGGCATACCGTCGAGTCCGCGGCGGTCGACGAGGAGGTCACCCGGCCCGAGCTGGACCTCGACGAGCCGGGTCAGGACCAGCGCGCCCGCGGGGCCTGACGCGCGGGCACTCCCGGCAGGTTCCCAGGGCCCGACGGTAAAGTTCAGCACGTGACTGAGAACACGGTGTTCTGGGTCGAGCGAGACTCCGGGCTCGCCAAGGAGGTCGTCGACGCCGACCTCGACGAGCTGCTGGCCCGCGACGACGGATGGCTGTGGCTGGACGTTCCCGAGCCGGACGAGGCCGTGGCGGCGACGCTGACGACGAGCTTCGGGTTCCATCCGCGGGCCATCCAGGCGGTCATGGAACGGGCCCACGTGCCGCGGATGCACGGGTACCAGGACCACTTCATGCTGATCCTGCACCGGCCGTTGCGCGGCGCGGGTGGCCACGTCCACTACCTCGAGCTGGACCTGTTCGTCGGCCCGAACTACCTGGTGTCCGTGCACGGCCCGCGCAACCCCGTGGTCCCGCTCGCGGAGATGCTGACCGAGACCACCGAGGTGGCCAAGCGGCTCGCTTCAGGGCGGATCAAGCCCCAGTCCCCGGTCGCGTTGACGGGGTGGATCATCGCCACGTTGACCGCCGCCGAGGAGACGTCGATCAACCTGCTGGCCGAGGAGGTCGGCGGCCTCGAGAAGCGCGTCATGGCGCACATGGACGACAACAACCCGCAGGCCTTCCTCGACGAGCTGTTCATGGTGCGGCACGTCCTCATCACGGTACGCACCATGGCTTCCCAGAGCGGCGAGATCCTCAGCCGGTGCGCGCGGGTACTCCGACATCTCCCGCAGGAGGACCTCGAGATCGTCGAGGACCTGCGCGACCGGTACCGGCGGCTCGACCGCATCGCCACCAGCCAGCTGGACTTCCTGGCCGGCGTCTCCGACTTCTACCGCGGCCGGACCGACACGCGGATGACCATCGCGGCCGAGCGGCTGGCCGTCATCGCCGCGATCACCTTGCCGATCACCGCTATCTCGTCGGTGATGGGGATGAACGTCATCGCCAACGACCGCTCCGACCCCATCTTCATCGGGGTGCTCCTCCTCGCGATGGGCGCCCTGTCGGCCGTCCTGCTGCGCTGGGCGAAGCGCCAGGGCTGGTGGTAAGCCTCACCCCACGAAGTTCTGCGCTTCGCTCCGATACGTCGCGGGGACCCCGACTTATGGCCCGCCTCATGTGTGTGGGCTACTGACGGACGCCGAGCACCGCGACGACCGGTTCGCCCGGGGTGACCCGGCGGGCCTTGTCAGCCGTGAGGCCGGCCCGGCGGAGATCCCCCAGCACTCCTTCGGCCGTCGGAAGGGGCATCGGCACTCGCTGGGCCCGGAACAGCAGGTCGATGTGTCGGCTCTCGGGAGTGGGTTCGACGACCGTCGTCACGACCAGGACGGCGCCACCGGGAGACATCGCGGCGGCAAGGTCGCGGAAGAACGCGGCTCGGTCTTCCGGCGGGACGTAGTAGATGACGTTGGCCAGGAGGACGAGGTCGGCCGGTCCCCCCAGGGCCTCGACGGCTTCCGGCAGCGCGGCGGGGGCGCTGCCGACGAGGACCTGGCCGCGACCGTGCAGCGGTTCCAACCGGTTCCGGGCGAGGGCGGCCACTCTGGCGTCGGTCTCGAGCCCGACCCCGCGGGCGGCGGCTGACTCCTGGAGCATGGCCGCGAGGTACTCGCCCTCGCCGCAGCCGATGTCGAGGACGCGTTGCGGTCGGCGCTCCTGGACGGCGGCCACGACGGCGTCCCGGACGAACGGCGCAAGCGCCGACGACGCCCGGGCGATGAGCTCGGCGTGCCGGTCGAGGTCGTCCCGTCCGGCACCGCCGCGCAGCTGGTCGGTCAGGTCCCGGTAGAGGTCGAGGTGGTACCCGCCGAGGGCTTCGACCATGGCCTGCCCGGTCGGGTCGGCGGCGAGCCCCCGGCCGCGGCGGGCCAGGGTCCAGCCGCCTGGGCTGTGCCGGACCAGGCCGTACGCGGCACCGAGCTCGAGGAGTGACCGGGTCAGGTCGACGTCGGTCAAGCCAGCCGTGCGGGCGAGGGCGGCCTCGTCCTGGGGTCCGCCGGCGCCGGCGAGCGCGTCGACCAGGCCGGTCTCGAGCAGGGCGCGCGTCGCGGCCAACCGGACCGCGGCTCGGCCGTCCCGGAACGCGCGGAGCCGCGCTCGTGGTGATCCTTCACGCGCGACCTTGACCAGCGTCCCCGGTTTCACAACCGCCAGCCTAGGACGACGTTGCCGACCCCCCGGACCCGCTTCGTTCTGATGCAACAGCCCGGACATGACAGATTGGTGCCGCCCGCTCATCAACCGCGGAGGACGACCACGAACCGGGTGATCAGGGCGCGACGACCAGGGGTATCCCTCGCGCCGCACACCATTCGCGCCTCGACAGGCTCCGGCGCTTCCCGCCAGACCCGCCATGCGGCGCGAGTCATCGCCCTGCTCCTCTTCACCGTCGCGCGGTCGTCGAACCGGTCTGGGCGGAGGAAAGTTCACGCCAGAGCGTCAACTTTCCTCCACTCAGCCAGTTCTACCGACGGCGTTCAGCGCGTATCGCTGCAGTCTTCCCCAGCATGTCCGGAACATTGCGGTGGGCCGGGTCAGCGGAGGGCGCCGGCCTCGAGGCTGGACGGGTCGTGGCGGACCTGCTCGGGCTCGTCACCCGACCGCGCCTTGAGGTCGCGGCGCAGCTCAGTGGGCAGGGCGAAGAGCAGGGACTCCTCCGCCGCCACGACGGTCTCGGCGTCCCCGAACCCGCGGTCGGCGAGGTAGGTCAGCACGTCCCGAACCAGCACCTCCGGAACGCTCGCCCCGGAGGTCACGCCGACCGTCGAGACTCCTTCGAGCCAGGCGTCGTCGATCTCGTCGGCGTAGTCGACCAGATGGCCGGCGCGCGCCCCGTGCTCCACGGCGACCTCGACGAGGCGTACCGAGTTCGACGAGTTGCGCGACCCCACGACGATGACGAGGTCGCAGTCCGCCGCCATCTGCTTGACCGCCAGCTGGCGGTTCTGCGTGGCGTAGCAGATGTCGTCGCTCGGTGGGTCCTGCAGCTGGGGGAACCGTTCGCGCAGCCGCCGGACCGTCTCCATCGTCTCGTCGACCGAAAGCGTCGTCTGAGACAGCCAGATGACCTTCTCCGGGTCGCGCACCTCGACGTTGACGACGTCGTCGGGACCGTCGACGAGGGTGATGTGCTCGGGCGCCTCGCCGGACGTGCCGACGACCTCCTCGTGACCCTCGTGGCCGATGAGAAGGATGTCGAAGTCGGAGTCGGCGAACCGGACCGCCTCGCGGTGCACTTTGGTGACCAGTGGGCAGGTCGCGTCGATGGTCTTGAGGCTGCGCGCCCGGGCCTCCTCGTGGACCACCGGGGCGACTCCGTGAGCGCTGAAGATGACCGTGGCCCCCTCGGGCACCTCGTCGGTCTCGTCGACGAAGATCGCGCCCCGCTTCCGCAGCGTCGTCACGACGTGCTTGTTGTGGACGATCTCCTTGCGCACGTAGACCGGCGGGCCGTAGAGGTCGAGCGCCTTCTCGACCGTCACGACGGCCCGGTCCACGCCGGCGCAGTACCCCCGAGGGGCGGCCAGCAGGACCCGTTTGGGCGTGCTTGTCGGGAGGGCAGACATGGTTTCCATGCTACGTGGGGACGGCCCGAGTTCTGGTGTCGGCTACTGCGGTAGCGCACTTCCCGCATACTCGAACTTAGTGATGATCCGCAGTTTATGCGGTATGCTCGTGCTCATGGCCACGACCGCCGACCCCCGCTACGACGCGATCCGCGACGCCCTGGAGGCCGCGGCCGAGAGCCCGGACCCGGCCGAGTCGCTCCCGCATCTGCGCACTGCGGCCGACCGGCTGACCGACCTCATCGACGACACCATGGCCCGCGCCCTGGTGACCGGCCGGTCCAGCCTGCGGTCCGTCGGCGCCGGTGCGGGCCTGTCGGAGAACGCCGTCGGGCCCCGGATCGCTCGCACGCCGATGCTCGCGCCCTACGCGAACGAGAGCGGGCGGGTGACCGCGTCGGGGGTCGAGCGGGCGCGGTACGACCACGAGACCGGGCGCACGCCAGAGCCCGGCCCAGACCCCGAGAGCCGCCCACCCATGCGGTTCCGGCCGAGAAGTCCGAGGAGTACGCCATGACCCGTTCCGACCTGACCCACCTCTACGTCCTGCTCGACCGGAG
>DASTNV010000132.1:0-6229 GCA_035762725.1 Lapillicoccus sp. | reverse complement strand
GCCATCGCGGTGAACGTGTAGCGCCGCAGCAGCCGATGGTCGCGCAGGAAGATGAGGACGAGCGCGGCGACGACGACCGAGAGGCCAGTCCAGATGAGCTGCCGCCCGGCGTCGCTGTCGATGCCGGTCTGCCCCGCGGCGAGGTCGAGGCGATGGATCATCACCAGCCCGAAACCGTTGAGCAGCGTGGCAATCGGCAGCATCAGCGGGTCGGCGTACTTGGCCCGCCACCGCACGACGAGGTGGAACGCCAGGGCCAGGGCGAGCAGGCCGCCGCCGACGGTCAGCAGCTGCGCGGGAACCGTCTCGCGAACACCCAGGTCGACGCTGACCCAGGCCAGCAGGGTGAGGCCGACGGCGAAGATGGTGAGTAGCAGCTCCACGCCACGGCGGGTGCGTGGCGTGATCGTCTCGACCGTGGTCCTCATGGCGTCGACCCCGTCGTCAGGCCGGTCACCGGCGCCGTGGTGGTGAGCGAGGACGTGTCGGTCGGCGTGGCCGGCACCGTTGTCGAGGGCGACGGGACGGTGACGGGGTTCTGGCCGCAGGGGACGCCGGACGCCGCCTGGGACCGGCAGTCGTCGGCCGAGGTACGCAGGGTCTCGACCCGGGTGCTCGCGTCGGCCAGGCTGCCCAGCGGGGTGCCGGTGGTGACGACGTCCTGAACGTACGTCGGCAGCTCGCCCATCGGGATGTCGGTCACCTGGTAGACGTGCGACAGGCTGACCGGCCCGATGTTCTGCCCGACCCCCTGCCAGATGGCGACGTAGCCGTTGGACGGCTTGACGTAGAACTGGTTCTGGGTCCAGGCGTATGCCGCGTAACCGCCGCCGACGAGGATGAGGGCCAGGGCGAACGCGAGGACCGTGCGGCGGACCCAGACGATGCGCTTCGACCGCGGCTCGTCGGCGAGCACCGGCCCCTCGTCCTCGTCCTCGGCCGCCGGTGACCGGACGGAGCGGGCCAGGCTGGCGGCCTTCTCGGCCGGGCTGATCGGCAGGCCGCGGGTCCGCTTGCCCTCCCGGTCACGCAGCGAGGCCGCGCCGACGATCTGCGGCGAGGTGCTCGGCGCCTCGGCCCGCTGCAGGTCGACGACGTCGGCGACGACGACGGTGACGTTGTCGCGGGCGCTGGCCTTGAGGGCTACCTCGATGAGCCGGTCGGCGGCGGCGCTCGGCGTCGCCGACTCGACGAGGATCTCCTCGATGATGTCGCGCCGGACGAAGTCGCTGAGGCCGTCGGAGCAGAGCAGGTAGCGGTCACCGCCCCGCAGCTCGCGCATCGACAGGTCGGGTTCGTCGTCCGGTTGCCCGGTCATGACGCGGGTGACCAGCGAGCGCTGCGGGTGGTCCTCGGCCTCCTCCTGGGTGATTCGGTGCTCGTCGACGAGCTGCTGGACGAAGGAGTGGTCCTTGGTGATCTGGCTGAGGGTGCCGTCACGCAGCAGGTAGGCGCGCGAGTCGCCGATGTGGGCCATCGCCAGCTTGTTGCCCGTACGGAGCATGGCGATCGTGGTGCTGCCCATGCCGCGGAGCTTCGGATCGTCCTCCATGGCGCGGCGGAGGCTGGAGTTGGCCTCGCGGACCGACTTCTCCAGTTTTTGTAGGGCCTGGTCAGCGCCGATGCTCTCCCCGTCCAGCGGGGCGAGCTGGCCGACGATGAGTGAGCTGGCGACATCGCCGGCGGCGTGGCCTCCCATCCCGTCGGCCAGGACGAGCAGGTGCGGACCGGCATACCCGCTGTCCTCGTTCCGGGACTTCGGTCCCAGCCCGAGGTCGGTCCGCGCCGCGTAGCGCAGGGCGATGGCCATGCGGTCAGCCCCGCAGTTCCAGGGTGGTGCGCCCGATCCGGACCACGGCGCCGGACTCGACGGGGACGGCGCCGGTGATCTTGACGCCGTTCACCGACGTGCCGTTGCGTGAGCCCTGGTCCTCGACGAACCAGCCTTCGGCGCGCGGGAAGACCCGGGCGTGCCGGCTCGAGGCGAACTCGTCGTCGAGGACGAGCGTGCACTCGGGTCCGCGGCCGATGAGGACGCCCTGGCGACCGAGGGGGAGCGACGTCCCGGCCATCTGGCCGTCGGTGACGACCAGCGTGGTCGGTTCGCGGCGACGTCGGGGCTGGCGGGCCGGTGGTGGGGGTGCGGCTGCCGCGGCACCGGCTGCAGCGGCCGCCGGAACCGGGGTGCGGGCCGGGCTCGGGGGCGCGGCGCGACGATCACGGCGGCGCGAGATGCGCGTGCCGTAGATGTCCCGCCGGAGCACGGCGGCCAAGGAGAGGACGAACACCCAGAGCAATGCCAGAAGACCGAGTCGGATGATCGTGTAGGTCAGCTCACTCACAGAGGCGTCACCGCTTACCGGGCCGGAACACCGCATGGGTGCGCCCGATAGTGATCTCGTCCCCCTCGTCGAGCCTGGTACTGGTGATGCGTTCCCCGTTGACGAACGTGCCGTTCGTCGAGCCGAGGTCGCGGATCGACGTCACGAGGTGCGGACCGTCGTTGGTCACACGGATCTCGCAGTGACGCCGGGAGATGCCCGGGTCGTCGAGGACGACATCGGCCAGTTCGTCGCGCCCGATCACGGTGTGGGCGCCGATGAGGGGGTAGCGCTCGCCGTCGATGACCAGCCAGGGCCGGGCCACCGGGCTCGCGGTGGGTCGCTGCGGCGGTGCGGCGACGGGGGCGTTCTGGGCGGGCACCACCGGTTCGTGGCGGGGGGCCTGGGTGCTCGGGGCGATCGACCGTCGCGAAGTCGCCGGCCGGACCCGGAACACGCCGGTCTCCAGCTCGTCGTCGCGGTGGAAGGTGATCTGGACGGGTCCACCGGGTTGGTACCGCTGGGAGTCGGCGTGTTCCTGCGCCGCGGCGACCAGCTCGTCGGACAGCGCCTCCTCGTAACCGTGGAGCCGTTCGAAGTCGGTGCCGGAGAGCTCGATCGTGTAGAGGTTCGGGACCATGGTGCGGCCGTGGCCCATCACGGCGGCGCGGTCGTCCATGGCGCGCCGGATGGCGGAGGCCAGCTCGACCGGCTGCACCTCGGACTTGAACGCTTTGGCGAAGGCACTGTTGACCGCCCGCTCGAGGCCGCGCTCGACCTTGTCGAACAGTCCCACACGCCTCTCCTCGATCGCTCCGGCCCGGCCCTGGTGGCCCGGCCGGAAGTCGGTTCATCGTAACGGGGCGACGCATATGTGCTGGTGAAGCAGCGACCTGGGGTGCCTACCCTGGTCGGTATGCATGTGGAGCTGCCGCCCGGGTACGTCCCGCCGGAGCCCACGCACCCTCACTACGGGTACCTCACGGCGGAGGAGCAGGACGAGTTCGAGGCGGAGGAGCGGGCTCGGCTGGGGATCGTGCCGGGGGTTCCGGCTGAGCCGGTTCTGGCGGAGGAAGCCGTTGAAGTGACGTGGTCGCCTCCGGTGGTGGCGGCCGTCGAGGCGCCCGAGGTCCCGGAAGTCGAGGAGGCGACGGTCGCGCATACCGGCTGGGTTCCGGAGCCACCCTCGGAGGTGCCCGCTGCCGCCACCCTGGGCGAGTTCCGCTGGGACGCGCGGGCGCAGCAGTGGGTGGAGGCGGAGGCCCCGGTGGCGGAGGAGCCGGCGCCCGACGTGGCGGCGGCTGCGGGTGGTCGGGGCGCGTCGAGCTCGTGGACCAGCGCGGACGGCGCCCGCTACCGCTGGGACGCCCGCGCGCAGCAGTGGGTGACCGACCCGCCGGACGGGCCGGGATAGCGGTTTGGTCAGAGCGCAGGCCATGCAGCACACTGGTCCCCGCGCGCGAGTGGCGGAATGGCAGACGCGCTGGCTTCAGGTGCCAGTGCCCGCAAGGGCGTGGGGGTTCAAGTCCCCCCTCGCGCACCAGTCTCAGCGACCAACGCGGTGGATTTCACCCCTCCAGAAGGGCACAATCCACCGCGTTCGCCGTTTGCCTGCTCATCGAGTGGGACAGCAGGCTTGCTCTCCCGCCACCGCGACCTCCACCACTGAGCCGATCGGCGGGAAGAGTGGGCCGGCCAACGCCGGGGTACTCCAGAGGCCATGACGCTCAAGGCCTTGGTCCTCAACTGCACGCTCTCGCCCTCGCCCGCCGAGTCGAGTACCGACGTGCTCTCCGGCCAGGTCCTCCAGGCCCTGACAAAGCACGATGTCCAGGGCTCGACGATCCGCGTCGTCGACCACGACGTCCGCCCAGGCGTCGAGCTCGACATGGGCAACGGCGACGAGTGGCCGCAGATCCGGCAGCGGATCATGGACAGCGACATCCTCGTCCTCGCGACGCCCACCTGGATGGGGCAACAGAGCAGTGTCTGTCAGCGGGTGCTCGAGCGGCTCGACGCCGAGCTGTCCGAGACCGACGAGCAGGGCCGCCTCCAGGCCTACGGTCGGGTCGCCATTGCCGTCGTCGTCGGCAACGAGGACGGCGCACACCACATCACCTCGGTGATCTTCCAGGCGCTCAACGATGTCGGCTTCACCATTCCCGCGAGTGGCGGCGTCTACTGGAACGGCGAGGCCATGCACACGACCGACTACAAGGACCTCGACGAGACGCCGGAGAAAGTCGCCTCGACCACGGCCTCCCTGGCGGCCAACGCCGCGCATCTCGCGAAGCTTCTCAAGGACCACGCCTACCCGCCGGCGTGACCTCGCTCGGGCTTCTCGCTCCGCTGATTCCCTCGGCGCCGGACCGGTTCGCCGAGCGGTGGAACGCGTTGAGGGACGCGGTATGCGGCCGGCTCGCTCCCGGGGTCACCCTGCCCGGCGCGGGCAAGCCGCCGCCCATGTACCTCGCCTCCGCGCGGTCGTCGCACTGGTCGGCCATCGGAGGCGACGCCGACGGCTGGCTCGCCTTCCTCGAACCGTGGGCCACCTTCGACCGGTCCCTCGCCGCGATCACCCATACGAGGAGCGGGAACCCACCTCCCATCGCCAAACGGATCGATCTGACCCTGGCCGACGGGCCACCCTCGCTGGGTGAGCGGGGCCGGCTGAGGTGCTGCCCGAGTGATCTCACCGCGGTGTTCCGGCGGCTGCTGGCATACCCCGTCGAGCACGTCCTGATCCGGCTCACCTCGACCGACCCGTGCCGCGATCTCACCGAGGTGCGCGGGCGGTGGGAGACACGAGAGACCTGACCTGTTCAAGTGCTGCACCAGGGGGCGCCGCGGATGACATCGTGTGAATCATGACCGACGTCGCGGAGAAACCGAAGAACAGTGGGCGGACGTTCTTCGGCCAGCCGCCGGTGTTGGCGAACCTCTTCGGCGTCGAGCTGTGGGAGCGGTTCAGCTTCTACGGGATGCAGGGCATCCTCCTGCTCTACCTCTTCTACCCCGCGGACCAGGGCGGCCTGGGCATCTCCGAGGACACCGCCGTCGGCATCGTCGGCGCGTACGGCGGCCTGGTCTACCTCAGCACCATCGGTGGCGCGTGGATCGCGGACCGGCTGATCGGGTCGGAACGGACCCTCTTCTACTCGGCCGTCCTCGTCATGGCCGGCCACATCGCGCTCTCGCTCCTGCCCGGAACCCTCGGCGTCGGCGTCGGACTCGTCCTCATCGCCCTCGGCAGTGGCGGTGTCAAGGCCAACGCCACCTCCTTGGTTGGCACCCTCTACACCGAGGAGGACCCGCGCCGGGATGCCGGGTTCTCGATCTTCTACCTGGGCATCAACCTCGGCGCACTCCTCGGTCCGCTGCTGACCGGCTGGCTGCAGACGGAGTACGGCTTCCACATCGGGTTTGCTGCGGCGGCTATCGGGATGGCGATCGGCCTGATCCAGTACACGATCGGCCGTAAGCGCCTCTCGGCCGAGGCCAACGAGGTGCCCGACCCGCTGCCCGGCAACGAGCGGCTGCGGTATGTGCTCGGCATCGTCGCGGGGCTCGTCGTCCTCGCCGTGCTCGCCGTCACCGGCGTCCTCAAGGCGACCAACCTCGACACCGCGGTCATCATCGTCACGGTCCTCGCGACGGTCGCCTACTTCGTGGTCATCCTGTCGAGCCCCCATGTCAACCCGGTGGAGCGCAAGCGAGTTCTGGCCTTCATCCCGATGTTCATCGCCAGCGCCGCTTTCTGGTCGCTTTACCAACAGCAGTTCACCGTGCTGACCGTCTACTCCAACAGCCAGCTGAACCGCGACATCTTCGGCTGGACCATGCCGGTGTCCTGGGTGCAGTCGATCAACCCGGTGTTCATCATCATCCTGTCCGGGGTTTTCGCCGCG
>DASTNV010000131.1:0-2207 GCA_035762725.1 Lapillicoccus sp. | reverse complement strand
GGGAAGGCGCCGGCGTAGTGCTCCGTCAGCACCCCGAGGAACCGCTCGATCGAGCCGAACTTGGCCGAGTGGATCATCACCGGCTGCTGGCGTGACCCGTCGGCCGCCTGGTACTCCAGCTGGAACCCCGCCGGCTGGTTGAAGTCGTACTGCACGGTCGACAGCTGCCAGGTGCGCCCGATCGCGTCCTTGGCCTGGACCGAGATCTTCGGCCCGTAGTAGGCGGCCCCGCCCGGGTCGGGGACCAGCTCGAGACCGGTCTCCTCGGCGGCCCGCTGGAGGACGGCGGTCGCGACCTCCCACTGCTCGTCCGTGCCGATGAACTTGTCCTTCGAGTCGTCCTTGGTGGACAGCTCGAGGTAGTAGTCGTCCATCCCGAAGTCGCGCAGCAGGCTCAGGCAGAAGTTGAGCAGGTGCTTGATCTCGTCCTCGGCCTGCTCGGCGGTGACGTAGGAGTGCGAGTCGTCCTGGGTCATGCCCCGGACACGGGTCAGGCCGTGCACGACGCCGGACTTCTCGTTGCGGTAGACCCCGCCGAACTCGAACAAGCGCAGCGGCAGCTCGCGGTACGACCGGCCCCGGGCCTTGAAGATGAGGTTGTGCATCGGGCAGTTCATGGCCTTGAGCCGGTACTCGGCGCCCTCCATCGCCATGGGCGGGAACATGCCGTCGGCGAAGTACGGCAGGTGCCCGGAGGTGTGGAACAGCCCGTCCTTGGAGATGTGCGGGGTGCCGACGTACTCGAAGCCCTCCTCGATGTGGCGCCGGCGGACGTAGTCCTCCATCTCCCGCTTGATCACCCCACCCTTGGGGTGGAACACCTCGAGACCCGAGCCGAGCTCGTCAGGGAAGGAGAACAGGTCCAGCTCGGCGCCGAGCTTGCGGTGGTCGCGCTTCTCGGCCTCGGCCAGCCGCTCGGTGTACGCGCGCAGGTCGTCCTTGGTGGGCCACGCGGTGCCGTAGATCCGCTGTAGCTGCGGGTTCTTCTCGGAACCGCGCCAGTATGCGGCGGCGCTGCGAGTCAGCTTGAAGGCGTTGCCGATCAGCTTGGTGTTGGGCAGGTGCGGCCCGCGGCAGAGGTCCTTCCATGCCAGCTCACCGTCGCGGCGGTGGTTGTCGTAGATGGTCAGCTCGCCGCCGCCGACCTCCCTGGCGGCGCCCTCGACGCTGTCGAGGTCGCCGCCATGGGCCCGGGCATCGGCGCCTTCGGCGGCGTCGGAGGCGTTGCCCTTCAACCCGATCAGCTCGAGCTTGTACGGCTCCTCGCGCAGCTCCTCGCGGGCGTCGTCGTCCGTGGTTACCCGACGGCTGAAGGTCTGGCTCTCGTTGACGATGCGCTGCATCACCCGCTCGAGCTCCTTGAGATCGTCCGGGGTGAACGGGATCTCGACGTCGAAGTCGTAGTAGAAGCCGTCGCGGATCGGTGGGCCGATCCCTAGGCGGGCCTTGGGGTTCACCTGCTGGACGGCCTGAGCTAGGACGTGCGCGGTCGAGTGCCGTAGGACGTCCAGCCCGTCCTGGCTGTCGATGGTCACCGGTTCGACGACGTCTCCGTCGTGGAGGACGTGAGTCAGGTCGACCAGGGCTCCGTCGACCCGCGCGACGACGACGCTGCGGTCGCTGTCGAAGAGCTCCGCCGCAGTCGTGCCCTCGGCCACCGATCGCTCGTCTCCGGCGACGGTCACGCTGATCTGGGCAGGCACGGCTGGGCTCACTCTCGTTGACGGTTCGTTCGGTATGCGCGTGGTCGCCCTTGATGGGCGGGTGGACGCGGCGCCCGGCAAGGTTATCGATCGCGCGTGAGCAGCCGCGACGCAGTTCCCGGCTGCGGGTCAGGTCGGGGCGGAGCCGTCGCCCGGTGAGACGAGGCCGGTCTCGTAGGCGAGGACCACAGCCTGGACCCGGTCGCGCAGGTCGAGCTTGCCGAGCACCCGCCCGACATGCGTCTTGACCGTCGTCTCCTCGACGACCAGCCGCCCGGCGATCTCGGCGTTGGTGAGGCCGGCGGCCATGAGGCGCAGTACCTCGAGCTCGCGCGCCGTCAGCACACTGAGCCGGTCCGGGACCGCGGTGGTCGTCTCTGGAGTAGGCCGAAGCGCCCGGGTGAACCGGCTGATCAGCCGCCGGGTGACCGACGGGTCGATCAACGCGTCGCCTCGGGCCACGGCCCGGATCGCGGCGACGAGGTGCTCGGCCGGGACGTCCTT
>DASTNV010000130.1:0-10962 GCA_035762725.1 Lapillicoccus sp. | reverse complement strand
AGGAGTGACGCCAATGTCGCCGTGAGGCCGCCGTACTGGACCGCGATCACCCCCGACGTCGCCTCGGGACTGTTGCCTCGGTACGGCGCGGTCGCCGCGGCGAACGTCGCGGCCCGCGCCCCCGAGATGCCTTGGGCCGTCAGTCGGGCCGTCACGGCCGCATCGCTGGAACCGCCCGCGCCCCACGCCGACGTGGCCTCGACCAGCCGAACCGCCTTCTCCTTGGCCACCGGTTCCGGCTCGTTGGGCGCGATGGGATAGACCCGGCTGGCCGGCAAGGGCGGCGGCGCGGAGGTCGTCGGTGTCGGTGTCTCCGAGGTGCTCGACGACGACGGCTCCGGTATGCGGCTGGTCGCCGACGGTGAGCCGGCCCCGCCGGGCGCCGGGGCCTCGGTACACCCGGCCAGCCCGAGCGCAGCGGCGCCGAAGAGGACCGCCCGGCGGCCTGGCATACCCCTGGGGTGCTCGTCGCTCATGCCGCGAACGGTCCTGTGCTCGCGCCCCAGACGTCCCCGAGGATGTCGTCGGCCTCGGCGCCGCGGTCGAGCCAGCGCGGCACGTACCGGTCGCCGATCCGGTACGGCAGCAGCCGCGCGGCCATCGGGCGGTCGCCCCAGAACACCAGCTCGAGGGCCATGCCCTGCTGGACCTGGGTGGAGAACGTCATATCGAAGACGAAGTTGCCGAGCGAGTGGGCGATGAGGCGACCCTGGTGGAGCTCCAGGCCCTGCACCCAGTGCGGGTGTGACCCGATCACGGCCGTCGCGCCCGCCTCGACCAGGCGCCGCGCCACGTCGCGCTGTTCGGGTACGGGCTCGTGCACGTACTGCGTCCCCCAGTGCGGGTAGACGACGACCACGTCGGCGCGCGACCGCAGCCCACGGACCGCGTCGGTCACCCGCGCGAGGTCCTCCTCGTTGAGCGGGCCGGTTCGCGGCGGCATCCGCACCGACAGTGCCCCCGCGGACGACGATGTCGCCGCCGGCGTCTCTCCGATCGCGTTGAAGGCGAGCACGCCGAGCCGGACCCCCTTGCGCTCGACGACCGCTGGTTCGAGGGCGGCGGCGAGTGTCTCGCCGGCGCCCGTCGTCGCGAACCCGTTGCGCGCCGTGGCCAGCGTCTCCCGCAGGGCCCGGTCGCCGTAGTCGCCGAGGTGGTTGTTCGCCAGTACCAGCACGTCGAAGCCCGCGTCGCGCATACCGGCCAGCGACGAGGCGTCCGCCCCGAACGAGTCGCCGCCTTGGGTCGGCCGGCCGTTGCGGGACAGCGCGCACTCGAGGTTGCCCACGGTGAGGTCGGCCGCGCGAAGGCGGTCGGCGGTACCGCTGAACGGCAGGTTCGGGTCGCGGGCCGCGGCGATCTGCTGCCCGACGCGGCGGCCGAGCATGACGTCGCCGACCCAGAGCGTGCTGACGATGCGGGTCGGGTCGACCGCCGAGTCGCCGGGCACGAGCACGGGGTATGCGTCGGGCCGGGTGACCGGGTCGACCCCCTCGACGGCGACGGCGGCCACTGCCGGCCCGAGCGCGTCGGCCCGGACGACCGCGACCGTGTCACGGTTGCCCTGAACGGCGGCCACGGCGTTCGCGTCGGAGCCTGGTCCCCCTGCGGAGGCCCCGCGGACCAGGGTGAGCGCGGAACCCGAGCCGCCGAGATCGGCCCAGGCCAGGTTCCCGCCCGCGGCAGCCGCGTCGAGCGCGGCCCGGCTGGTCGTCGCCCCGGCCGCCCGGGTCGCGTGGACGGCGAGCACCAGCGGCAGCGGCGGGCCGGCCGCCGCGGTGGCCGTGGTGGTCGACGTGGAGGGCGTGGGGCTCGGTGGCGCCGCGCTGCTCGTCGCCTCCGCCGACGGCGAAGGCGGGGTCGTGCAGGCGGCGAGGGCGCCGACGGCCAGGCCGCCGATCACGGCGCGCCGGGTCAGTGCGCCAGGGTCGACCGGGCCCGCCATCGACCGAGGGTAACCACCGCTCCTATGAGCGCGGTCGCGTCAGGGGAGGAGGAGCAGCTTGCCCGTCGTCTGGCGGCCGGCGAGGGCGTCGTAGGCGTCAGCCGCCTCAGCCAGGGGGTACCGGCCGCCGACCGAGACCTTGAGCGACCCGTCCGCGACCGCCCCGAGGATCTCGGAGCTGCGCCACAGCAGCTCCTCCCGGGTGGCGATGTAGTGGCCCATCGTCGGCCGGGTGAGGAACAGCGAGCCGCCGCGGTTGAGCCGCTGGATGTCGAACGGCGGCACCTGCCCGCTGGACCCGCCGTAGAGGACCATCATCCCGCGCGGCCGGAGCGAGGCCAGCGACGCGTCGAACGTCGACTTGCCCACGCCGTCGTAGACGACGTCGACCCCGCGCCCGGCCAGCTCCTTGACCCGGTCGGGCAGCTCGCTCATGTCGCCGAGCGCGGAGTAGTCGATGACGTGGTCGGCGCCGAGCTCGAGACCGAGCGCCACCTTCTCGGCCGACCCGGCCGTCCCGATCAGCGTCGCGCCCTTGGCCTTGACCAGCTGGACCAGCAGCTGGCCGACGCCGCCGGCCACCGCATGGGCGAGCACGACGTCGTCCGGCTGGACCGCGTACGTCGAGTTGACGAGGTAGTGCGCGGTGATGCCCTGGAGCATCACTGCGGCCGCCGTCTCGAGGTCGACTCGCTCGGGAACGGGGACGACCGCGGCGGCGTCGAGGACGACCGCGCCCGCCGCGCTGCCCGGACCTGCCGCCCAGGCCACCCGGTCGCCGACGGCCAGGTCGACTCCCTCGCCGACCGCCTCGACCGTGCCGGCGCCCTCGCCGCCGACGACGAACGGCAGCGTCATCGGGTAGACGCCTTCGCGTTGGTAGATGTCGATGAAGTTGATCCCCGCCGCGGCGACGTTGACCCGCACCTGGCCCGGACCGGGCGCCGGCAGCTCTCGGTCCTCCACGGTGAGGACGTCGGACCCCCCGGTCCGGGGAACAACGAGGGACGGGACGGTCAGCGGCTCGGCGGTCTCGGGGGTCATGGCGGCCAGCCTAGGAGCGCGACCTGAACATAACCACACATAGGGATGTCCATAACGCGAGATGATGTATCAATCCGCTTGCCAGGTGTTCCTCGCCGCTGATGTCCTATGTCTCATGAGTCCCGTCGCGACGCGAATGCGCCAGGGTCGGCCGGTTCCGGCGACCTGCTGGCGCGACGTCGCGCGCTGTTGTCGCTGGTGCTGAACGTCGCTCCGACCCGTTCCCACCTCCCGACACCAGCCCGCCGGTGCGCCCACCGCCCGGCCCGACCTCACGGACCTCACATGACTGCCTTGCACTCGCACCTCGAACGCGTCAACGTCCCCCTCGCCGAGCTCCGCCAGACCGCCCGGCGCTACGCCCTCAACCCCAACCTTGCCGCCCTCCTCCCCGAGCCATCGGAGGGCACGGGCCGCACCTGGGCCCGCCTCGCCGGCGACGCCCGGCTCGACGTCTGGGTCATCTCCTGGCCGGAGGGCACCGAGACCGGCTGGCACGACCACGGCGACGCCTCGGGTGCCTTCGCCGTCGCCTCCGGCGTGGTCATCGAACAGACCTGGGCGCTGGGCACGGTCCAGCAGCGCACCCTCGGCGAGGGCGACACGCGGGCGTTCGGCCGCGACCACGTCCACAACGTCGTCGGGGCCGGCCCGGGCCGCTCCCTCACCGTGCACGCCTACGCCCCTGGACTGGTCGAGATGGGCCGGTTCGAGCTCGGGCCCGAGGGCCCGACTCGGCTGGCCGCTCTCGAGGACGCGTCGTCATGGTGACGGCGACCGCTGAGCGGACCGCTGAGATCCACTGGGAGACTCGCCAGTTCGCGCGGCCGACGGTCGACGTACCGCGCCCAGTCGTCACGGCGTCCGCCGTCGACGAGCTGCTCGCCGAGGCACGTTCGACGTACGAGCGGATCTCGCCGCGAGCCGCATACCAGCTCCTCCTGCACGACCGGGCGGTCCTCGTCGACATCCGGCCGGAGGCCCAGCGGATCGCCGAGGGCGAGGTCGACCCCGCGCTCGGCCCCGTCGTCATCGAGCGCAACGTCCTCGAGTGGCGGCTCGACCCGCGCAGCGGTGCCAGCCTGCCGTGGGCGGCCTACGACACCCGCATCCTCGTCCTCTGCCAGGAGGGGTATGCGTCGTCGCTCGCGGCGGCGACGCTGGTCCGGCTCGGGCTGGCCAGAGCCACCGACGTCGTCGGGGGTCTGCGCGCCTGGCGGGAGGCGGGACTACCCCTGGCGGAGCGCGCGGCTGCCTGACCCACCTACGCCGAGGTCGTGCGAGCGTAGCCTTGACCCGTGCCCGACTGGTCGGCCGACTATGCCGCGCTGGTCGCCGCTGACCAGGAGGCCGGCCTCGACGCCGAGGACCTCGAGCGGCTCGCCGTCGCCGCCTTCGTCACCGGACACGGGGACGACATCGTCCCCCTCCGCGAGAGGGCCTTCGACCAGTACCTGCGCCGCGACATGCTCGAACCGGCGGTGCGATGCGCCTTCTGGATCGGGTTCCATCTGCAGAACCGCGGCGATGCCGCCCAGGCCTCGGGTTGGTTGACCCGCGCCCGCCGGCTGGTGCCGGATGACCCCGAGTCTTACCCGGCGGCGCTGCTGCGGATGCCCGACGCCGTCGCCGCCATGAATGCGGGGGACGTCCGGAGGGCCGTACCGATCCTCGAGGATGTGAGCCGGCGAGCCGCCCGGCACGGCGACCTCGACGCCTTCGTCCTGGCCGGACTCGCGCACGGCCGGTGCTTGGCGCAGCTCGGTCGTGTGAAGGACTCGTGGGTGGCGCTCGACGAGATCATGGTGCACGTCGTCGCTGGATCGACGGCGCCGCAGGTCTCTGGCCTGGCGTACTGCTCGGTCGTCGGCTTGTGTCTGGAGGCCTACGACCTGCCGCGAGCGCAGGAATGGACGCAGGCTCTGACGGTCTGGGTCGCCGAGCAGCAGGGCATGCTGCCGTACCGCGGTACCTGCCTGGTGCATCGCGCGGAGATCTTGCAGCTGCACGGCGCGTGGACCGAAGCCGCCGAGGAGGCGAGCGCCGCTTGCGACCAGATCGCCCGGTCCGGCGACTTCGGCCTCGGCCTGGCGCACTACCGCGTGGGCGAGCTGGCCCGACTGCGAGGCGAGTGGAACCTCGCCGAACAGGCCTATGAGCGGGCGGCCGCCGCCGGTGCCGAGGTTCAGCCCGGACTGGCTCTGCTCCGGCTGGCCCAGGGGCGGCCCGATGTGGCCGCCGCCGGGTTGGACCGTGCCCTCGCGGAGTACGGGCCGTCGGACCGGCAGCCCGCGGTGCTCGCGGCCCGAGTCGACGTCGCGCTCGCGACCGGTGATCTGCCCTCTGCGCAGGCCGCCGTGGAAAAGCTACGGTGGTATGCCGACCCACGCCAGCCGGCCTATCTGCGTGGCCTCGCGGAGCACCGGTGCGGGGCGCTCCTGCTGGCCGAGGGCCAACCCGGCGCCGCCCTGCCGAGGCTGCGTCGGTCCTGGTCGTACTGGAACCGGATCGAGGCGCCGTACGAGGCGGCCAAGACCCGCGTGCTGGTGGCCGAAGCCTGCCGGGCGCTCGGTGACGACGACGCCGCGCGCATGGAGCTGGACGCGGCCCGAGCGGCGCTGGAGGCCTTGGGCGCGGCCGGTGATCTTGCCGCCCTGCAGGAGACCGGTTCTGGACCGCTCAGCCCCCGCGAGCGCGAGGTGCTCGGCTGGCTCGCCACCGGGGCGACGAACCGGGTCATCGCCGGCCGGCTCTTCCTGTCCGAGAAGACCGTGGCCCGGCACGTGAGCAACATCTTCGGCAAGCTCGGGGTCGCGAGCCGCGCGGCGGCCACGTCGTACGCCTACGAGCATGGCCTGGCCCCGAGCCGGGAGACGACGACTACCTAGAACTACCCATAGCCGGTCGGGCCGATATGGGTGGTTTCTCCGAAGCGGGGCCGGCCGCTGGCTTCCTACCGTCATTGCAGACGACAAAGGAGGCCAGTGATGCCGACAGACACGACATCCGTTCGGACCGTGGTGGTAGGGGGTGGCCAGTCCGGTCTGGTCATGGGGTACTACCTGCGCCGAGCCGGCGAGGACTTTCGCATTCTCGAAGCCGACGCACGAGTCGGGGACTCGTGGCGGCGCCGGTATGACTCGCTTCGACTGTTCAGTCCGCCCCGGTATGCCAGCCTTCCCGGCTGGCGAATCCGCCCGGCCGGGTCCTTCCCCACCCGAGACGAGATGGCCGACTACCTGGAGGAGTACGCCGGCAGGTTCCGGCTGCCGGTCAGCACCGGAACCATGGTGAGACGGGTCTGCCGAGCCGCGGGCGGTGGCTTCCTTGTCGAGACGTCGGACGGCACCTACGAGGCCGAGCGGGTCGTCGTGACGACCGGTATGCACCGGGTCCCCCGAGTCCCCGCCATCGCGTCCCGGCTCGCCCCCGACATCCGACAGCTGACCTCGATCGCCTACCGCAACGCGGACCAGTTCGCGCCAGGTGGCGTGCTCGTCGTCGGCGCGGGCAACTCCGGCACGGACATCGCTCTCGACGCCGCCGCGGCCGGGCATCCGACCTGGATCGCCGGGCGCCACCCCGGTCAGGTGCCGTTCGACATCGAGGCGCCGATCGCGCGGGCGGCGCTTCCCTTGGTCATGTTCGCCTTCCGGCACGTCCTCACGCTGCGCACTCCGGCCGGTCGGAGGCGGCGGGCCGCGCAGCAGGGTCACGGCGTCAACCTGGTCCGCAACAAGCTCGCCGACCTCGAGGCCGCTGGGATCACTCAGATCGGCCGCATCGAGACGGTGACCGACGGGCGGCCGGTTAGCTCGGACGGATTCCGGCCCGACGTCTCGACGGTGGTGTGGTCCACGGGGTCGGACCCGGATCTCTCCTTCCTCGACCTGCCACTCCGTTACAGCGACGACGGGTTGCCGCTCCATGACCGTGGGGTCGGACAGGAGCCGGGGCTCTACTTCCTCGGTCTCGCGTTCCAGTTCGCCTTGGCGTCCGAGACGATCCAGGGTCTGGCGCGGGACGCCCGGTGGGTGGTCCGCCAAATGCGCCGCCCCGCGGCACCGTCGACGGCAACGTCGCCCGTCGAGCGCGCGGCCGCGTGAGGACACCGGTGTATCACTGGAGCCGATCACCTCTCCTCGGCTCACACGCCACCCGCATCCTCGTGCTCTGCCAGGAGGGGTATGCGTCGTCGCTCGCCGCCGCGACGCTGGTCCGGCTGGGGCTGACCAGGGCCACGGACGTCGTCGGCGGCCTCCGCGCCTGGCGGGAGGCGGGACTACCGCTGGCGGAGCGCGCCGCCGCCTGACCTGTCGCGCCGCCGACGTAGGCTGGACGACGCGATGACCTCCGAGCCCAGCACCCTCTTCGACGACCTCGACCTGCCTCGACCGGTTCCCGGCGGTGACGTCGACGAGCGAGGAATCCCGTTGTGGGCCAAGGACGATGCGGCGGCCAGCGGGCCGGGCCGGCCGACCGACGCCGACGGTCGGCTGCACGACCCGGAGGAGCTGCTCGCCGGGCTCAACCCCCAGCAGCGCGCCGCGGTGGTCCACGAGGGGCCGCCGCTGCTCATCGTCGCCGGCGCCGGCTCCGGCAAGACTCGGGTCCTGACCCACCGGATCGCCTACCTGCTCGCTGCCCGGCACGTCCAGCCCGGTCAGATCCTCGCCATCACCTTCACCAACAAGGCGGCTGGGGAGATGAAGGAGCGGGTCTCCGACCTCGTCGGCCCGCGGGCCAAGGCGATGTGGGTGATGACGTTCCACTCGGCCTGCGTCCGGATCCTCCGCCGCGAGGCCTCCCGGCTGGGGCTGAAGTCCACCTTCTCGATCTACGACGCCGCCGACAGCCAGCGGCTGATGACCCTGGTCCTTCGCGACCTCGACCTCGACCCGAAGCGGTACCAGCCGCGCGCCTTCTCCCACGCCGTCAGCAACCTCAAGAACGAGCTGGTCGACGAGGAGACGTATGCGTCGAAGGTCGGCTCCGAGGAGAGCGGCTCGACGCACCACGAGCGGAAGGTCAGCGAGGCCTACACGATGTACCAGCGGCGGCTGCGTCAGGCCAACGCCATGGACTTCGACGACCTCATCATGTCGACCGTCCACCTGCTCCAGGCCTTCCCCGACGCGGCCGAGCACTACCGGCGCCGGTTCCGGCACATCCTCGTCGACGAGTACCAGGACACCAACGTCGCGCAGTACCAGCTGGTCAAGGAGCTGGTCGGGCCGGCGCTCCCGGAGGATGCGCCGGCGCACGCCGTGCCACCGGGCGAGCTGTGCGTCGTCGGTGACGCCGACCAGTCGATCTACGCGTTCCGCGGCGCGACGATCCGCAACATCGTCGAGTTCGAGGAGGACTACCCCGACGCGCGGACCATCCTCCTCGAGCAGAACTACCGCTCGACCCAGACCATCCTCAAGGCGGCGAACGCCGTCATCGCCCGCAACGACAAGCGCCGCGCCAAGAACCTGTGGACCGACTCCGGCGACGGCGTGAAGATCGTCGGCTACGTCGCCGACAGCGAGCACGACGAGGCCGCGTTCGTCGCCAAGCAGATCGACCACCTGCAGGACACCGAGGGCGTCCGGCCCAAAGACGTCGCGATCTTCTACCGGACCAACGCGCAGTCCCGCGCCTTCGAGGAGGTCCTGGTCCGGGTCGGTATGCCGTACAAGGTCGTCGGGGGTACGCGCTTCTACGAGCGGCGCGAGATCAAGGACGCCCTGGCTTACCTGCGCGTCGTCTCGAACCCCGCCGACACGGTCAACCTGCGCCGGATCATCAACGTCCCCAAGCGCGGGATCGGTGAGCGGGCCGAGGCGTGCATCGCGCAGCTGGCCGAGCGCGAACGCATACCCTTCGTCGCCGCCCTCGGCCGACCCGCGGACGCACCCGGCATCGCCACCCGGTCGGTGGCCGCGATCGAGGTGTTCACCGCGCTACTCGAGTCGCTGTCCAAGGTCTGGGGCGAGGGCTCCGGCGTGGCCGGCCTGCTCGAGGCGGTCGTCGAGCAGAGCGGGTACCTGCGCGAGCTGCGGGCCAGCTCCGACCCGCAGGACGAGACCCGGATCGAGAACCTCGCCGAGCTGGTCGAGGTGGCCCGCGAGTTCGACGAGGAGCGGATCGAGACCGGAGAGGTGATCTCGCTGGAGGACTTCCTCGAGCGGGTGTCACTCGTCGCCGACGCCGACGACATCCCGGCTGACGCGCCGGGCGCCGACGGTGGCGTGGTCACCCTGATGACGCTGCACACCGCAAAGGGCCTGGAGTTCCCCGTCGTCTTCCTCTCCGGCATGGAGGACGGCACGTTCCCGCACATGCGGGCGCTGTCCGAGCCGCTGGAGCTCGAGGAGGAGCGACGGCTGGCCTACGTCGGCATCACCCGGGCCCGGGAGCGGCTCTACCTGTCCCGGGCCGCGGTGCGCTCCGCGTGGGGGGCACCGCAGTACCACCCGGCGTCGCGGTTCCTCGACGAGATCCCGCCCGAGCTGGTCGAGTGGGAGCGGCTGGAGTCCGCCGTCGACGCCGCCCGGCAGGGCCGCCGGATGGGCGGTTCGGCGATGGAGTCGCTCGCCAACCGACGAGAGCTGACCCGGGCCTCGTCGAAGCCGGCGATCCACCTCAACCCCGGCGACCGCGTCACCCACGACTCGTTCGGTCTCGGGACGGTGCTGCGCGTCGAAGGCGAGGGCGACCGGGCGATGGCCCACGTCGACTTCGGTGCCGAAGGCGTCAAGCGGCTACTGCTCCGGTACGCACCCGTCACCAAACTCTGAGTCTGGTTCTGGTCGTCGGGCCGGTCACGGCCGGCACGAGCGGCAACGCCGGCGGCGAGTCTTTGCCCCGGAGGGCAGACCTCCTGGATTGGGTGGGACTGTCCCGGCAACCACCAGGACGATCCCACCCGATCATCTCCTCAACGGCGGAGAAGTAAGCAGGGCGTCAGAGGCGTGATCCGCCTCAGGGCATCGCGCCCATCTTCTTCAGCCACGGGATCGGCGGAACCGGGTTGGCGTCGTTGGGGTGGATCTCGACGTGGATGTGCGGACCGGTCGAGTGGCCGGTGTTGCCCGACATCGAGACGACCTCGCCGGGCGTCACGCTCTCGCCCTGCCTCACCAGCAGCTTGCTGTTGTGGCAGTACCACGAGACGGTGCCGTCCCAGTACTGGATCTCGACCTTGTTGCCGTAGCCACCCTGCCAGCCGGCGAAGATCACCGTGCCGGACGACATGGACTTGACCGGGGTGCCGGTCGGCACCGCGAAGTCCTGGCCCGGGTGCATCGAGCCCCACCGCATACCGAAGCCCGAGGTGAGCTGGTAGCCGGCGTTGATGAACGGGACCCACGAGTGGGCCGCGTTGACCGTCGCCTCCTGGGCGGCGGCGTCGGCCTTCGCCTGGGCCGCGGCGGCTGCGTCGGAGGCCGCCTTCTCCGCGGCCGCATCGGCGACGGCGTCGGCGCGGTCCGCGGAGTCTGCCGCCTTCTGCAGGTCGGCGCGACCGGTGTCGGACGGGAGGATCGCGTCGGTACCGGTGAGGGCCGAGTTGCGCGAGTCGCTCCGGGCGGCGCGCTCGAGCACATCGCGCTCGATGGAGTCCTGCGTCGGAGAGCTCGACGCGGTGAGCGCGGTCGGTGCTCCGGCGGTCGGCGCTCCCGCCGCAGAGCCGATGTGGGCCCCGGTGGCGGTGAGGACGAGGGTCGCGGCAGCAGCGGTCGGGAGGAGATATCCCGATCCGGCGAACTTGGGGAGGGTTGAACCCGTCTCGGTGCGGGTAGTACGGGTGGCGCGATGCCGTCCCGCCGGGGGCCGATGGCGCCCGCGGTATGCAGCGTCAGACAAGAGAAGGGTCCTTGGAGGGCTTCGGGGTGAACGTCAGGGGGCTACTTGGAGCCTGGCAGACCTTAGCGTGACCATTTCGTTATCCCAAATTGCCGTCCACAGCCCCGAGGGCGGCAATGACG
>DASTNV010000129.1:0-4023 GCA_035762725.1 Lapillicoccus sp. | reverse complement strand
GAACTCGACGGGCATCCGGAAGGGGCTGTTGACCGGTGCGGATACCGACGACATCGCGCTCGTCACCGCATTCGCCCCGCAGACGGTCCTAAGGAAGTCGTTGACCACGGCCCACTGATAGTGATGGGTGACGACTCTCTTCGCCTCGACGAAGATGTCGCCGGAGAACCCATCGCGGACCAGCTGGTCGACGACCGCGTTGTGGAACCGCAGCATGACGTGGTGCAGCTGCACGACGATGAGGTTCTCGTCGTTCCGCGGGTCGCCGATGATCGCTGTATGCGCCGGCCCCAGTAGGCGCGGGACGTCCCGGTCGGTAGGCATGCCCATGCCCGGCCGCCCCGCGGGGCCGCCCGGACCACCGCGTCCGCTGGACAGGTTCGTCCCCAGCTGCATCTTGATGGCAGAGGGGTTCCCCGAGGTGGGGATGTCGTAGAGGAAGGGGTCAAGCGCCGGCCCCCGCCCGTAGACGCTGTCCAGGTCAAGGACCGGGGTGCGCATGTTGTGGATGGTGTTCGCGTCGGTGTTGATGTCGAGCGACGACGAGACGTCGAGCGTGATGTCGTGGTCGATGAACTGTCCGGCGTACGTCTGCCCAGCGTCGATGGTCGAGTCGGGCAACGTGTCGTGGCCTGGCGCGGCCATCGCCGCACCGAGAGCCTCGACCAGTGCCCGGTTGGCGGCAGTGAACGGCAGCCGGGTGTTGGCGCGGGTTCGGCCGCTGGTGAGATAGCCGAACCGGTCTCCGCACGGTCGACGCACCTGCGTTCCCGGGAAGTAGGCCAGCGAGTACTTCGAGCCATGCGCCGAGTGCTTCTGGTCGGGAGGCAATGCCTCGACCGACTGCTGGATCTCGTCCGGCAGCTTGGCGAATGGAGGCGGCGCGCCGCGACTGGGCCGGGCCTTGGCCGCAGCCTTCTTGGGCTTCTTCGCCGGCGTGCTGCGGCCGTAGAGCTGCTTGTCGAGGAATGGCTGCGACGGTACTTCGGGCTCGATGTCCTTGATCGGCTTCGGAACGTTCGGCATGTGGATCCCCTCGCGGTGTCGGCCAGCCCCCTGAGCGGGGCCGACATCGAGAGACAGATGAAAGATTGGCAGGCCCAGATACCCGGCCGCCAAAATGACCCGACCAGGTCAGAGTTCGAGACGCCGGAGTAGACGCTTCGCCGCGGCGGTTCCGGGGCGGCGCCACCAGGCGTGGTCCAGCAACGCCTGTCGGGCCGCGAGGTACCCGCACGCCCCGTGGACGCCGCCACCCGGGTGGATCGCCGCGCTCCCCAGGTACAGGCCGTCGACCGGAGTCCGCGGGCCACCGAGTCCCGTGACCGGCCGGAAGAACAGCTGCTGGAACAGCTGCGCGGTCCCGCCATTCACCGCGCCATGGACGAGGTTCGCGTTCGCCGCCTGAAGGTCCGACGGCCGCTGCACCCACCGGTCGAGCACGAGGTCGCGCCAGCCCGGCGCATACCGGTCCAGCATCCCCTCGGACCGTTCGACGAGGAGGTCGGCTGACGCGTCGTCGCTGACGCCGCGCGGCAGGTGGGTGTAGAGCCACAGCGCCTCGGTACCGGCGGGGGAGCGGCTCGGGTCGGCGGTGCTCATCTGACCGACCAGGGCGAACGGCTCGGACGGCACGGTATGCGTCGAGAGGTCCGCCGACCAGCGCACGATCCCGTCGACGTCGCCGCCCACGTGGACGACCGCCGCCCGTCGCGCGTCCGCCGCCGTCCACGGCGGCGTCGACTGCAGGCGGTAGTTGATCTTGACCGTCGGCAGGTCCCATTCGAAGTCACGCAGCGCGTGCCTCAGTCGGGGCGGGACCGCGTGCTCACTGAGCAGCTCCTCGTAGAGCATCGGCGCGCTCGTGTCGGCCACCACAGCGCGGTTGGCCCGGAACGACCGACCGTCAAGGGTTCGGACGATCTGCGCCCGACCTTCCACCAGATCGACCCGGTCGACGCGCGCATCGGTGACGATCTGCACCCCCGCCGCCGCCGCCCGCGCCGCCAGCGCGCCGGCCAGCATCCCGGCCCCACCTCGCGGACAGGGGAACCCGACGTCCTGGGCGAGCATCGACATCAGCCAGCCGAACAGCCCACTCCCTGGAGCGTCTGGGGGGATGTCGGCGTGCATCGCGTTGCCCAGCAACACGTTTCGTGCCCGCTGACCTGCGAAGAGCTCCTCGGCCATCCGCGTGGCCGGGAGGAGGAAGAACCGGGCCAGTCCCGGCATGTCGGCCGCACCCACCGAGCGGGCCAGCCGAGAACCCGCCTCCACCGGCGGCCAGCGCGTCAGCAGCGCATCCAGAAACGGGCGCTTGACGTGGTACCACTGCTCGACCAGCCGCAGCCAGGCCGCCCCGTCCTCGCGCCGGTCCTCGGCGAGCGCCGCGGCCGTCTCGTGCACCGAGGCGTGGATCGTGCTGCCCACCGGGTCGTCGGGACGGCCGGCGTGCGACACCACGACACCGGACGAGCACCACTCCAGCCCGTAGTCCTCGAGACCCAGCGGACTCAGCACGGGCGAGGCCACCGCCAGCGGGTAGCAGGCGCTGAACTCGTCCATCACCCAGCCGTCGCGATCGACCGACGAGACCGCGCCACCGACCTTGTCGCGGGCCTCGACGAGGACGACGTCCCATCCCGCGTCGGCCAGCGTGATCGCGGCGACGAGCCCGTTTGGGCCGCCGCCGACGACTACCGCGTCGGCAGTGTCCTGGGCCCCCTCGCTCACGGGCCCCATCGTGGCATCGCGGAGGGTCTCCCGCCCGCCGGTCGGGACAGGTCGCGGCCGGCGCCGCGCCGCTGCTTAGGGTGGAGCGTGCCCACCAGCGTCTCCACCACGGAGCTCGTCGTCCTCCTGGACGACGAGGGCAACGCCACGGGTACCGCGGACAAGGCCGTGGTCCACGGAGCTGACACGCCCCTTCACCTGGCTTTCTCCGCATACCTCTTCGATGCCGACGGCCGGCTGCTGGTCACGCGACGAGCGCTGGGCAAGCGCACCTTCCCTGGGGTCTGGACCAACTCCGTATGCGGTCACCCCGCGCCGGGCGAGCCCCTCCCGGGCGCAGTCGAGCGGCGGGCCGACCGCGAGCTCGGCGTCGAGGTCGAGGCGCTGCGGCTCGTCCTGCCTCGGTTCACCTACCGCGCCGAGATGGACGGCATCGTCGAGCTCGAACAGTGCCCGGTGTATGCCGGTTGGCTCGTCCCAGGTGTCCGGCTGGACCTCGCGTCGGACGAGGTCGAGGACACCGAGTGGGTGCCGTGGGCCGACTTCGCGGCCGACGTCCTGTCCGGCGACCGCTCCGTGTCGAGGTGGTGCACCGAGCAGCTACCTCAGCTGGTCGCCCTCGGTCCCGACCCGCGGCGATGGCCCGCGGCCGACGACCGCTTGCTGCCGCCGGCCGCTCGCCTCTGAGGTTCAGGCTCCGGACTCTGGAGCGGCCTCGTGGTGCCGCGCCCCGTGCGTCCGGCGGTCCTCCTTCATCTCCGCCTCGTAGAGGTGCCGCCGACCGCCGACCAGCTCGTCGCGGGCTCCGGCCTCGAGCTGCTTGAAGAGCGCGTAGTACCCGTCGTCGTACTCCTCCACGAGCTGGAACGTCCACCGCCCCTCGATGACGTTGCGGCCGAGGAGCTCGCGATCCAGACGGTCGGCGATCTCTGCATGACCGGCGTTGCGGAGCATCTCGAGCGCGTCGCCGAGCGCGAAGTCGCCCATCCCGGTCAGTCGGTGGAACGCATACAGGTAGCCCCGGGCGTTCTCGACGACCTCGAGGGCCTCGGACAGCTTGCCGAGCGCCTCCACGGTCTCGTCGGACACGCCCTCAGGGCGCTGGTGTTCGGGGGCTGGGGTCTCCATGCCGTCACCGTAGGCGGGGTGTGGCATCGTCGGCCACGTGTCCCTCGATGAGCCGCTGACGCTGCGCCAGGTCGTCGCCGCGTTGGAGTCGGTCTACCCCCTCGAGACGGCGATGGACTGGGACCAGGTCGGCCTCGTCGCCGGCGACCTCGACCAGCCGGT
>DASTNV010000128.1:0-11461 GCA_035762725.1 Lapillicoccus sp. | reverse complement strand
CCAGCCGAACAGCGGCTTGGTCTCGTACCACGACAGGTCCGACCGCAGCGCCACGCTGGAACCGATCACGGCCAGCGACGGGAAGTGCACCGTGGACGAAGCGAGCGACGCCTCGGCCTCGCCGAGCGTTGTCACCCGGCTGACCTGCTGCGTGGTGGTACCGCGCTCGGTGAGGAGGACCGGGGTGTCCTCGCTACGACCGGCGGCCCGAAGCCCGGCGAGCGCCGGAGCCAGAGTCTCGGGCGCACCGAGGATGACCACGGTCACGTGGTCCGGCACGGCCGGCGTCCAGTCGTGGCGCCGGTCTCCGGCGTCGACGACGTGGACCGCCGTGGCCTGCTGTGTGGTGAGCGGGACGCCCGCGTACATGGGCACGGCGGACGCCGCGCTGACGCCGGGAACCACCTCGAAGGGGATGCCCGCCTTGTGGAGGGCGAGCGCTTCCTCGGCAAAGCCGCTGAACAGGGCTGGGTCGCCGTCGAGGAGGCGGACGACGAGGCCGTCGCCGCCGAGCGCCTTGGCGGCGCGGACCAGCAGCTTGGCGCGGGACGCCCGAGTCAGCTCCTCGCCGTGCTCACCGTGCCCCGCGTCGACCACGTCGACGTCGGGACGGGCGAACCGGGCCAGCAGCTCGTCGCGGTTGATCTGGTCGAGGACGACGGTGTCCGCCGCCGCGAGCCGGTCGCGGGCGCGCAGCGTGATCAGCCCGGGGTCACCCGGGCCGGCACCGACGAAGGCGACGCGGCCGACTGGCTTGCCGGCGCGAATGGTGGCAGTGGGGGTCACGAGACCTGCTCCGTGTGGTGTTGGTGGTTAGGGGTCAACGTCGAGAGGGGCCGAGGTATGCCGTCGGGCGGCTCGGCGGCCGGTTCCGCGGGTGGCGCGAGAGTGGCGGCGCCGTCTTCGAGGAGGAGGTCCGCGAGCCGGCGGCCGGCGCCCGCAGGGTCGTCCACATCGGCGACGAGGGAGCGGCGCAGCTCGGCGCTGCCGTCCGGGGCGCCGACGAACGCACGCAGCGAGAGCTCGGGACCGGCGTCGCCCTCGGCGATCTCGCCGAGCGCGCCGACCGGGGCGGTGCACCCCGCCTCGAGGGCGGCGAGCAGCGCGCGTTCGGCGGTGACGCATACCCGGGTGTCCGCGTCGTCGAGGACGGCCAGGGCCGACCGGACGTCGTCCCGGTCCTCGCGGCACTCGACGGCGAGCGCTCCCTGGCCGGGGGCGGGCAGCATCTGGAGCGGGTCGAGCGTCTCGGTGGCCGCGTCGAGTCGGCCGATGCGGGCCAGACCAGCGCGGGCCAGGACGACCGCGTCGACGGCGCCGGAGTGGACGAGCTCGAGCCGAGTGTCGACGTTGCCGCGGACGGGAACGACCTCGAGACCCAGACCGAGAGCCAGCAGCTGGGCGGCCCGGCGCGGAGAACCGGTCCCCACGACCGACCCAGCGGGCAGCTCGCCCAGGGTGAGCCCGTCGCGGGCCACGAGGACGTCGCGCGGGTCCTCCCGGGCCGGTGTGGCCGCGACGACGAGGCGGGGTTCGGGCGCGGTCGGCAGGTCCTTGAGCGAGTGAACGGCCAGGTCGATGTCGCCGTCGAGCAGAGCCCGACGGATCGCCGCGGCGAACACGCCGGTGCCACCGATCGTCGTCAGGGCGTGCTCGGACCGGTCACCGAAGGTCGTGATCGGGACGAGCTCGACGTCGTGGCCGAGCGCCCGCAACCGGTCGGCGACGGCGGTCGCCTGGGCGAGGGCCAAGGTGCTGCGGCGGGTACCGAGGCGGAGGGCGGTCACGGCGCACCCCCGATCTCGTGCGGCACCGTGCCCGGCGGCGTCGAGACGGCGGCCACGGTGTGCGGGTCCAGGTCGAACAGTTCACGCAGCGCGGCGGCGTAGTCCTCGCCGTGGCCGTCGCTGGTCAGCTCCTTGACCCGGACCGTCGGCGTGTGGAGCAGCTTCTCGACGACGCGGTGGACGGCGTGCTGGAACTCGAGACGAGTCGCCTCGTCGAGGTCCGGCAGCCGGTGGTCGAGCCGCTCCATCTCGGCGGCGACGACAGCGGCGGCTCGCGAGCGCAGGGCCGCGACCGTGGGCGCGACCGACTTGACCATCCGCGCGGCAAGGTAGGCGGCGACCTCGCCGGTGACGAGGTCACGGACCGCCTGCACTTCGGGCAGCGTCTCGACGTCCGCGCGCTCGGCGAGCAGAGCGCCGAGCTCGGCCAGGCCGACAAGGGTGGTGTCCGGCCGCTGGGCCACGACGGGGTCGACGTCGTGGGGCAGCGCCAGGTCGACGAAGACGCGGTCGTGGGCGCGTGAGGCGGCCGCCGCGGCGACGAGGTCGGCGCCGATGAGGTACTGGGCGGAGCCCGTGGACGAGACGACGACGTCCGCCTCGGCCATGGCGTCCACCAAGCCGTCCATAGCGACGGCCCGGGCGCCGAGGGTCTCCGCCAGCCGCTCGCCACGGGCCAGGGTCCGGTTCGCGATGAGGATCCGGCCGACTCCGCGGCGCGCGGCGGTGGTGGCGGCGAGGCTGGACATGCCGCCGGCACCGACGACGAGGACGGTGCGCATGCCGAGGTCGCCCAGCACGTGCTCCGCCTCGTCGAGACCGGCCTCGACCAACGAGCGACTGACGGTGTCGATCGCGGTCTCGTGGTGAGCGCGCTTGCCGACCCGAAGTGCTTGCTGCAGAAGGGAGTTCAGCGACTCACCGACCGTGCCGGCGCGCTGACCGTTGCGAAGCGCGTCACGCAGCTGCCCGAGCACCTGGGCCTCGCCGACGGCCATCGAGTCGAGACCCGCGGCCACCGAGAAGGCGTGCGCGACGGCGCGGTCCTCGAAGTGGACGTAGAGGTGCGAGGTGAGGATGGTCCGGTCGACGCCAGTGACCGACGCCAGGGACTCGCCGATCGCGGCGACGGCACCGTGGAAGGTGACCGCTTCGGCATACACCTCGAGGCGGTTGCAGGTGGTGAGGACGACCGACTCGCCGACCGCGTCGGAGGCGGCGACCCGGTGCGCGAGCGCGCCGGCGGGCGCCCCGGCGACAGCCTCGAGCAAGGCGATCGGCGCGGTGCGGTGGGACAGGCCGATGACGAGCAGGCTCACCGGGCGACCCCTACAGGCTCGTCGAGCGGCTCCACCTGCATCTCGCGGAAGGCGAGCACGTGCAGCTCGGTGCTGAGGTCGACGCGGCGCACGTTGACGCCCGGCGGAGCGGTGAGGACGGCCGGCGCGAAGTTGAGGATCGACCGGACGCCGGCGGCGGCCATCGCGTCGCAGACCTGCTGGGCCGACGGTGCCGGCGTCGTGATGACGCCGATGGCGATCTTGCGGCTCCGGATCAGCCGGCGCAGCTCGCTCATCGGGCTGATCACCACGTCGCCGACCTGGCCGCCGCCCACGGTCGGGTCGTCGTCGAACAGCGCGGCCACGTGGAAGCCACCAGAGGCGAAGCCCGAGTAGGCGGCCAGCGCGCGGCCCAGGTTGCCCATCCCGACGATGGCGACCGGCCAGTCCTGGCTGAGGCCCAGGGCGCGGGAGATCTCGACGGCGAGATGGTCGACTTCGTACCCGACCCCACGCACTCCGTAGGAGCCGAGGTGGCTCAGGTCCTTGCGCAGCTGCGTCGAGCGGACCCCGGCTGCGGTCGCCAGCTCCTCGGAGGAGACACTCTTGGTACCGCGCTCGGCGAAGTCGGTGAGCGCGCGGAGGTACTCCGGGAGCCGAGCGACCGTCGCGTCAGGAATCTCCCGACGGGTCGCGGCGTCGGCGGACACAGTTGCTCACCGGCTCCTTTCGGTGGGGGCCCTGAAGAATTGCCTTAGGCGAATTCGGGGCTGACCAGCGAGGTCGGCCGGGAGAGTGTCGCCCGGTGGCACGGAGCGCGTAGTGAGTTCAGCGTATGCGATTTGTGAACGTCGGCACAAAGTCGCGAGGGCCGTTGGGTCACCCAGTGGACGGGTGTGCTCCCCCGGTGTGACGGGGGTCACTCAGGGCCGCTCTCAGGCGGTCTGCGGAGACCCGAAAGAAGTCGTGCGGCCGACCGTCGACCAGCGTGACGGGGATGTGGTCGGCCCACTGCGCGCGCAGCTCCGGGTCGTCCTCGATCGAGCGCTCCTCCCAGCCGACGCCCAGCTCGGTGGCCACCTGCTCGATGACCCCGCGCGCGTCGTCGCAGAGGTGGCAGCCGGGGCGGCCGATGAGGGTGATCCGCGAGTCCACGGTGTTCGCGACCGACTCAGAAGAAGACCGAACGCCGCTGCATGAGCAGCGAGTACAGGGTCTGCTGGATGGTCTCGCGGGTCTGGTCGGTGAGGTCGAAGATGAGCATCGGGTCGTCGGCCGCGCCGGGTCCGAGGTCGGCGGTCTGGACCGGAGCGCCGAACTCGATGAGCCACTTGCTGGGCAACGGGACCAGCCCGAGCGGCCCGAGCAGCGGCCACGTGGGCGTCACCGGGGCATACGGTGCGCCGATGAGCCGCGCAAAGGTCTTCATGTTGCCGATCATCGGGTAGATCTCCTCGGCCCCGACGATCGAGCAGGGGATGATCGGCACGCCCGCGCGAATGGCCGACGCTACGAAGCCACCGCGGCCGAACCGTTGCAGCTTGTAGCGCTCGCTGAACGGCTTGCCGATGCCCTTGAACCCCTCCGGCCATACCCCGACCAGGTCGCCGCTGCCGAGCAGCCGTTCCGCGTCGGCATTGGCGGCCAGGGTCGAGCCCGACTTGCGGGCGATCTGGGAGACGACCGGCGTCTGGAAGACGTTGTCGGCGCCGAGCATTCGCAGGTGGCGATGGGTCGGGGTCTCGTCATAGACCGCGACCTGGGTCATCAGGGAGTCCATCGCGAGGGTGCCCGAGTGGTTCGACACGACGAGGCCGCCGCCCTCGGCGGGGATGTTCTCGATGCCGCGCACCTCGACCCGGAACCACTTGCGGTAGAGCGGACGGAGCAACGGCAGGTATGCGTTGAGGGTGAAGTCCTCGTCGAAACCGAAGTCGTCGACCTCGAAGTCTCCGGTCAGCCGGCGGCGGAGGAAGGCGAGCGTGTTGGCGACCTGCTCCTCGACCTGGTCGGGAGCCACGCCCGAGGCCGCGACGACCGCCCGGAGTGCAGCGACGCCGGCCTGGACGAGGTCCTCGACACCGGGGGCGATCAGGCGGGACGCCTCGCCGGGGCGGACCGCCTCGATGTGAGGAGTGGTCTCCGGGGCGTCGTCGGACGGCAGGTTCGGCACGGGGCGCAAGGGCCGGACCGGGCGGGGCGGTTCGGTGCGGCGGCCGCCCTCGCGGGCCAGGACCCTGGCTGCCGGCTTGGGTGCGCGAGGAGCCGGTTGCGGGCGGTGCTTGCGCGCACCGGCCACGGTGGGAGTGGTGGTTTCGGCGGCCGCGGCCTTGGTTGCGGCGTTGGTCGCGGCGGCCTTGGTCGTGGCCTTGGTCGTGGCCTTGGTCGTGGCCTTCGCCGTGGTGGCGGCCTTCTTCACCGCGGGGGCTTCGGCCGCGGGGACCGCGATGAGCGGCGTTCCGCGCCGGCGAGCCCGCTCGCCGGAAGCCCGGGCCGCTCCGGCCGCGAGCGCGTCACGCGTCGTCGTCCGCCGGGCCGACGACGAGGCGGCCGCCGTGCTCTTGGCGGTGCTGCTCTTGGCGGTGCTGCTCTTGGCGGTCGTCTTGGTGGCCGCTGCCTTTGTCGCGGTGGAGCGCTTCTTCGGCGTGGGCGCCATCAGCCGTTCCTCCCGCTGAGCGCCTGGACCACGGCGGTGGCCGCCGAACCGGCCGCGCCCTGAACCGCATTGACCGCGGTCGCCGCACCGGGAACGACGGCGGTGACGTGCGGGGCGAAGTCGAGGAAGGCCTCGCGGGTCGTGTACATCGGCTCGAAGTGGAGCACCTTACGCATACGCGTCGTGTCGAGGCCGCGACCGTAGGCGAGGTACTGCATCTGGTCGTCCGAGAAGTCGGCCAGGCCAGCCCGCTTGACCAGCCCGCCGAGGAACCCGGCCGCCGGCAGGGGTACCGGCAGGATCGGCCGGCCGACCAGGGCCGCGGCCTGCATCAGGGTGATGACCCCGTCGCCGGCGACGTTGACGTTGCCGACGGCGTTCTTCGCCGTGGAGGCGAGTACCAGGCACGCCGCGGCGTCGGTCTCGTGGACGAACTGGAGCCGGGCGTCGAACCCCAGTGGCGCGGGGATCACCGGCAGCGCGAAGTAGTCGGTCATCGCGGTCCGGATGCCTGGACCGATGAGGTTGGCGAGCCGCAGCGTGGTGATCCCGACGTCGGGACGCCGCCGCGCGAAACCGCGGACGTAGCCCTCCACCTCGACCGAGTCCTTGCCGAAACCCGCGCGGGGCAACGACTTCGGGTTCATGTCCTCGGTGAACATCGCCGGGTCACGCGGCGACGAGCCGTAGACCGCCGCCGACGACTTGACCACCAGGCGCTGCAGGCTCTCGGCCTTCTGGCACGCGGCGAGCAGTTGCATGGTGCCGATGACGTTGATCTCCTTCTGGGAGACCCGACCACCGGCCGAGAGCGGGGTGGCGATGACGTTCATGTGGACGACGGTGTCGACGCCGGCCTGGCTGATGATCTTGCCGATCATGGGGTTCCGGATGTCGGCCCGGACGAACTCCGCGCGGCCGATGGGGTGCGGCGGCGGGACGACGTCGACCCCGATGATGCGCTCGACGCTGTCGACCGCGCCAAGGGCCCGCGTGAACACGCCGCCCATGTAGCGCGAGACACCTGTGACGAGCACGACGGAGGCCACAACTCCCCCTTCCCACGGGTGCCGGACGTCTGACCGGAGCTCCGGATCGATCCTAGCGAGACGACGAAGGCCCCCACCCGGCATAGGGGTGGAGGCCCGTCGGTGGGCGCCTACTTCTTGTTGCGGCGCTGGTGACGCGTCTTGCGGAGCAGCTTGCGGTGCTTCTTCTTCGCCATCCGCTTGCGGCGCTTCTTGATGACAGAACCCATGGACCGTCCTCGCGTTAACTCGTGCCTACCGTGGTGTCGGCGGGCAATCTCGAAGTCACGCCGAACAGATCGTCCGTCATCGTACCGTCCGTCCGGGGGACCGCCCAAAACGCCCTGGCAGCGGTCCGCCGGCCGGCTGGCGGAGCATCACGCGGTGTCGACGAAAGAGGTGCGCAGATATTTGTGCACCTCGTCCTCCGGAACCCGGAAGGAGCGACCGACGCGGACTGCCGGGAGATCCCCGGCGTGGACGAGGCGGTAGACCGTCATCTTCGACACGCGCATGATCGAGGCGACCTCGGCAACGGTGAGGAACCGCACCTCGGCGAGCTGCCGCTCTGTGGACATGGTGACCCTCGATCTGCCCCCGCCCAGCGCCGGCTTCCCCTCCGGCGGTCGACTGTACGGGTGCAAAGAGTCACTCTAGGGGCAGGTGTGACGCTTGGGGAAGTCGCGGCCCAACCGACCACGCTCGAAGTCAAGCCGACACGCCGGTATGCGACGCCGCCCCATGGTCCCGCCGGCTGTTTCTCCCCCGGTCTCCCTCGCTTGACGGCCAGTCGAGCACGGCCATCCTCGGGCGGGTCAGTCGAAGTCAGTCGAAGTAGACGTCGAGCCCGTGCAAGGGGAAGACGGCCTGGCGGGTCGCCATCACCGCGCGATCCACGGGGTCGTCCGGGTCGTACCCGAGGTCCCACGACCGCCACCAGAGCGGCCCCGCGTCCGCCGCCCTATCACCCATCCGGAACGGCGCGGGTCGCCCGGTCAGCTCTCGCACGTGCTCCCGCCAGTCCTCGGGAACCCGCTCCTCCACCGGGATCGGCCGGTGGGCAGCGATCGCGGTGAGGTGGGTCCATGCCCGCGGCACGACGTCGACGATCTCGTACCCGCCACCGCCCAGCGCAACCCAGCGTCCGTCGCATACCTGATGGCTGAGCCGGTGCAGCGCGTCGGCCGCCTCGCGCTGCGCGTCGACGGTGAGCGCGAGGTGCGCCAGCGGGTCCTGCATGTGGGTGTCGCAGCCGTGCTGAGTGACCAGGACCTGCGGCCGGAACGACCGCACCACCGGCAAGGCGGTCGAGTGGAAGGCCCGGAGCCACCCCGCGTCGGCGACCCCCGGCGGCAGCGCGATGTTCGTCGCTGACCCCAGCGCGTCGCTGCCACCGATGTCGCTCGGCCAGCCGGTGCCCGGGAACAGCGCGCGCCCCGACTCGTGGATCGACACGGTGAGCACGCGCTCGTCGTCCCAGAAGATCCGCTCGACGCCGTCGCCGTGGTGGACGTCCACGTCGACGTAGGCGACCCGCTCGACGCCGTGGTCCAGCAGCCACCGGATCCCGATGGCCACGTCGTTGTAGATGCAGAAGCCGGACGCCGCGTCGGGCATCGCGTGGTGGAGCCCGCCGCAGAAGTTCACGCCGTGGGCCGTCCGTCCGGTCCACACGGCCTCGCAGAGGTCCCGAGTGCCAGCCACCACGCGCGCGCTCGCCTCGTGCATGCCGATGAACGCCGGGTCGTCGTCGGTGCCCAGCCCGTATGCGCCCTCCTCCGCCGTATCGGGGTCGGCGGACGCGGCCTTGACCGCCGCGACGTACTCGGCGCTGTGAACCGTTTCGAGGAGCTCGTCCGAGGCGACCGGCGGCTCCACGCGCCGAACGTCGTCGTGGTCGAAGAGCCCGAACGCGTCACACAGCCGAGCGGTGAGGTCGAGGCGCACCGGCGACATCGGGTGCGTGGGACCGAAGTCGTACCGAGTGAACCCCGGGTCCCAGACGACCTCGGCCTGCGTCGGCATGACGGTCAGAGGATGTCCGGCCGGCCGCGGTCCTCGCCGAGCGGGAGGACCATGGCAATCTCTTCCTCGTCGTCGCCGGCATCGGCCGACGTGACCCGCATCGGACGACGGAAGTCGGTGGGACGGAACCCGATTCCGCTCGCGAAGGCCACCGCACGGCCGTTGTCCGTGCCGACCCAGTAGGAGACGTGAGTGCGTCCGTCGCGCCGCGCCCGGTCGGCGCTGGCCTCGACGAGCTTGGTCGCGACCCCGGTGCCGCGGGCCGCGGGCGCAACCCAGAGGCCGAAGATCTCGGCGACCCGGCCCTCGTCATCCTTGCCCTGACCGAGGCTGACCACGCCGACCGCTGGGCCGCTCTCGTCGAGCGGCACGGCCACGAGGCGAGCGGAACGGCGCATCCGCAGCCGCCAGAAGTCCTCTTCGAACCCCTCCTCCGCATCGGCGCTCGCCGCGAAGGCGTCGGGCGAGTCTCGCAGTGCGGCAAGGCGGATGGCCCGGAACTCCTGCCAGTCCTCCTCGCCCAGGGCGCGGACCGTGACCTCGCTCATGGCGTCAGCCTGCCACGTCGGTGTGTCGTTCTGGGACCGGGGTCTCGAGCACCTTCTCCATGCCCAGCTCGTCCAGGTGCTCCCGGCGCGGCAGGGGGTGACGGGTGCCGTCGTAGGCGAAACCCATCCGTTCGTAGAGGCGCCGGGCCGGCGCGTTGGTCTCGGTCACCTCGAGCACGACCCGCGACCGCCCGCGGGCCGCCGCCTCGTCGAGGACCGCCTGGACCAAGCGTTCGCCGGTGCCGGTCCCGCGGGCTCGCGGGGCGACGTACATCGCCACCAATGTCGAGGCGTCGGACGGCGTTTCCGGGTCGTCCCACATCCCGACCGAGCCGACGGGGTCGTCGTCGAGCCGGGCCTGGAAGTGGAACTGCGTGGCGATGCGCTCGCGCCACGTGTCCTCGTCGAACCCCACGACGTCGTCGTACTGCGTGAAGAACGCGTCCGGCGCATCCCGGAGCATCTCGAGCCGCAGGTCGCGGTGCGATCGCCAGTCGTCGGGCGTGACCCGCTGGATCGTGAGGGTCACGGCTTCCCGGCGGCCAGCTCGTGCGAGCGCTGGGCGGCCGCCTCGATGGCCCGGATGAACGCCGCACGGACCTTGTGGTCGTCGAGCTGGCGTAGCGCCGCGACTGTGGTTCCGCCGGGGGACGAGACCCGCTCGCGCAGCACCGTGGGGTGCTCGCCCGTCTCCTTGAGCATCGTCGCGGCGCCGAACAGGGTCTGCACGACCAGCTCGCTGCTCGTCGCCCGGGGCAGGCCGAGCACCACGCCCGCCTCGATCATCGCCTCCACGACGTAGAAGATGTATGCCGGTCCGCTGCCGGAGATCGCGGTAACCGCGTCCTGGTAGCTCTCGGGAACCTGGACCACCCGCCCGCAGGACCGCAGCAGCGCCTCGGCCTCGGCCAGGTGCTCCTCCGTGCAGTGCTGCCCAGGCGAGATCGCGGCCATGCCCTGGTCGACCAGGGCAGGCGTGTTGGGCATGACGCGGACCACGGACGAACCCTCGGGCAGCCGCGACTCGAGGAACTCCGTGGTGATGCCGGCAGCCAGCGACACGACGAGGTTCCCCGGGACGACGTGGTCGCGGATCTCGGCGAGCAGCCCGTGCATGTCCTGGGGCTTGACGACGAGGACGAGCACGTCGGCGGACTCGGCAGCGGTCGCGTTGTCGAGGACGCTCACGCCGTACTTCTCGTTGAGGCGCGCCGCGTGGTCGGTCCGCTTCTCGGTGATGGTGAGCTCGCCGACGTCGCGTCCCGCCCGAATCAGCCCGGAGAGCAGGGTCTCGCCCATGACGCCGGCGCCGAAGATCGCCGTGGTGGCCATTCTCCGTCAGCCCTTCGTCGCCACGCCGCGAAGGAAGAACATGAGGTTCCCCGGCTTCTCGGCCATCCGGCGCATGAGGTAGCCGTACCACTCCTCGCCGTACGGGATGTACACGCGCATCTGGTCGCCGCGGTCGGCGATCCGCTGCTGCTCCTCCGGCCGGATGCCATAGAGCATCTGGTACTCGAACGACTTCGGGTCGCGCCCGTTCTTCGCCGCGAGCGCTCCGGCGATCTCGATCAGCCGGGGGTCGTGGCTGGCGATCATCGGGTAGCCCTGGCCGGCCATCAGCACCTTAAGACAGCGCACGTAGGACTTGTCGACCTCGCCGGAGGACTGGTACGCCACCGACTCCGGCTCCTTGTACGCACCCTTGCAGAGCCGCACTCGACTCCCCTCGTGTGCGAGGTCCGCGCAGTCCGCCTCCGTGCGGTGCAGATAGGCCTGGAGCACGGCGCCGACGTTCGGGAAGTCCTGGCGCAGCTCGCGGAGCGTCTCGAGGGTCCCGTCGGTGGTGGTGTGGTCCTCCATGTCCAGGGTGACCGTCGTGCCGGCGTTCGCCGCCGCCTGACAGATCTGCCGGGCGTGCTCGAGGGAGATCTTGTGGCCGTCGCCGGGCAGTGCCTGGCCGAGCGCGGAGAGCTTCAGCGAGGCCTCCGCCGTCCCGCCCATGGTCAGCCCGGCGTCGGCCAGCGACGCGATGAGGGCCAGGTATGCGTCTCGGGTGTGCTGCGCCTGGCTCAGCTCGGTGGTGTCCTCGCCGAGGTAGTCGATCGTCGACATCCGGTTCCGGGCTGCCAGTCCA
>DASTNV010000127.1:0-13003 GCA_035762725.1 Lapillicoccus sp. | reverse complement strand
ACTTCGTGGGGTGACCTAGCCAGGTCCTCCGCCGCCATTGCCGTTCCCATTGCCGTTCCCGTTGTTGCCATCCCCGGGTGGCGGAGGTTGTGGCTGCGGCTGAGGTTGAGCGGCTCCGCCCGAGATCATCAGCGTGATCGTGTCGCCACGGTTCGCCGTGCCCGCCTTGTCGCTGTACGCGACGACACCGGGACGGTAGTTCGAGGTGACTCGCCGCCCGACGACGACGTTGAAGCCCAGCGACTGGAGGTACGTCGTCGCGTTGGCGATGCTCTGACCGGACACCGAGTTGAAGGTGATCTTCTGGCCGTTCGCCACCGCGTCGGACGGCGCTGGGAAGCCGACGTTGGGCTGCCCGGCCAGCGCGTAGTTCATGATCGCCTTCCACGTCGGGGCGGCGATGCTGGCGCCGAAGACCACCTTGTAGGGACCGCCGGGAAGAGCGATGTTGTCGAGCGCCTGGGAGTTGCCTAGCGGGGTACCGACCCAGACTGCGGTGGTCAGCTGCGGCGTGTAGCCGACGAACCAGGTCTCGTTGTTCTTGTCGGTCGTCCCGGTCTTGCCGGCGGCGACCCGGCCACCGTCGAGCCGGCTCGCCGCGGCGGTTCCACCCGGGTTGAGGACGGCGGTCATGATGTTGGCGACGCCGTGGGCCACCTCGGGGTCGACGACCTGCTGGCAGTTCTTGGCGCCCGGCTTGTCGAACGGCAGCTCCTTGCCGTCCGGACCGCTGATGCTCTGGACCGGCATCGGTGTGCAGTGCACCCCGTTGGAGGCCAGGGAGCCGTAGGCGCTCGCCACGGTCATCGGCGAGACTTCCTGGGCGCCGAGGATGATGCCGGCCGGCCCGTTCTTGGAGATGGGGTTGCCATCCGCCCGGTGGAGGCCCATCCGGGTCTCCGTCTCCTGGATCGCGCAGACGCCCACCTGGGTGGCCAGTGCGACGAACGCCGTGTTGATCGACCGCGCGGTGGCCTGGGTGAGCGACATCTGCCCGCCCGCCGTCTCGTCGTTGCGCACCGTCCAGGCTGGGGCGCCCTTCGGCACGCCGCAGGCGTCGTTGTTGAAGTCGACGTTGGTGTAGGACGCGGCCTGGCTCGCGCTGGCCTGCTTGGCGTTGACCGTGGTGCTGATCGGCAGGCCCTTCTCCAACGCCGTCACCAGCGCGAAGGCCTTCTCGGTCGACCCGAACTGGAAGCCGCCGGAACCGCCGTACTTGGTATCGACGGCCCAGTTGACGACGGTCTCGCCGAAGTTTTTCGAGTTGTTGATGTAGTTGGTGTTCTGGGCGATGCTCTTGACCGCACCGGTGTTGGGGTCGAGCGTGACCGCGGCGGCCCCGATCGAGTACGAGTTCCCCTTGGGAACCCGGGCCAGCACCTCGTCGCGGGCCTTCTGGGCGAGGTCGGGGTCGATCGTGGTCTGGATGGTCAGGCCGCCGCCGAAGATCTTCGCCTTGCGCTCCTCGACCGTCTTGCCCAGGGCGGCCTCGAGTGACGGGTCGGTCTCGAGCCACTTGATGACGTAGTCGCAGAAGTAGGCGTACTTGTCACCGGCCGCCTGGCACGCGGTCGGCGCCTGGGTGACCTTGAGCATCTGGTCGAGCTTGACCGCCTTGGCGTCGGCCAGCTCCTTGTCGGTGATCAGGCCGAGCTCGTGCATCCGGTCGAGGACGACGTTGCGACGAGCGATAGCGCGGTCGGGGTTGTTCACCGGGTCGGTGGTGCCGGGGTTCTGGGCCAGGCCGGCGATCAGCGCCGCCTCGGGGAGGCTGAGGTCCTTGGCGTCCTTGTTGAAGTAGTGCTTGGCCGCCGCCTGGACGCCGTAGGCCTGGTCGCCGTAATAGACGATGTTGAGGTAGCCCTGGAGGATCTGGTCCTTCGACTGCTCCTTCTCGAGCTGGATCGAGTACTTCAGCTCCTGGAGCTTGCGGGTGATTCCCGCGAGACCGCGCTGGGTGACCGCGGCCTGCGCCGCTTGGGTGTCACCGGCCTTGAGCGCGGTGTCGAGGAGGGTGAGCTTGACGTACTGCTGCGTCAGCGTCGAACCACCCGAGGTGTTGACCGCGCCGGAGGCGTTGGACACGAGCGCGCGGACGACACCGCGGACGTCGACGCCGCCGTGCTCGTAGTAGCGGCTGTCCTCGATGGCGATCTGGGCCTTCTGCATCACCGGCGCGACCTGGTCGAGCGGCACGATGATGCGGTTCTCGTCGTGCGGGGTGGCGATGACGTTGCCCTTGGCATCGAGGATCTTCGACTGCTGCGACAGCGCCGCCGCGGTGAACTCGCTGGGCAGGGCGTCGAACATGTCGACCCCGGTGCGGGTAATGGCCCCGGCCGCGCCGACGGTCGGCATGACGAGCCCCGCGGCGAGCAGGCCCATGATGACGGCGGCACCCACGAACGCACCCAACAGGGGGATGATGCTCGCGATATTGGTGGTCCGGCCCGCCTTCACGGGGACAAGGCTAACCTGACCGACGGCCTCGTCCGGGCATCGTGAAGCTGCTGAGACACCGTGGACCCTGGCCTGTGGACCTGGTGTGCCGCCGCTGTGCGTCCCGGTGGACTGCGTACTCCCAGGTGCCGCTCATGTCATCCACATGGGCCATGTCTAGCCCGGATGGACTAGTCCCAATGGTGGTCACAAACCATCCGCGCGGGCGATAGTCGCATACCGCAGCCGTTCTTACTGTCGATTGAGGCGCATTCGGAGGTGTTTTACCGCACTCCGGCCGTGTGCCCGAAGTTATTCACAGGGGTAAGCGGGAGCGGGAACCACGTGACCATCATCGAAGAGCGGCCCGTCCGGGAGACCGGATCGGCGAAGACGCGCGCAGCTGGGGGGCTGCAGTCGGACTGGGCCGGCCAAGGACGTTGCGTCAGCAACGACCCGGACGCATTGTTCGTCCGGGGGGCCGCCCAGCAGAACGCGAAGGTCGTCTGCCAGAAGTGCCCGGTGATCGCCGAGTGCCTCGCCGACGCCCTCGACAACCGCACGGAGTTCGGCGTCTGGGGTGGCATGACGGAGCGGGAGCGTCGCGCCATGCTGCGACGCCACCCCAACGTCACCTCGTGGTGGAACCTGTTCCAGACCGCCCGGCTCAACCCGGGTCCGGTCTCCACCGCCTCCTGACGCCGCGCTGGTTGCGGCGCTAGCCCTTCGCCAGGGCGGCGCCGACCTCGCGCAGGCCGTCGACGTCGTGGACGTCCTCGGCGAGCGCGGGTACCTCGACGACCGGGGTGTTCGGATGGCCGACGGAGAACCGCCGGGCCAGCCGCCGCTGCCGGTCCGCCGCGCCGGCGAGATCCGCGTGCAATGCCAGCAGCCCTGACGTTAGGTGGTCGCCCTCCTCGGCCCGCTCCTCCGCCGCGGCGCGCGCCCGAGCGGCGCTCAGGCCCTGGGCCTGGACCTGCTGGACCCGGTTGAGCACGAGCCCGGTGAGCGGCATCCGCTCCGACTCGAGCCGGGCGATGAAGTAGGAGGCCTCCCGAAGAGCGTCCCGCTCGGGTGCGGCGACGACGAGGAAGGCCGTCGAGCGCTGGGCCAGCAACGCATACGTCTGGTCGGCCCGCTGGCGGAACCCGCCGAACATGGTGTCCAGCGCACCGACGAAGGTCTGCACGTCGCGGAGCATCTCGCCGCCGAGGACCCGTGAGAGCGTCGACGACACCAGGCCGATGCCGACGTTGAAGACGCGCAGCCCGGCCCGCCCTCCGGCCTTGGCGGGCGCGGAGATCAGCCGGATGAACCGGCCGTCGAGGAACGACCCCAGCCGCTTGGGCGCATCGAGGAAGTCGAGCGCGGACCGGGACGGCGGGGTGTCTACGACGATGAGGTCCCAGCGCGGACCGCCGCTCTCGCTGCCGGCCCGGACCTGCTGGTGCAGCTGGCCGAGCTTTTCCATGGCCATGTACTCCTGCGTGCCCGCGAAGGAGCTGGAGACCGCCTGGTAGAAGGGGTTCGCGAGGATCTGGTCGGCCTTGTCGGGGGTGGAGTGGGCCACGACGACCTCGTCGAAGGTCCGCTTCATGTCGAGCATCATCGCGTCGAGCGACCCGCCCGCCGCTGTGTCGATGTGGTGCACCGGGCGGGGAGTGTTGTCCAGCTCGGTGAGGCCCATCGACTGCGCGAGCCGCCGGGCCGGGTCGATCGTGAGGACGACGACGTTGCGGCCCTGTTCCGCGGCCCGCAGTCCGAGGGCGGCCGCCGTCGTCGTCTTGCCGACACCGCCCGAGCCGCAGCACACGATGATGTCGGTATGCCGGTCGGCGAGGAGCGCGTCGACGTCCAGACGCGGTGCTCCCGGGGTGGCGCGAGTACTCATGGGGCGCCGCCGTCGAGGAAGCCGCGCTCGGTCAGCAGGTCCGCGAACTCGCGCACCGTGGACGAGTCCACGCCGTCGGGGTTCACCGGCAGCCGGTACATCGGCATCCCCAAGTGCTCGAGCAGGCTGAGCTGCTCGGTCTCCTGAGCGACCCGGAGCGCGTGGTCGTGCGCCTCGGCCAGCAGACCCTCGACGAGCGGCTCCGTGACGCGCAGGCCGGCCGCTTCCAGACCGGCGGCGACCTTCGGCCGGGCGATGGTGCCGCGGGCGGCCATGGCGAGCTGGCGGGGCCGGAGCAGCGGTTCGCGCACCTGGTTGATGACGACGGCGCCGACCGGGAGCCGAGCGGCGCGCAGGTCGGCGACGGCGTCCACGGTCTCCTGGACCGGCATCTCCTCCAGCAGGGTGACGACGTGAACCGCAGTCTGCCGCGAGGTGAGCATCTGGGTGATCGAGTCGGCCTGGGACCGGATCGGGCCGACCTTGGCCAGGTCGGCCACCTCCTCGTTGACCGAGAGGAACCGGACCACGCGGCCGGTCGGCGGGGCGTCGAGGACGATCGCGTCGTATGCCGGTGTCTCGTCGTGGCGGGAGTGGTGGCCGGCGGCGCGGCGCCGGTTCGCCTCGTAGACCTTGCCGATGAGGAGCACGTCCCGCACGCCGGGCGCGATCGTCGTCGCGAAGTCGACCGCGCCAAACCGTTCCAGGACGCCGCCGGCCCGGCCCAGCTTGTAGAAGAGCTGGAGGTACTCGATAAGGGCGGCCTTGGCGTCGACCGAGAGCCCCCACACCTCGCCGCCCCCGGGCGCGCCGGCGATCCGTACCTCGTCGGTGGCCAGCGGCGGAACGTCGAAGGTCTGGCTGATGCCCTGCCGCTCCTCGACCTCGACGAGCAGGACCCGATGTCCGCCGGCCGCCAGTGCCATGGCCATGGCCGCGGCCACTGTGGTCTTTCCCGTGCCGCCCTTGCCGGTGACGATGTGCAGCCGCACGCCGGTGAAGGTGCGGGCGGCCATGTGGCGACCCTATGTCGCGGCGACCTCGGCCACCGCATCGAGGACGACCGCGAAGGCGGGGGCCGCGGGGTCGATGACCTCCATGTGGCCGACGTCTGGGAGCCGGATCAGCCAGTGGCCCGCGGTCGGGCCTTGCCGGTCCAGATAGCGCTCGGCCACCTCCACGGGGACGGTGTCGTCAGCCTCCCCGTGGACGAGGACGACGGGCGTGAGGGCCGGGTGAGCGGAGGGGTCGGCGGCCTGCCACGCGGCGTAGTCGGCGTTTCCCATGAACCGAACGGCCGCATCGTCGCCGAGCCCGAGGTCGCGAGTGAGGGCCAGGTCGACACAGCCGGCCAAAGCCACGACGCCGGCGAGCTGTCGGGCCTCGGAGCGGGTCGCGACGAGGGTGACCAGGTGGCCGCCGGCCGAGTGGCCGACGAGGACGGTGCGGTCGGGCAACGCCGGGTCCGCGACAACGGCGTCGACCGCCGCCACCACGTCGGCGAACGTCCCCGGCCAGCCGCCCCCGGGCATACCGGTCCGTCGGTACTCGACCACAGCGACGTGGTGACCTGCGTCCGCGAAGGCCTGGGCCTGCGGAGCCGCGTGCGCCCGGTCCCACTCGGCCTTCCAGAACCCGCCGTGGACGACGACGACGGTGGTGCCGGTCGGGGCGGCCGTGGGGAGGCGGACGTCATAGACCTGTACCGGGTCGATCCCGTAGGCGACGGTGCGCGCCGGCGGTGGGACGTCAGGCATACCTCGACCATGCCACGGGTAGCGTCTCGAATGTGGCGGTCACCTGGCTCACGGCGTTCCTCGACACCGAGGCACCGGATGCGCCCGCCGTCGAGGCGTACTGGGCGGCGGTCACCGGCTGGCCGGTCTCGACGCGGCGCGGCCCGGACGGCGAGTTCGCCACGCTGGAACCGCCGGACGGTGACGGCCCCCTGAAGGTCCAGGTCGTCGGAAGTGCACCGCCGAACGGGATGCACCTCGACGTCCACACCGGCGACATCGAGGGCCTGGCGGGCGACGCGACGCGCCTGGGGGCGCAGGTGCGCGAGACCGGGCTCGGGTACGCGACCGGGCATTCGCCGGGCGGGCTGACCTTCTGCCTCGTCGATCACGAGGCCGACCGCCGGCCGGGTCCGGTGGCGTGGCCGGGTGGGACCAGCCTGGTCGACCAGGTGTGCCTGGACATCCCGGCCGCTCAGTTCGACGCGGAGGCGCGGTTCTGGTCCCTGCTCACCGGGTGGCCGCACGTCGAGGGCGGGTCACCCGAGTTCGACCGGCTGTTGCCGCCGACTGGTCAGCCGCTACGAGTGCTGCTGCAACGGGTCGACGAGGAGGACGGTCCGGTGCGCATGCACCTCGACCTGGCCAGCGAGGACCGCGCGGCGGAGGTCGAGCGGCACGTAGCGCTGGGCGGTCGGGTCGTCCGCACGACGGAGAACTGGACTACCCTGCTGGACCCCAGCGGACGCGCATACTGCGTCACCGACCGCGACCCGGTGCGGGGCACGATCGGCTGAGCAGCCTCGGGGTTACGCGGGCGTGGCGGCGGCCGCGTCGATGTCCTTGCCGAGCCGGCGGGCGCCGAACGCGGCGATGATGAGGACGATGCCCCAGATGATCGCGACGATGCCGATCCACAGGACGATCGACAGCACGCCGACGCCCGGCCGGGCGACGAAGAGGATGCCGATGAGCAGCGACAGGACGGCCGAGATGAGGAGCAACCACCGCGGCTGAGTGCGCGTGCTCGAGAAGGCTCCGATGCCCTGGAAGACAGCCGCGATGAGGAACCAGATCCCGAGGACCCAGGTCAGCACGACCGCGACGTCGAACGGATGGACGATCGCGATGAGGCCCGCGATGATCGACACGGCGCCGAAGAAGATCTTCCAGCCCCTGCCGGCAGCGCCCTTCTGGAACCCCGCGACGAGGTTGACGACCCCCTCGATGAGGGCCCAGACGCCCCAGAGGACCGCGAGGGCCACGGCCGTGATGCCGGGCCAGATGATCGCCATGATCCCGAAGAGGATGGCGATGATCCCGCGTACGAGCAGCCAACCCCAGTTGTCGTCCAGCCAGTTCTTCTCCACGGGCACAGCGTGGCAGGTCAGCGGCCGTCCGACTCATCATTCGAGGGTGAAACGCCACGTGTCGCGGGGCCGGATGGGCGCCCTACAGTGACGCCATGACGAAGTGGGAGTACGCCACGGTTCCGCTGATGATCCACGCCACCAAGCAGATCCTCGACAACTGGGGCGAGGACGGCTGGGAGCTGGTCCAAGTGGTCACCGGCCCGGACGGCAACGGCCTGGTGGCCTACCTGAAGCGACCGAAGGGCTGACGCCGCCATGAGTGTCGTCGAGGACCGGCTGGCCGAGCTCGGGCTCACCGTCCCGGACGTCGCGCCACCGGCGGGGGCCTATGTGCCGGCGCTGCGAGTCGGCGACTACGTCTACACGTCCGGGCAGCTGCCGATGGTGTCCGGTGAGCTGCCACAAACCGGCAAGGTCGGTGAGGGCCACGGCCTGGTGCCGGCCTCCGACGCCAAGGAGCTGGCGCAGACCTGCGCCCTGAACGCCATCGCCGCGGTGAAGTCGGTCGTGGGTGACCTCGACCGGGTGACGCGGGTCGTCAAGGTGGTCGGCTTCGTCGCGTCGGACGCGTCGTTCACGGGACAGCCCGGGGTGATCAACGGCGCCAGCGAGCTGCTGGGTCGCGCGTTCGGTGACGCCGGCGTCCACGCTCGCTCGGCGGTCGGCGTGGCGGTCCTCCCGCTCGACTCGCCCGTCGAGGTCGAGATCGTCGTCGCCGTGGCCGACTGATACTCGTCGGTATGCCGGTTCGCGACTTCGCGCCCGGGTTCCTGGGGCCGCAGGCGGCGGCGTGGCTGGCTGGTCCGCGCGGGGAGGCTGCTGAGCCTCGGTATGCGGCGACGGTCCAGCTCGTGCGGGACGGTTCCTCCGGAGTGGAGGTGTTCATGCTCCGGCGGGTAGCGACGATGGCGTTCGCACCGAACACCTGGGTCTTCCCAGGCGGCGGCGTCGATCCGCGCGACGACGCTCCGGAGCTGCCGTGGGCAGGGCCGTCGCCGTCGTCGTGGGCCGGCGTCCTGGACTGTGACGAGGGGCTGGCGCGGTCGCTGGTCTGTGCTGCGGTACGTGAGGTGTTCGAGGAGTGCGGGGTGTTGTTGGCGGGGCCCTCGGCTGGAACCGTGGTGGCCGACCTGCGCGACCCGGAGTGGGACCAGGAGCGGGCGGCGCTCTTGTCCAAGGAGCAGTCGTTCGCGGAGCTGCTACTCCGGCGCCGGTTGGTGTTGCGCTCCGACCTGCTGTCCGCCCAGGGACGATGGGTGACGCCCGAGTTCGAGCCGCGCCGGTACGACACCTTCTTCTTCGCCGCGCTGCTACCAGAGGGCCAGATCCCGGACGACGACACCTCTGAGGCCGACCACGCGGACTGGACCGACCCAGTGAGCCTGCTCGACGCATACGAGCGTGGTGAGGCCACGATGCTGCCGCCGACCGTGGTGGCGGTGGAGCGGGTTCGGGATGCGGGGTCGGCCGCCGAGCTGGTCGGGACCGCGCGACCGTCCCGGGCGATCGTGCCCGAGCTGCTGGAGCTCGACGGTCAGCCGATGATTCGCGCCGACCTCCCCTGATTTGGCGACGCGACGCAGCGTCGGGCGAGTTGACGCTAGTTGGAACGTGCGTCGCGTCGCTCGACGCAGCGTCAAGTCGAGGTGACAACGGAGCCGGCCGTTCGCTCAGCCCCAAGTTGCTTTGGCCGAAGGGCCTGACCGATGGGTCAGGCGGAGAGGTCAGGCCGATGGGTCCGATCGATGGGTCAGGCCGACAGGCGGCCGAGCCGGCGGGCCCGCGCCCGGCTTATCGCCGCAGCGATCCGCTTCGTCAACGCGACGAGGTCGTCGAGGTCGCTCCAGACCACTCGGACGACCTCGTAGCCGAGCTCTCGGATCCGGTCCTCGCGTTGCTTCTCGAGCCAGAGCACCTGTTGCGGAGTCAGCCGGCGCCCGAACGGATCCACTTCGTGAGCGGTCCGGCCGTACTTGACCTGCCCGTCGAACTCGATGACGACCTTCTCCGTCGTCAGAAGAAAGTCGACAACGGCCATGAACGGCGGGCTGGTGATCTCGTACTGAGGGATCGCTTCCAGCTTCATCAGGTGCAACGCGTGTGCCAGTCGCGTCTCCCCCGGGGACTCCCGCCGACCGTCGGCGAGAGCGAGGAAGCCCTTGAGGGGCTTCGACCGTGGCTGTCGGTGCACCCAGCAGAGCGCCTGGGTCAGGTCGTCCGGGGTGACCAACCCGCGATGAAGGGCGGCGTCGGCCGCGACGAGGGCCGACAGAGGGCCACTGGACAGGCCGTGCTGGACGACGGCCAGCGCCGGCGTGACCGTCTCTTCGAGCAACGCGTCGTGGGGCACGGCGCGTCCCAGACTCTGCCCGGCGCGCGTCCGCGGTGACCCGCTCTCCCGGCGGACCAGTCGGACCCTGGCCAGATCGGCCCGGTACGTGGGAAGCGCGAGGAGCAGCAGCCCGCTGTGGTGGCCGGCCACGGCGCGTCCTCCGTGAGCGCGCAGCATCGCCCTCGTCGTGAGGACGTGGCGGTCGTCTTCGTCGGCCGGGGTGCCCAAGGCATACCAGTTCCGGGCCAGGCGGGTGATCAGGCGCTGCCTGGTGAGGGCGGCGATGTCGCGGACGTTGAGGCCGGCGGTGTGGAGGTCGGACGTCGTGAGGAGGCCATGTTCGTCGGCCGCGGCGGCCCAGATCTCCATGACGCCAGCCTGGCCGAACGACGGCGTTCGGCGCTGCGGCGCGGGCCGACCCTGTGGACAACTCGGGGGACACCACCCGGTCCCCGTGACTCGACGCAGCGTCGAGCGACGCGACGCATGTTGGAACGGGCGTCGAGTCGCCCGACGCTGCGTCGAGTCGGGAATCGGGAAACCGGTGGCGCAGTGATGGCGCCAAGTAGCGTCGGGCGGGTGACGACCACCGAGGCGGCCGGCTGGGGTTCGGGAGCGGTGAGCGAACGCGCCTACTGCGTACTCGCCCCGAACCCGGGGCCGATGACCCTCGAGGGCACCAACACCTGGGTCCTCCTCGAACCGGGGTCCACCGAAGCCATCGTCATCGACCCGGGACCGCTCAACCTGGAGCACCTGGAACAGGTCCTGCGCTTCGTCGAGGAGAAGGGCGCCCGCGTCGCCCTGACTCTGCTCACCCACCACCACCAGGACCACGCCGAGGCGGCCGAGCACTTCGGCGCCCAGACCGCAGCCCCCGTCCGCGCGATCGGAACCGGCCACGACGATCTCACCGACGGCGAGACCGTGACCGCCGGCGGCCTGGACGTCACCGTCGTCACCACCCCCGGGCATACGGCCGACTCCGTCTCCTTCCTCCTGCCGGCTGAGTCCGCCCTGCTGACCGGCGACACCGTCCTCGGCCGTGGGACCACGGTCGTCGCGTGGCCGGACGGCGAGCTGGCCGCATACCTCGACTCCCTGGAGCGGATCGAGCGACTGGCGGCGAGCGGCAAAACGGCTCGGATCCTTCCCGGCCACGGTCCCCTCGTCCCCGACGCCAAGGCGACCGTCGACTTCTACCGGCAGCACCGCGCCGAGCGGCTCGACGAGGTCCGGGCGGCCCTCGAGGCCGGCGACACCGAACCACGGCAGATCGTCGAGCGGGTCTACTGGGACGTCCCCAAGGTCGTCTGGCCGTACGCCGAGCTGAGCGTGCGGGCCCAGCTGGACTACCTGCGGTACCGGCCTCCAGAAGCCGGACGTAACGTGAAGAAGTGACCCACCACCCTGAGCCCGCCACCATCGGGCAGCTGCGCGCCTCCGGATACGAGCCGCGCACCGTCAAGCAGGAGATCCGCGCCAACCTCGTCGCGAGGCTCCGCGCCGGCGAGAACCCGTTCCCCGGCATCGTCGGCTTCGACGACAGCGTGCTGCCCGACGTCTCGCGGGCGCTCCTCGCCGGCCATGACATGGTCCTGCTCGGTGAGCGCGGCCAGGGCAAGACCCGGCTGATGCGGACCATCGCCGGCCTGCTCGACGAGTGGTCGCCGTTCATCGCCGGCTGCGAGATCCACGACGAGCCACTGGCGCCGATCTGCCAGCGCTGCCTGACCCTCGTCGCGACCGACGGCGACGACGTGCCGATCGAGTGGCGGCACCGGGACGACCGCTACACCGAGAAGCTGGCCACCCCCGACACGAGCGTCGGCGACCTCGTCGGTGACGTCGACCCGACCAAGGTCGCCGAGGGCCGAACCCTCGGCGACCCGGAGACCATCCACTACGGGCTGCTCCCGCGCGCGCACCGCGGCGTCTTCGCCATCAACGAGCTGCCCGACCTCGCCGAGCGCATCCAGGTCGCTCTCTTCAACGTGCTCGAGGAGCGCGACATCCAGGTGCGCGGGTATGCGGTCCGGCTTCCCTTGGACGTGCTGGTCGTCGCGTCGGCGAACCCCGAGGACTACACCAACCGCGGCCGGATCATCACGCCGCTCAAGGACCGGTTCGGCGCCGAGGTGCGGACCCACTACCTCGACGACGTCGACGAGGAGGTCGCGCTGATCCGCCAGGAGTCCGGCCTCGTGGCCGACGTCCCGGCCCATCTGCTCGAGGTCATCGCCCGGCTGGTCATGGAGCTGCGTACCTCGTCATCGGTTGACCAGCGCTCCGGCGTCTCGGCCCGGTTCGCCATCGCGGCGGCGGAGGCGACCGCCGCGAGCGCCCTGCGGCGAGCGGCCCTCACCGGGGAGGACGACGCTGTCGCCCGGATCGGCGACCTCGGCGACGTGCTGCCGACGCTGCGCGGCAAGGTCGAGTTCGAGATGGGCGAGGAGGGCCGCGAGCTGGAGGTCATCGGTCACCTGCTCCGCCTGGCCACCGCAGCGACCTTCCGGGACCGGGTGGCGGGCACCGACCTGTCCGGGGTGACCGCTCATTTCGAGGACGGTTCCGTCGTCGAGACCGGCGACCTCGTCCCGGCGACCCAGCTGCTGGCCCAGATCGGGGCTACCCCCGGCCTCGCGGCGATCCTCACCCGGCTCGGCGTCGGCGAGGACTCCGTGTCGACCGGCCAGGTCGCGGCGGCCGTCGAGTTCGTCCTCGAGGGACTGCACCTCACCAGGCGGCTCTCCAAGGTGGAGGCCGACGGCCAGACGATCTATGGGAGCTGAGGAGTATGCCGGGACGTCAGGGTTCGCATCACCGAGCCGGTCGGTACCGGTACGGCTCCTGGGCGGGCGGGGCCGACCCGCTCGCCCCACCCTTCGACGTCCGGGCCGCGGTCGACGAGATCGGCCGTGACGTCATGGACGGCTCGTCGCTCCGCGAGGCCATGGAGCGCCTCATGCGGCACGGCCTCGGCGACCGGTCCGGGCTGGACGAGCTGCGGCGTGAGCTGGCCCGCCGGCGCCGGGAGGTCGAGCAGCGCGGCAACCTCGCCGGAACCCTCGACCAGGTCCGCGAGGAGCTGGACCAGGCCCTGCAGGCCGAACGGGAGTTCCTCGCCGGCCGCGACGGCGACGACGCCCGCCTCGCCGAAATGAACCTCGACACCCTTCCCGACGACACCGCCGGACAGGTTCGGGAGCTGAACGACTACCAGTGGCGCAGC
>DASTNV010000126.1:0-8036 GCA_035762725.1 Lapillicoccus sp. | reverse complement strand
CGAGCTCGCCGCCCGCGGCCACTGGCCACAACCGGCGCACTGGGTCGAGGCGGTTGTCGAGGAGATCCAGATGGGCCACCACTACCGGGTCGCGGGCACGTATTAGGCGGGAACTCGGTTCTGCTCGGGGTCCTCGCGAAGTATCGGAGCGAAGCGGAGAACTTCGTGGGGTGAGTCAGCGCCGGCGCTTCTCCCGGACCCGGACCGACACCTCGATCGGCGTCCCCTCGAACCCGAACTCTTCGCGCAGCCGCCGTTCGAGGAACCGGCGGTACCCCGCCTCGATGAACCCCGACGCGAACACGACGAACCGCGGCGGCTGGGTCGCCGCCTGCGTCGCAAAGAGAATCCGAGGCTGCTTCCCGCCCCGGACCGGGTGCGGATGTCCGGCGACGATCTCGCCGAGGAACGCGTTGAGGCGGCCCGTCGGAATGCGGCTCTCCCACGAGTCCAGCGCCAGCTCGAGCGCCGGGACCAACCGGTCCAGGTGCCGACCGGTGCGGGCGGAGATGTTGACCCGCGGCGCCCACTGGATCTGCACGAGCTCTCGCTCGATCTCGCGTTCGAGGTAGTAGCGCCGCTCCTCGTCCAGCTGGTCCCACTTGTTGTAGGCCACGACGAGGGCTCGCCCGGTGTCGACGACCTGCTGGATCACCCGGATGTCCTGCTCGGCGATCGGCTCCTCGGCGTCGATCAGGACGACCGCGACCTCCGCCTTCTCGAGCGCGGTCTGGGTGCGCAGCGACGCGTAGAAGTCGGCGCCACGGGTCTGGTGCACCCGCCGCCGGATACCCGCGGTGTCGACGAACCGCCAGGTCTTCCCGCCCAGCTCGACCAGCTCGTCGACTGGGTCGCGAGTGGTACCGGCCACCGAGTCGACCACGACTCGCTCGGACCCGGCCAGCTTGTTGAGCAGCGACGACTTCCCGACGTTCGGGCGGCCGAGCAGGGCGACCCGGCGCGGACCGCCACGCTGGTATGCGCCGCCGACCGCCGACACCTCGGGCAGCACCTCGAGGATCGCGTCGAGGAGGTCGCCGCTCCCCCGCCCGTGCAGCGCGGACACCGGCCACGGCTGGCCGAGCCCGAGGTTCCACAGGGCTGCCGCGTCGGCCTCGAACCGCTGGTCGTCGACCTTGTTCGCCACGAGGACGACTGGCTTCCCGGACCGCCGCAGCAGCCGGACCACGGCCTCGTCGGTGTCGGTCGACCCGACCATCGCGTCGACGACGAAGACGACGACGTCGGCCAGCTCGACGGCCACTTCCGCCTGCTCGGCGACCCGCAGGTGGATTCCCGACGCGCCGACCTCCCAGCCGCCGGTGTCGACGAGGGTGAACCGGCGGCCGGCCCACTCCGCGTCGTAGGCGACCCGGTCGCGCGTCACGCCCGGAGTGTCCTCGACGACCGCCTCGCGACGGCCGAGGATCCGGTTGACCAGAGTGGACTTGCCGACGTTGGGCCGGCCGACGACGGCGACGACCGGCTGCGGTCCCGCCGCGACGGGGACCAGCCCGTCCGCGCCGGACGCGTCGAGGAGCGCACGGTCGTCGTCGCTGAGGTCGAAGTCGTCGAGCCCAGCGCGGAGGACGCGCTCGATGCCGGCGTCGTCGACGTCGGGGGTGGTGTCGGTCACGAGGAGCGATTCTTTCAGGCCGGAGCGTGCTCCCGGACCACGGCCAGCACCGCGGCGATCGCCTCGTGCAGGTCCAGGGCCGACGTGTCCACCGTGACCACCCCGTCGGCGGCGGTGATGAACTGCGACACCGTCGAGTCGTCGCGGTCGCGCCGGACGATCTGGTCGCGGGTGGCGGCCAGGCTCGCGGCGTCGGTACCGCCGTGGATCTCCATCGTCCGGCGGGCCAGCCGGGCGTCCTCACTCGCCGTGAGCAGGACGCGGACGTCGGCGTCGGGGGCGACGACCGTCGTGATGTCGCGGCCCTCAGCGACGCAGCCGCCGGTCCGCTCAACCGACTCCGCGATGAGCGCCCGCTGACGAAGCCGCATACTCGCTCGAACCTCGAGGTTGGTGGCGACCGCGGAGACCACCGACGAGACGCGGGTCTCGCGGATCGCCTCGGTGACGTCGTGTCCGCCGACCTTCACCGAAGGAGCCGCGGGATCGGTGCCGACCTCGATGGGCAGCGTGGCCGCCACGGCGGCGACTGCGGCTCGGTCTCCCAGGTCGATCCGCTCGCGGAGGCACCACCAGGTGAGCGCGCGGTACATGGCTCCGGTGTCGAGGAAGCCCACGCCGAGCTCGGTGGCAACCGCACGGGCGACGGTGGACTTGCCGGAGCCGGAGGGTCCGTCGATGGCGACGACCAGGTCAGTGGTGGGGGTGCTCATCGGGGATCCAGGTTAGTCGTGGACTCGCCAGCCGCGTTCGTCGAGTGCGGACAACAGGCGTTGGAGTGAGCTCGGCACCACGGAGACCTCGGCCAGGCCGAACGGTTGGCCCAGCCCATGCTCGAGCCGTAGGTCCTCGAGGTTGACGCCGGCCTCCCCCATGTCGGTGAACAGCCGTCCCAACGCACCCGGGGTATCGGGGACGACCACGACGACGGTCTCGTACGCGGTAGGGGCCGCACCGTGCTTGCCCGGTATGCGGGCGACGCCCACGTTGCCGTTCCCGACAGCGCGGTTGACGACCTCAAGGGCACCTCGGCTGTCGCCGTCGGCGAGCTGGTCGAGCGCGCCGATCACCTCATCGAGGTCGGTTCGGAGGGCGCTGAGGACGTCGCGGACCGCGGCGGCGTTGCCGGCGAGGATCTGGGTCCAGAGCCGGCTGTCGCTGGCGGCGATCCGGGTGACGTCGCGCAGCCCCTGGCCGGCCAGGGCCACGGCCGGGTCGGACACATCACGCAGCCGACCGGCGACCAGGCTGGCCGCGAGCTGGGGCATGTGCGACACGACGGCGACCGCGGCGTCGTGCTCCGCCGCCCCCATGACGCTCACGGCCGACCCCACGGCCGTGGCCGCCTGGCGGACCAGGTCGACGGCATCGGCCCGGCTAGTCTCCGTGGGCACGACGACCCACGCTCGGCCGTCGAAGAGGTCGCCGCGAGCGGCGCCGGCGCCGGACTTCTCCCGTCCGGCCATGGGGTGAGAGCCGACGTACCGCGTGAGGTCTCCCCCACCGTCGCGAACCGCGTCAGCCACCGCTCCTTTGACCGAGGCGACGTCGGTGACGACCGCCTCCGGCCAGCGCGCCAGCTCTGCCACCACGACTTGCGCGGCCACATCGGGCGGGGCCGCGACCACGATGAGGTCGGGCGCGCCGGACCCGTCGCTCGCGATCTCACCGGCCTCGAGGTCGCGGGCCAGCCGGGCCGCCGTCGGTGACGGGTCGACCAGGGTCACCCGGAACCCGGCGCGAGACAGGGCGATTCCCAGGCTCGTCCCGATGAGCCCGGTTCCGACGATCCGGACGTGCACGCTCACGGCGTCGTCACATTCCGGCGGCGGCGTAGAGCTGGCCGACCTCGTCGGCCGTGAGACGCCGGGTCCGGCCGGACTTGAGGTCGCCGAGCCGGATCGGGCCAACCTGGACGCGGACCAGAGTTTCGACGGGATGCCCGACCGCGTCGAGCATCCGGCGGACGATGTGCTTGCGGCCCTCGTGGAGCACGACCTCGACCATCGCCTTACCCGGTGCGCTGTCGACGACCTTGAACGAGTCGACCTTGGCCGGTCCGTCGTCCAGCTCGACGCCCTCGCGCAACCGACGGCCGAGGTCACGCGGAACCGGGCCGGGGATGCGGGCGACGTAGGTCTTCGCGACGCCGTAGGACGGATGTTGCAGCCGGTTCGCGAGGTCGCCGTCGTTGGTCAGCAGGAGCAGGCCCTCGGTGTAGGCGTCGAGGCGGCCGACGTGGAACAGCCGCTCGTCGCGGTTGCCCACATAGTCGGCGAGGCTGACCCGGCCCAGGTCGTCGTTCATCGTCGAGACCACCCCTAGCGGCTTGTTGAAGGCGAGGTAGACCCGGGACTCGTCGAGGTTGACCCGGACCCCGTCGACGTGGACGACCTGGCGGGACGGGTCGATCCGGACGCCCAGCTCGGTGACGACCTGGCCGTCGACCTCGACGCGGCCGGCGACGATGAGTGCCTCGCAGGCTCGACGGGAACCGACCCCAGCGCCGGCGAGCAGCTTCTGCAGGCGGACGCCATCGGGGTCGTGGACGTCGACCGATGGCTTCTGGGTTTCACGGGGCAGCTTGGTCGGCTGGCTCGGCTTGGTCGAACCGGCGAACCGCGGACCGCTGCCCTTCGCCGGACCGGTGCCCTTGGCGCGACGGTTCCCGCGCGAGCCGTCGCCGGAGCTTCGCGGTTTCCGAGCGCCCGGCGGAGTCATGACCGGCCCCGCTCGGCGAGCTCGTCCAGCGCGTCCACCTCGGGGAGGAACGGGGCGATGGCCGGCAGCTCGTCGAGTGAGCCGAGCCCCATCCGCTCGAGGAAGTACGACGTGGTGCCGTAGAGGATCGATCCGCCCTCGCCGGCCTCTTCGAGCTCCTCGATCAGCCCACGGGTCAGGAGGGTTCGGATCACGCCGTCGACGTTGACGCCGCGCACCGCGGACACCCGGCCCCGGCTGACCGGCTGGCGGTAGGCGATGACCGCGAGCGTCTCGAGTGCCGCCTGCGTCAGCCGCGCCTGCTGGCCGTCGAGGAGGAACCGCTCCACGACCGGTGCGTAATCAGGCCGGCTGTAGACCCGCCAGCCACCGCCCACGCTGCGCAGGGTGAAGCCGCGGTGCGCTGCCGCGTACTCCTCCTCGAGCTCGACGAGCGCGGCGTTGACCTGGTCGACGGTGATCTCGAGGGCCGAGGCCAGCGACACGGCGCTGACCGGCTCGTCGACGACCATGAGCACCGCCTCGATGGCCGACTTGGCGCCGCCCGGGAAGGCGTCGACCTCGAACCCGGTCACCTCGTCGTCGGTGGTCTGCTCAGTCACGCTCGTCGTCTCCCGCGTCGTTCTCGGTCTCTTCGTCGAACTCTTCACTCACGTCCACGTCGCCCGAGTCGGCACCGGTCCAGCGAACGGTCAATGCCCCCAACGCCTCCGGCTGCTCGAACGTCACCGCGTCCTCTTTGTACAGCTCCAGCAGCGCGAGGAACCGGGCGACGATGACGATCGTGTCGGTCGCGTCGGCGACGAGGTCGCGGAAGGTCGCCGTGCGGTCGCGGCGCAGCCGGTCGACGAGGACCGCGGCCTGCTCGCGGACGCTGACCTGCGGGACGTGCAGGTGGTCGAGTCCGACCGTCGGTGGGGCCTTGGGAACGAACGCGCGAGCCGCCACCATGGCCAGCTGCTCGGGCGTGATCCCCATGACCAGCTCGGGCAGGAGCGAGGCGAACTGCGGTTCGAGACCGGCCTGCCGGGCGGTCATCTTGCCGGCGGTGGCCATCCGCTCGGCGAACGCCTTGGCGATGTCCTTGAACGCGCGGTACTGGAGCAGCCGGGCGAAGAGGAGGTCGCGCGCCTCGATGAGCGCGAAGTCCTCGTCGTCAGTCGGCCCGGTCTGGGGCAGCAGCCGCGAGGCCTTGAGGTCGAGCAGGGTCGCGGCGACGAGGAGGAACTCGGACGCCTGGCCGAGGTCCCACTCGCTGTCGGCGGCCTGCGCCGCCCGGATGTGCGCGATGAACTCGTCGGTCACCGACGCCAGCGCGATCTCGGTGATGTCGAGCTTGTGCTTGGCGATGAGCCCGAGCAGCAGGTCGAAGGGTCCCTCGAAGACGTCGAGGTGGACCTCGAACGGGGTGGCCGCACCGCGCCGCGTGAGGACTCCTCCGGGCACGACGGGCCCAGCGACCTCGGTCACGGGCTCAGGCTGCCCCACCGCGCGCGATGAGCTCCCGGGCCAGCTGACGGTAGGCGGCGGCCGCCGAGTGCTGCCCGGCGTAGGTCGTGATCGGCTCGGCGGCGAGCGTCGCGTCCGGGAACTTCACGGTCCGGCTGATGACGGTGTGGAACACCTGGTCGCCGAAGTGGTCGACCACCGAGCGCACGACCTCGCGGCTGTGCAGGGTCCGGCTGTCGTACATCGTGGCGAGGATGCCGTCGACCTGGAGCCGGGGGTTGAGCCGGTCGGTGATCTTGTCGATGGTCTCGACGAGGAGGGCGACCCCGCGCATGGCGAAGAACTCGCACTCCAGCGGGATGATCACGCCGTGCGCCGCGGTGAGGGCGTTGACGGTGAGCAGGCCGAGCGACGGCTGGCAGTCGATGAGGATGACGTCGTAGTCGTCGATGATCGGCCGGAGCGCCCGGGCCAGGATCTGCTCGCGGGCCACCTCCCCGACCAGCTGGACCTCGGCGGCGGACAGGTCGATGTTGGCCGGGACGACGTCGAGGTTCTCGGTGCGGGTGGTCTGGACGATCTCCCCGATCTCGTGGCCGCGCTCGACGAGCAGGTTGTAGATCGTCACGTCGAGCTCGTTGGTCCGGATGCCCAGACCGACCGAGAGCGCGCCCTGCGGGTCGAAGTCGACGAGGAGCACCTTGCGGCCGAGCTCGGCCAGTGCGGCGCCGAGGTTGATCGTCGTCGTGGTCTTGCCGACACCACCCTTCTGGTTGCACATGGCGATGATCCGGGCCGGGCCATGGCTGGTCAGGGGCTGCGGTTCGGGGAACTCGGGCATCGGCCGGCCGGTCGGGCCGAGGGCGCCGACACCGGCGCGTTCGGTGCCGGGCAGGGGGTCTTCGTGGGGATGTGTCTCAGCGGTCGTCGGGGTCGACACCTGCGGGTTCGCTTCTGCGGTCACCGGTGCCCTCTCGCCAGTTCTCGTGCTGAAAACGCTTGACGGACCCTATCAGCGGGCCCGGGGGTGAGCCCCGGCATAGACCTCTCTCAGGCGTTGCGGACTGACCAGCGTGTAGATCTGCGTCGTCGTCACCGACGCGTGTCCGAGCAGCTCCTGGACGACTCGGACGTCGGCTCCCCCGTCGAGCAGGTGGGTCGCGAACGAGTGCCGCAACGTATGCGGCGAGACGTGACCTTCCAGCCCGGCCCGCTCCGCCGCGCGCTGCAGCGCGTCCCAAGCGCTCTGCCTCGAGAGCCGGGCGCCCCTCTGGTTGAGGAAGACCGCGGGGGTGCCGCGTCCCGCCGTGGCCAAAGCTGGCCGCGCACGGACGAGGTACGCGTCGAGGGCGGTGACCGCATACGAGCCGAGCGGGACTATCCGCTGCTTGTCGCCTTTGCCGAGCAAGCGGACGCTGGCCGGCTCACCGAGGTCGAGGTCGTCCACGTCGAGGCCGACCGCCTCGGAGATCCGGGCGCCGGCGCCGTAGAGGACCTCGAAAAGGGCGCGGTCGCGCAGCGAGACCGGTGTGTCGCCGACCGAGGCAGCCTCGAGAAGGCGTTCGACGCGGTCGACGGGGATCGCCTTGGGCAGGCGGCTCGGGGGCTTGGGCGGCGGGACGCCGTTCGCGGGGTCGGCGCTCACCTCGCCCTCGAGGGCGAGGAACCGGTGGAAGCCGCGCACCGCGACCAGAGTCCGAGCGGCGGAGGAGGCGGCCAGGGCGGGTCGCTCCGGGGTCCCCTCGCGCAACGACGCGAGGAAGTCGGAGACGTCGCGCTCGGTGACTTCCCCCGCATTGGAAATGCCGCGGGCGGCGAGGAACTCGCGGTAACGCGCGAGGTCGCGGCGGTAGGAGGTCAGGGTGTTGGCCGAGGCCCCACGCTCGACCTGGAGGTGGTCCAGCCACCCCTGGACGCTGCGGTCCAACGGCGTCAGGTGAGGACCTCTTCGATCGTGACCGCGTCGATCCCGTGCGCCTGGGCCACCGGACCGTAGGTCACCGCCCCGCCGTAGGTGTTGAGGCCAAGGGCCAGCGGGTGGTCCCGCTTGAGCGACTCGCGCCACCCCAGGTCGGCGAGCTCGACCGCGTACGGGAGCGTCACGTTGGTGAGGGCGTAAGTGCTCGTGTGGGGTACCGCGCCGGGCATGTTGGCGACGCAGTAGAAGACCGAGTCGTGGACCCGGTAGGTGGGGTCGGCGTGGGTGGTCGGGCGGGAGTCCTCGAAGCAG
>DASTNV010000125.1:0-27207 GCA_035762725.1 Lapillicoccus sp. | reverse complement strand
GGCTGGGTGGTCGAGAAGGAGAGCGAGGACGTCCCCGAGCTGGTCGGCCACCTCCTCCAGCAGGTCTACGGCGACCAGTCGCCCGACCAGGTCCCCCGCGAGGTGCTCGTCCCGATCGTCCCCGCGGAGTCCGAAGCCCTCGCCCAGTGGCTCGGCACCCTCCGCGGCCACCGCGTCGACCTCCGGGTGCCTCAGCGCGGCGACAAGCGGTCCCTCATGGAGACGGTCCGGCGCAACGCCGAGCAGTCCCTCGCCCGCCACAAGGTGGCCCGGGCCGGCGACCTCACCGCCCGCAGCCAGGCCCTCCAGGAGCTCCAGGAGACCCTCGAGCTGCCGGACGCCCCGCTGCGCATCGAGTGCTTCGACATCAGCCACGTCCAGGGCACCAACGTCGTCGGGTCGATGGTCGTCTTCGAGGACGGACTGCCCCGGAAGTCCGAGTACCGCCGGTTCGTCGTCCGCGGCGACTACGCGCATACCGGCCTGGACGGGGAGCGGACCGTGGACGACACCGCCGCGATGCACGAGGTCCTCACCCGCCGGTTCCAGCGCTACCTCGACGAGCGCGAGCACTCCGCCGAGATCGACCTCGGACCCGAGATCGAGGACGACGACGGTATGCCGCGCGCTCACGGACCGATCGACGAGGTCACCGGTCGACCGCGCAAGTTCGCCTACCCGCCGAACCTCGTCGTCGTCGACGGTGGCCTCCCGCAGGTCAACGCCGCCAAGGCGGTTCTCGACGAGCTCGGCATCGAGGACGTGTCGCTGGCCGGCTTGGCCAAGCGCCTCGAGGAGGTCTGGGTCCCCGGCCAGGACTTCCCGCTGATCCTGCCCCGGACCAGCGAGGGCCTGTACCTGCTCCAACGGGTCCGCGACGAGGCCCACCGGTTCGCCATCACGTTCCACCGGCAGCGGCGGTCCAAGGCCATGACCACGTCCGCCCTCGACAACATCCCTGGCCTCGGCGAGGTACGCCGCAAGGCGTTGCTTCGGCAGTTCGGCTCCGTCAAGCGGCTCCGGGCGGCGTCGGCCGAGGAGATCGCCGTCGTGCAGGGGATCGGTCCGGTCCTCGCCGAGACGATCGCGGCCCGGCTCGCCGACTCGACAGTGTCGCCAGGGACCGTTCCGGCCGTTAACGTGACGACCGGCGAGGTGCTCGACTGATCGGGAGGCGACGCGATGGCTGAGGAGCCCGGACAACGGCCGCTCCGCAGCAGCCGAGGGGCGCCCACCCGCGACGAGCCGATGCTCGTCCTCACCGGGATGAGCGGGGCCGGCCGCTCGACGATGGCCAACGTCCTGGAGGACCTCGGCTGGTACGTCGTCGACAACCTGCCGCCCCAGATGCTGCCGCAGCTGCTCCAGCTCCACGAGGAGTACCTCGCCCGCACGCCGGAGCCGATGATCCACCGTGTGGCCGCGGTGGTCGACGTGCGCAGCCACGGGGTCTTCGCCGACTTCGGCCAGATCGTCGCCGAGCTCGGCCGAACCGGTCACCGGCCCTCCGTCGTCTTCCTCGACGCGACCGACGAGGCGCTAGTGCGCCGGTTCGAGAGCGTCCGCCGGCCGCACCCGCTCCAGGCCTCGGGCCGGCTCCTCGACGGCATCCAGCGCGAGCGGGTCCTCCTCGGCGAGCTGCGGTCCGAGGCTGACGTCATCCTCGACACCTCCGGCCTCAACGTGCACCAGCTCGCGGCCAAGGCGATGTCGCTGTTCGCCGGCGACGGTGCCGCTCAGCTCCGCCTCGCGGTGATGTCGTTCGGCTTCAAGTACGGCGTGCCCCTCGACGCCGACTTCGTCCACGACCTGCGGTTCCTGCCGAACCCGTTCTGGGTTCCCGAGCTGCGCCCGTTGACCGGGCGCGACGAGCCGGTCGCGGAGTTCGTGCTCGCCCAGCCGGGCGCCAAGGAGTTCGTCGAGAACGTCGTCCACCTCATGGGCCCGGTCGTCCAGGGGTTCATCCGCGAGGGCCGGCGCTACGTCACCCTGGCCGTGGGGTGCACGGGCGGGAAGCACCGCTCGGTGGCCATCGCCGAGCAGCTGGCCGAGGGGCTACGCACCGACACCGTCGACACCTTCCTCGTGCACCGCGACCTGGGCCGGGAGTGAGCGGGCCGTGACAGCCCACGCGGGCGGCGGGTATGCGCGCAACCCCCGGGTCGTCGCCCTCGGCGGTGGCCACGGCTTGGCGTCGTCGCTGGCGGCGCTGAAGCTGCTCACCGACCGGGTGACCGCCGTCGTCACCGTCGCCGACGACGGCGGTTCGTCCGGCCGGTTGCGCGAGGAGTTCGCGGTGCTGCCGCCCGGCGACCTGCGGATGGCGCTCGCCGCCCTGTGCGACGACACCGAGTGGGGCTACACCTGGCGCGACGTCCTCCAGCACCGGTTCCAGGGCGACGGACCCCTCGGCGGACACGCCCTCGGCAACCTGCTCATCGTGTCGCTCTGGGACCTGCTCGGCGACACCGTGGGCGGGCTGGACCTCGTCGGCCGGCTCCTCAACTCGCGCGGCCGCGTGCTGCCGATGGCCAGTGTCCCGCTGGCGATCGAGGCCGAGATCCTCGGGCACGACGCCGCATACCCCGATGGCCTGACCGTGGTCCGCGGCCAGCATCGGGTGGCTTCGTCGCGCGGCCGGGTCCAGGGCGTCCGGCTGCTGCCGGCCGACCCGCCGTGCCCGGAGGAGACGCTCACCGCGGTGGGCGATGCGGACTGGGTCTTCCTCGGTCCCGGGTCGTGGTTCACCTCGGTGCTGCCGCATGTTCTCGTCCCGGCCCTGCGCGACGCGATCGTCTCGACCGACGCGCGCCGGCTGCTGATCCTCAACCTCGAGGTCCACACCGGCGAGACCAAGGGGTACCGCGCCCAGGACCACATCGACAGCCTGCTGAAGCATGCGCCGGAGCTGCGGTTCGACGTCGTCCTCGCCGACCCGAGCTGCGTCGACGACCCGGAGGCGCTGCGCCGGGCGGTCGACCTCCTCGGCGCCGAGCTGGTCGTCTCGACCGTCTCGGCGATGGGCCAGCCGGGGCAGCACGACCCGCTTCGGCTGGCCGCGGCCTACCGCGACATCATCTCCTGAGCCCCCGGGCTTTTCTTCCCGAGCGGATCGGATACTCTGCGATCTTCACCGTCGGAGTTCGCTGAAAACACTTGCTACTGGCGCAATCCGAGGTGCGTGAGGCTGGTGCGCGTGATGCTGTCACGTGCGCCCGCGGAGGGGTGTGAGCGCAGCCGGTCGATGGGGCAGTCGGGCGGAGACAGGGTGGCAGGATGGCTGGCATGGCAATGACGGCGAAGGTCAAGGACGAGCTGTCCCGGCTCGAGGTGACCAAGCCCTGTTGCCGCAAGGCCGAGGTGGCCGCGACCCTCCGGTTCGCCGGGGGCCTGCACATCGTCGGTGGCCAGATCGTCGTCGAGGCCGAGCTCGACACCGCCAACGCCGCCCGTCGGCTGCGCCGGTTCGTGGCTGAGGTGTACGGCCACAAGTCCGACGTCCTCGTCATGTCCGCGAGCGGGCTGCGCAAGAGCAGCCGATACGTCGTCCGGATCGTCGAGGAGGGCGCGACGCTGGCTCGCCAGACCGGTCTCATCGACTCGCGCGGCCGTCCCGTCCGTGGACTGCCACCCAAGGTGGTCAGCGCCTCGGCCTGCGACTCCGAGGCCGCCTGGCGCGGTGCCTTCCTAGCCCATGGCTCGTTGACCGAACCCGGCCGGTCGTCGGCGCTCGAGGTGACCTGCCCCGGACCCGAGGCCGCCCTGGCGCTGGTCGGCGCGGCCCGCCGGTTGGGGATCCAGGCCAAGGCGCGGGAGGTCCGTGGCGTCGACCGGGTGGTCATCCGCGACGGCGATGCCATCGCCGCGATGCTGACCCGGCTGGGTGCCCACGACGCGGTCCTGGCCTGGGAGGAGCGCCGGATGCGCCGAGAGGTCCGGGCCACCGCGAACCGGCTGGCCAACTTCGACGACGCCAACCTGCGCCGCTCCGCGCGAGCCGCCGTCGCCGCGGGATCGCGCGTCGAGCGGGCCATGGAGATCCTCGGCGATGACGTCCCCGAGCACCTCAACGAGGCCGGCCAGCTGCGGTTGAAGCACAAGCAGGCGTCCCTCGAGGAGCTCGGCCAGCTGGCCAACCCACCGATGACCAAGGACGCCGTCGCCGGCCGGATCCGCCGGCTGCTGGCGATGGCCGACAAGAAGGCCCAGGATCTCGGCGTCCCCGGCACCGAGGCGAACCTCACCGCCGACATGCTCGAGTAGCGAACCGCTCGACCATGCGCATACGCACCGCTCGGGTTACCCGCCCGTAGCGCGGACGGCCGTGAGCCGGGTCCTCGGCGCTGGACTAGGGTTTACGCGACCCTGAACCACCCTGGGAAGGTTTGAGAACCCGTGACTGTCCGCGTAGGGATCAACGGCTTCGGCCGCATCGGGCGCAACTTCTTCCGCGCCGCCGCAGCGTCGGGCGCCGACATCGAGATCGTCGGCGTCAACGACCTCACCGACAACGCCACCCTGGCCCACCTCCTCAAGTACGACTCGATCCTCGGCCGCCTCAATGGAGAGGTCACCTCCAGCGCCGACGAGATCGCCGTCGACGGCAAGTCCTTCAAGGCGTTCGCGGAGCGCGACCCCGCGAACCTCAAGTGGGGCGACCTCGGCGCTGACGTCGTCCTCGAGTCCACCGGCCTCTTCACCGACGCCACGAAGGCGAAGACCCACGTCGACAACGGCGCCAAGAAGGTCATCATCTCCGCGCCGGCGAAGAACGAGGACGTCACCATCGTCATGGGCGTCAACGACTCCGCCTACGACGCCGCGTCGCACACGATCATCTCCAACGCGTCGTGCACGACGAACTGCCTCGCCCCGATGGCCAAGGCGCTCGACGACGAGTTCACCATCGTCAAGGGCCTGATGACGACGATCCACGCCTACACCCAGGACCAGAACCTCCAGGACGGCCCGCACAAGGACCTGCGTCGCGCGCGCGCCGCGGCCCTCAACATCGTGCCGACCTCGACCGGCGCCGCCAAGGCGATCGGCCTGGTCCTGCCGCAGCTCAAGGGCAAGCTCGACGGGTATGCGTTGCGCGTTCCGATCCCGACGGGGTCGGCCACCGACCTCACCTTCGAGGCCGGCCGCGAGACGACCGCCGACGAGGTCAACGCCGCGGTCAAGGCCGCGGCCGATGGCGCGCTCAAGGGCATCCTCAAGTACACCGAGGACCCGATCGTCAGCAGCGACATCGTCACCGACCCGCACTCGTGCATCTTCGACGCGGGCCTGACCAAGGTGATCGGCAACCAGGTGAAGGTCGTCGGCTGGTACGACAACGAGTGGGGCTACTCCAACCGCCTCATCGACCTCATCGTGCTGGTCGGCAAGGACCTCTGACCCGGTGAGGACCCTCGCCGAGCTGCTCGAGGACGGCGAGCTCCGCGGCCAGCGCGTGCTCGTTCGGTCCGACCTCAACGTCCCACTGGACGGCACCACGATCACCGACGACGGGCGGATCAAGGCGTCCGTCCCGGCGATCAACGCCCTGGCCGAGGCGGGCGCCACCGTCGTGGTGTGCGCCCACCTCGGCCGGCCCAAGGGGGCGCCGGAGGACCGCTACTCGCTCGCACCGGTGGCGTCGCGACTGGCCGAGCTCCTCGACCGGCCGGTCGCCTTCGCCACCGACACGGTGGGGGACTCGGCGCAGGAGGCCGTTGCCGAGGCCGGCCCGGGCGACGTTGTGCTGCTGGAGAACCTCCGGTTCAACCCGGGGGAGACCTCCAAAGACGACGGGGAACGTGAGGCGTTCGCCGAGCAGCTGGCCGCGCTGGCCGACGTGTTCGTCTCTGATGGGTTCGGCGTCGTTCACCGCAAGCAGGCGTCGGTCTACGACATCGCCAAGCTGCTGCCCAGCGCGGTCGGCGGTCTGGTCTCCACCGAGGTCGACGTCCTCAAGCGCCTCACCGAGGACCCCCAGCGCCCGTACGCCGTCGTGCTCGGCGGTGCGAAGGTCTCCGACAAGCTCGGCGTCATCGGCAACCTGCTCGGCACGGCCGACCTCATCCTCGTCGGCGGCGGGATGGTGTTCACCTTCCTCAAGGCGCTCGGCTACGAGGTGGGGAAGAGCCTGCTCGAGGAGGACCAGGTCGACACCGTTCGCGGGTACCTCGACGAGGCCGAGGCCAAGGGCGTCGAGTTCGTCCTGCCGATCGACATCGTGGCCGCGACCTCGTTCTCCGCGGAGGCGGACCACGATGTCGTGCCCGCCGACGCGATCCCGGCCGACCGGATGGGCCTCGACATCGGGCCCGACTCGGCCGCGCTGTTCGCCGAGAAGCTGAGCGACGCCAACACGGTGTTCTGGAACGGTCCGATGGGGGCCTTCGAGATGGCGCCGTTCGCCGAGGGGACCAAGGTGCTCGCCGAGGCCCTCGTCGAGCGGACCGCCGACGGTGCGCTCACGGTGGTCGGGGGCGGCGACTCGGCGGCCGCGGTGCGGCAGCTCGGGTTCTCCGACGACCAGTTCGGCCACATCTCCACCGGGGGCGGCGCCAGCCTCGAGTACCTCGAAGGCAAGCAGCTCCCAGGCCTCACCGTGCTGGAGGGACGGTCCTGATGGCGCGCACACCGCTCATCGCCGGCAACTGGAAGATGAACCTGGACCACCTCCAGGCCACCCACTTCGTCCAGAAGCTCGACTGGACCCTGCGCGACGCGAAGCACGACTACGACGCGGTCGAGGTGGCGGTCCTGCCACCGTTCACGGACCTGCGCTCGGTGCAGACCCTTGTCGAGGCGGACAAGCTGCGCCTCAAGTACGGCGCACAGGACCTCTCGACGCATACCTTCGGCCCGTTCACCGGCGAGATCTCCGGTGAGTTCCTGCAGAAGCTCGGCTGCACGTATGCGGTCGTCGGGCACAGCGAGCGCCGCGAGCACCAGGGCGAGTCCGACAAGGTCGTCAACAACAAGGTGCTCGCGGCCTTCCAGCACGGGCTCACCCCGATCCTCTGCATCGGCGAGAACCTCGCGGTTCGCCGGGAGGGCCGGGCGGTGCCGTACGTGCTGGAGCAGCTGCGGGCGGGGCTGTTCGACGTGCGGCGCGAGTCCCTGCCGCAGATCGTCATCGCGTACGAGCCGATCTGGGCGATCGGTACCGGCGAGGTGGCCACCCCCGAGGACGCGCAGCAGGTGTGCAAGGCGATCCGGTACTTCGTGGCCGACATCTCGAACGACGCCGTGGCCGACCAGACCCGGGTCATCTACGGCGGGTCGGTCAAGGCGCGCAACATCGCGTCGCTGATGGCGCAGGACGACATCGACGGGGCGCTGGTCGGCGGGGCGTCGATCGACCCCGAGGAGTTCGCGACGATCTGCCGCTACCGAGAGCACATCACCTGAGCACGTGACCGGATAGCGGCCCTCCCGGGTTATCCTGGGAGGCGTTGCCCACGCGTCAGGGGGAGGCGCGTGCGCCCCGTGACCACCACGTACGAACCAGATGGGACTTCCTCACCCGTGAACGCCGTGAAGATCGGACTGCAGGTCGTGCTGGTCCTGGCGAACCTCTTCCTCATCCTGCTGATCCTCATGCACAAGGGGAAGGGCGGCGGCCTCTCGGACATGTTCGGCGGCGGCATGTCGAGCTCGCTCGGCGGGTCGACGGTGGCGGAGCGGAACCTCGACCGGTTCACCATCGCCATCAGCATCATCTGGTTCATCACCATCATCGGGCTGGGCCTGCTGGCCCGGTTCGCCGCCTGACGGTTCAAGGGAGAGCGAATGGCCAGCGGTAACGCCATCCGGGGAAGCAGGGTCGGCGCCGGCCCCATGGGCGAGGCCGAGCGGGGCGACGCCGCGCCGCGGATCTTCGTCTCCTACTGGTGCGCCAACGGCCACGAGACCCGGCCGAGCTTCGCCGAGGAGCCCGGTCTGGTGCTGCCGGAGACCTGGGACTGCCCGCGCTGCGGGTTCCCCGCCGGCCAGGACCACGAGAACCCGCCGGCCCCGCACAAGGTCGAGCCGTACAAGACCCACCTGGCCTACGTGAAGGAACGGCGCAGCGACGCCGACGGCAAGGCCATCCTCGACGAGGCCCTCGCCACCCTCCGCCAGCGCGGCCTCATCCAGTAGGCCGCGGCGGGGCGCTGCGCATTGCAGCTGCGCAGATCTTGCTGCCGGCGCGCACACCGTGGACGGTCTGCGCGCTGACCGTGATGCCTGCGCAGACGTCCTCGACGGCGTTCGGAGGCGAGCCACTTGACGGGGGCTCGCCTCAGGTCGTGGCCCGATGAGATCGCGTTGGGTACGTCGAGCTCGCGTTGCAACCTGCGCAGCAGGTACCCAACCTGATCTCATCGCGCAGCCGTGGCGCCCACTAGCGGTCGAGGTTGGCCGCTGCCGCCTCGTCCAGGAGCCAGCGGGTCGCCGCTGAACCGCGGACGCCGCTCGCCGGCACGTCCCAGCGGTCTGCACCGGGGGCCAATGCCGACGCCACCGCGTCTGCCTTGTCCGAACCGGCCACGAGGAACCAGACCTCGCGCGTCCGGTTGAGCGCTTCGAAGGTCAGCGAGACCCGGTCCGGCGGGGGCTTCGGCGACTCGTGCACCGCGACCGCGATCGCGTCCGTGATCCGCTGCGCCGGGTGGTGCGGGAACAGTGACGCCACGTGGTCGTCCGGGCCGACACCGAGCAGGACCACGTCGAACTCGCCCTGCCCGAACCCGCGAATCGTCCGCCCGTATGCGGCCGCGCTCGCCTCGGCCGAGGCGCTCGCGTCCGGACCCTCGACCCGGAACACCTTCCCGCCGTCCAGCCCCAGCTGGGACAGCCCCGCCTCGTCGTTCTGGGTGTCGTTGCGCTCGGGGTCGCCCGCGGGGAGGTACCGCTCGTCGCCCCACCACACGTAGACCTGCGACCAGTCGACGGTGCCACGGTCCGGCGTCGCCAGCACTGACGCGAAGATCGCCGACCCCATGGACCCGCCGGTGAGCGCCACCTGCGCCGCCCCGCGCGTGGCCTGGGCCTGAGCCAGCGCCGCCACGAACCGGGCGGCCGCCGCATCCGACAGGCTCTGCTTGGACGCGTGGACCTCGACGGTGGGCTCGGCTCCGGTCATGAGGTGGACCCCTTTCGCGTGGCCTTCGAGGGCCGCTTGGCGACGGTCTTCTCCCTCGCCGTCGGCTTCCCGGCGCGCTTGCGGGCGGTTGCCGTCTTCACCGATGCGGTGTCGGCGCCCTCCGGGGGCGGCGGCGCCTCGACCATGGCCAGCGCCTCCTGGGCGCCACGGTTGCGCGACAGCTTGGCGGCCAGCTTCCGAGACCGGGCGGTCGACGGCGCCTCGCCCTTCGCCGCGGCTTCCGAGGCCGTCAACCGCGCCGGCCGGAGGGTGGCCAGCCCCCGGGTGAGGGTGCGCGCATACACCTCGTCGTCGTCGAGGTGCCGCAGCTCGTCGGCGAGGCACTCGGCGAGGCCGCGCCGCTTGAGTGAGATCCGTCGGTCCGGCTGCCCCGGCTGCGACAGCGTGGCAACGGACCCGTCGGGGCGGACCAGGTCGATCGACCCGTTCTTGCGCTCCAGCCGGACGCTGACGACGCCGGCGCCGGCCGCCGTCCGGACGCGGCGCACCGGCACCTTGAGCACCATCCCCAGCCAGGCGGCCAGCAGCTCCGACGACGGGGAGTCCGACGCGCCGGCCACGACGGCCCGCGTCACCGGCTCGTACGGCGGGCCGTCGAGCGCTGCCGCCAGGAGGCCGCGCCACAACGTGATCCGGGTCCACGCCAGGTCGGTGTCGCCCGGCTCGTACTGGGCGGCCAGCCGCTTGAGCGCATCCCGCGGGTTCCGGCACTCGGCCGAGTCGGTGATCCGGCGCTGCGCCATCTGGGCGATCGGGTCGGACCGCAGGTTCGGCGGCATCTCGTGCGGCCACCACGCGACGACGGGGGAGTCGGCGAGCAGCAGCGGCGTGACGACCGACTGCCCGTGCTTCGCGAGGTCGCCGTAGAGCCGGAGGATGACCACCTCCGACGCGCCGGCGTCGCCGCCCAGCCGGATCTGGGCGTCCATGCGTGCGGCGCCGCGCCGGTTGCCGGCCACGACGACAACGATCCGGCACGGGTGCTGCCGCGATGCGTCGTTCGCCGCCTCGACGATCTCCTCGGCCTGGTGGTCGTCGACGGCGATGACCAGGGTGAGTACCCGCCCGAGGGTCATCGCGCCCACGTCGTTGCGGAGCTGAACCAGCTTCTTGCTGACCGCCACGGAGGTGGTCTTGGGGAGGTCGATGATCACGGGATCCTCCAGGTGCGCCCGTCCCGAGCCATCATCGCGTGGGCCGAGGCCGGACCCCAACCGCCCGCCGCATACTGCTCCGGCTTGCCGTGCCTGCCCCACCAGGCCTCGATCGGGTCGAGGATCCGCCAGGACAGCTCGACCTCCTCGTGCCGGGGGAAGAGCGGTGGGTCGCCGAGCAGGACGTCGAGGATCAGCCGCTCGTATGCCTCAGGGCTCGACTCCGTGAACGCGGACCCGTACCCGAAGTCCATCGTGACGTCGCGAACCTCCATCTGGTTGCCCGGGACCTTGGACCCGAACCGCATGGTGATGCCCTCGTCCGGCTGGACCCGGATGACGATGGCGTTCTGGCCGAGCTCCTCGGTCGCCGTGTCGTCGAAAGGCAGGTGCGGCGCCCGCTTGAAGACCACGGCGATCTCGGTGACCCGCTTGCCGAGCCGCTTGCCGGTCCGTAGGTAGAACGGGACTCCAGCCCACCGGCGGGTGTCGACGAGCAGCTTCACCGCCGCATACGTCTCTGTGGTGGAGTCCTTGGCGACACCCTGCTCCTCGAGGTACCCCACGACCTCCTCCTCGCCCTGCCACCCGTGGGTGTACTGGCCGCGCGCCGTGTCGCGGCCGATGTCGCCGGGGATGGTCACGGCGGAGAGGACCTTCTCCTTCTCGGCCCGCAGGTCGCGGGCGTTGAACGAGACCGGCTCCTCCATGGCGGTCAGCGCCAGGAGCTGCAGCAGGTGGTTCTGGATGACGTCGCGGGCCGCGCCGATCCCGTCGTAGTAGCCAGCCCGGCCGCTGATGCCGATGTCCTCGGCCATGGTGATCTGCACGTGGTCGACGTAGTTGGCGTTCCAGATCGGCTCGAACATCTGGTTGGCGAACCGCAGCGCCAACATGTTCTGGACCGTCTCCTTGCCCAGGTAGTGGTCGATCCGGAACACCGAGTCCGCCGGGAACACCGTCTCGACGATGGTGTTGAGCTCGCGGGCGCTGGCCAGGTCGTGGCCGAACGGCTTCTCGATGACGACCCGCCGCCACGCGGTCCCGCGCGAGTCCGCCAGGCCGGAGCGCTTCAGCTGCTCACAGACCAGCGAGAACGACCCGGGCGGGATCGACAGGTAGAAGGCGAGGTTGCCGCCGGTACCGCGCTGGTGCTCCAGGGCGTGCACCGTGTCGGCGAGCAGGTCGAAGGCGGCCGGGTCGTCGAAGGTCCCCGGCACGAACCGGAACCCCTCGGCGAGGTTGCGCCACACGTCCTCCCGAAACGGGGTCCGGGCGTGGTCGCGCACCGACTCGTAGACCACTTGGCCGAAGTCCTCGTCGGCCCAGTCACGCCGCGCGAACCCGACCAGGGAGAAGCCCGGTGGCAGCAGCCCGCGATTGGCGAGGTCGTAGATCGCCGGCATGAGCTTCTTGCGGGACAGGTCGCCGGTGACGCCGAACATCACCATTCCGCACGGGCCGGCGATCCGGGGGAGCCGGCGGTCCCGCGGGTCGCGAAGCGGGTTGACCCCCGCCGCGACCCGCGCTGGGCTCACGTGGTGCCCCCGACTCCCAACACCTTCTCCAGCTGGGCCAGCCCCGCGTCGTGGTCGGTCAGGTGCAGCTGCAGGACGGGACGTCCGTGCTGGGCGAGCACCGCCGCGTCGCCACCGGCCTGAGCGGCGATGAAGTCGCCGAAGGTGAAGTCCCGGCCGGGGATGGCCAGGTCCTGCTTGGGTTGCGACGTGATCTGCAGGTAGACACCGACCGCCGGACCGCCCTTGTGGAACTGCCCGGTCGAGTGCAGGAACCGGGGACCCCAGCCGAACGTCGTGGGTCGCTCGGTGCGCAGGGCGATCCCGCGTCGGCACGCCGCCAGCGGCGCGTCGGAGAGGCGGTCGAGGTAGGCCATCACGGCGACGTAGCCCTGGTTCGGGTCGAGCTGGGCGAACAGGGCTTCGAGAGCGCCCGCCACGGTGGTGGCGCCGCCGAGCCAGTCGCTGTCGCCGCCCATGGTCCGGATCTCGATCGCCCCGTCGGTGGCCGCCGGAGCCGCCGCTGAGCCCATGCCCTTGCCGAGCAGGTCGCGGGCCGCCGCCTTGGCGCTCTCGACGTCGGGCTGGTCGAAGGGGTTGATCCCCAGCAGCCGGCCGGCCGCCGCGGTCCCGACCTCCCACAGCAGCATCTGCGCTCCGAGCGACCCGCTGACCTCGATCTCTGATCGGCTGGGGTCGACCGCGACGAGGTCGGTGTCGTCGGACGTCGGCGCGTCGCCGTCGGCGTCGACGCTGACCAGCCGGACCACGGTGACGTCGTGGGCCGGCCACTTGACCTCGGGGTCGTCGTCGTCGTGCTCGACGACCGGGAGGATGCCAGTGCCCTGCTTGCCGGTCGACTCGGCGATCAGCTGCTCGGCCCAGTCGGCGAACCCGACGATGCCCGAACCGTCGTCGACGATGGCCAGCTTGTTCCGCAAGGGGTCGGTGCCACCGATCGCCGCGCCCAGCCGAAGGCCGGGGTTCGCGTCGTCGTCGGCGGCGAGCAGGTCGGCGACCGACTCGGCGTCGTCGAGGAGCGCCTCGATATCGACGCCGGCCAGGCCGCTGGGGACCAGCCCGAACGCGGTCAGTGCGGAGTAGCGGCCGCCCACGTCGGGGTCGGCGTTGACGACCCGGTAGCCGTCCGCGCGCGCAGACTGGTCGAGCGGGCTGCCGGGGTCGGTGACGACGACGATCCGCTCGGTCGGGTCGATCCCGGCTTCCTTGAAGGCGCCTTCGTATGCGCGCTTCTGGGAGTCGGTCTCGACGGTGGAGCCGGACTTGCTGGACACGACGACCACGGTTCGGTCGAGCTTGTCCTGCAGGGCCGCTCGGACGTAATCGGGGTCGGAGGAGTCGAGGACCACGAGCTCCTTGCCCTCGGTCGCGCAGATGACCTCGGGCGCGAGCGACGAGCCGCCCATGCCACAGAGCACGACGTGGTCGAGGCCCTTGCCGACCAGCTCGTCGCGAAGGGCGGCGATCTCGCCGACCAGCGGCCGCGACGAGCGGGCCAGGCCCACCCAGGAGAGTCGCTTGCTCGACTCGGAGACGGCCGCCTCACCCCAGAGCGTGGGGTCCTGGGCGAACAGCTTCGAGGCGAACTGTGCCTCGACGAGCCGGGGAACGGCCGCGGCGATAGCGTCCGCGGCCGGACCGGACGCGGAGACGGAGAGGGCGGTCACTTCCCAGCTGCCTTCTCGGCGGCCGCCTGCAGGTCGTCGCGCACCTCGGTGAGGAGCTCGTCCCAGGACTTGTCGAACTTGTCGACACCCTCGACCTCGAGGACCTGGACGACGTCGTTGTAGGACACGCCGATCGCCTCGAGGTCGTCGAGGACCTTCTGGGCGTCGCCGTAGTTCGGCGTGATCGTGTCGCCGGTGACCTCGCCGTGGTCGGCGACGGCGTCCATGGTCTTCTCCGGCATGGTGTTGACGATGCCCGGCGCGACGAGGTCGACGACGTACATGGTGTCCTTGTACTCGGGGTTCTTCACCCCGGTCGACGCCCACAGCGGCCGCTGCGGGCGGGCGCCGTCCGCGGCCAGGGACTTCCAGCGCGGGGTCGAGAAGACCTCTTCGTATGCCTGGTAGGCCAGTCGCGCGTTCGCGATCCCGGCCTTGCCCTTGAGGGCGGCGGCCTCGTCGGTGCCGATGGCGTCGAGCCGCTTGTCGATCTCGGTGTCGACGCGGGAGACGAAGAACGAGGCGACCGACTCGATCTTGGCGAGGTCCTTGCCGTTCGCCTTGGCCTGCTCGAGGCCGGCCAGGAACGCGTTCATCACGGCGCGGTACCGCTCCAGGCTGAAGATCAGCGTGACGTTGACGCTGATCCCTTCGGCGAGGACCGCGGTGATCGCCGGCAGCCCCTCGAGGGTGGCCGGGATCTTGATGAGCACGTTGTCGCGGTCCACGGCCGCCGACAGCTGCTTGGCCTGCTCGACCGTCTTCTCGGTGTCGTGGGCCAGCCGCGGGTCTACCTCGATCGACACCCGACCGTCGACGCCGTTGGTGGCCTCGTAGACCGGCGTCATGACGTCGCAGGCGTTGCGGACGTCGTCCGTGGTCATGGCGAAGACGGCCTCGTCGACGTTCTTGCCGGCCGTGGCGAGCTTCTCCAGCTGGTCGTCGTAGGCGTTCCCCTTCGACAGGGCCAGCTGGAAGATCGTCGGGTTCGTCGTGACGCCCACGACGTTGCGGACCTTGACGAGCTCGGCGAGGTTGCCCGAGTCGAGCCGGTCACGGGAGAGGTCGTCCAGCCAGATCGAGACGCCGGCGTCCGAGAGGGCCTGGAGGTTGTTGTTCGTCATGGGTGCTCAGCTCCCTAGCGTGTGGTCTGAAGGGGTGTTCAGCGAGCGGAGACGGTGGCCTTCTTCGCCGCCGGCTTCGAGGGGGTCGTGTCGGTGAGGCTGCCGTTCTGGGCGGATCGCGGGTTGACGTCCTTGACCGGCGCCACCACCGCGGCGGCCTTGGTCGCCTTGATCGAGTCCTTGGCTGCCTTCACCGTGGCCTCGGGCGTGATGCCGAACTCGCGGAACAGCGTCTTGTAGTCGGCCGATGCACCGAAGTGCTCCAGGCTGATGATCCGGCCGGCGTCGCCGACGTAGTCGCGCCACCCGAGGCCGACGCCGGCCTCGATGCTGACCCGGGCCCGGACCGACGGAGGGAGGACCTTGTCGCGGTAGGACCGCGACTGCCGCTCGAACCACTCGCGGCTCGGCATCGACACCACGCGGGTCTTGATGCCGGCCTTCTCCAGCGTGGTGCGGGCGTCGACGGCGATGCTCACCTCGGAACCGGTGGCGATGAGGATGACGTCGGGTGCCTCCGTACCGCTCTTGCCGCCGTCGACGAGGACGTAGGCGCCCTTGCTGGCGTTGCTGGCCTTGGCGAACGTCTTGCGGTCGTAGATCGGCAGGTTCTGGCGGGTGAGGACCAGCCCGGCGGGCCGGGCGTTGTCGAGGATGGCCTGCCAGCAGACGGCGGTCTCGTTGGCGTCGGCCGGACGGACGACGTCGAGACCGGGCATGGCGCGCAGCGCGGCCAGGTGTTCCACCGGCTGGTGGGTCGGGCCGTCCTCGCCGAGGCCGATCGAGTCGTGCGTCCACACGAAGGTGACCGGCAGCCCCTGCACCGCGGCGAGGCGTACCGCTCCTCGCATGTAGTCCGAGAACACGAGGAAGGTGCCGCCGTAGGGACGGGTGAGGCCCTCGAGGGCGATGCCGTTGAGGATGCAGCCCATCCCGAACTCGCGGATGCCGAAGTGGAGCGTGCGGCCGCCCGGGCCGCCCTTCCACTCGTGGGTCTGCTTATCGGTCGGGATGAACGACGGCTGGCCGGCCATCGTCGTGTTGTTCGACTCGGCGAGGTCGGCGGACCCACCCCACAGCTCCGGCATGACGTCGGCGATCGCGTCGAGGACCTTGCCGCTGGCGGCTCGGGTCGACATCCCCTTGTCGGTGTCGGTGGGGAAGGTGGGCAGCGCCTTGCCGAGACCGGCTGGCACCTTCTCCTCGACGAGCCGGTCGAGGAGCGCGGTCTTGTCGGGGTTGGCCTTGCGCCAGGCCGCATACCGCTTGTCCCAGGCCTTGTGCGCGGCCGTGCCGCGCTGGATGACCTTGCGGGCGTGCGAGAGGACGGCGCGCTCGACGGGGAACCGCTTCTGCGAGAAGCCGAGGATCTCGTGGGTCGCGTTGACCTCGTCGTCGCCGAGGGCGGAGCCGTGCGACTTGCCGGTGTTCTGCTTGCTCGGGGCCGGCCAGGCGATGATCGTCTTGAGGAGGACGAGGGTCGGCTTGTTGGTGACCTTCTTGCCGGCCTCGATGGCGGCGAGCAGCTCGTCGACGTCCTCGACGTAGCGGTAGCCGCCTTCGTCGTCGGCGGTGTTCTTGCGCCAGTCGACGACGTGGACGTCCCAGCCGTAGGCCTCGTAGCGCTTGGCGACGTCCTCGGAGAACGAGATGTTGGTGTCGTCCTCGATCGAGATGTGGTTCTGGTCGTAGATCAGGGTGAGGTTGCCGAGCTCCTGGTGACCGGCCAGTGCCGACGCCTCGTGGGTGACGCCCTCCATGATGTCGCCGTCGGAGGCCATGACGTAGATGTGGTGGTCGAAGACGGACTCGCCCGGCTTGGCGCCGGCGTCGAACATCTCCCGCTGGCGGCGCTGGGCGAAGGCCATCCCGACCGCGGAGGCGAGACCCGAGCCGAGCGGGCCCGTCGTGATCTCGACACCCGTGGTGTGGTGCACCTCCGGGTGGCCGGGCGTGAGGCTGCCCCAGGTGCGCAGCGCCTCGAGGTCCTTCATCTGCAGGCCGTAGCCGGAGAGGTAGAGCTGGATGTACTGCGTGAGGCTCGAGTGGCCGCAGGAGAGGACGAACCGGTCGCGACCGAGCCAGGCCGGGTCGGACGGGTCATGGGTCATGACGTTCTGGTAGAGCAGGTAGGCCACCGGCGCGAGCGACATCGCGGTGCCGGGGTGGCCGTTTCCGGTCTTCTGCACCGCGTCTGCGGCGAGGACCCGGACGGTGTCGACGGCGCGCACATCGAGGTCGCTCCAGCCGGCTTTGGTGGCGACCGGGAGGTGGAGCTCCGGGCTGCGCTTGGCGAGTGGACCTGCGGACGAACCAGTCGAGCGTCGGGCGGATCGGGTAGCCGAGGGCGGGGTCACAGAGCTCTCCTTCGAAGCCGGTGCCGGTCAGTTGCGAGCCTAGCCCTGAGCATGTGCCCAGCAACACGCCATGTCATGCGCTGGGCGGCGGAGCAAAGCCCCTCGTCCGGCGCCCCGGGATACACTCGCGGCGAACGACCGCCGCTGCCACTACGAAGGAATCCGTGACCGCTCTGGACCCTCGCGCCGACCTCTCGGCGGCACCGGCACGACACGGTCGGGGACCGTGGTTCGTCGTCGGCCAGTACGTCGCGCTGACCAAGCCGCGGATCATCGAGCTGCTGCTCATCACGACCGTGCCGGTGATGTTCCTGGCGGCGCGCGGGGTCCCGTCGTTGTGGCTGGTCCTCGCGACCCTGGTGGGCGGGACGATGTCGGCCGGCGCGGCCAACACCCTCAACTGCTACCTCGACCGTGACATCGACGCCGTGATGCACCGGACGTCGAGCCGGCCGCTCGTCACCGGCACGGTGTCGCCGCGCGGGGCGCTGGTCTTCGGGCTGGTTCTGGCCGTGGCGTCGACGCTGTGGCTCGGCCTGCTGGTCAACTGGCTCAGCGCGTGGCTGGCTCTCGGGGCCCTGCTGTTCTACGTCGGCGTCTACACCGCGCTGCTCAAGCGCCGGACCGCCCAGAACATCGTCTGGGGTGGGGCGGCAGGCTGTATGCCGGTGCTCATCGGCTGGTCGGCGGTCACCGACTCACTGGCCTGGGCGCCGTTCGTCCTCTTCGCCGTGGTCTTCTTCTGGACGCCGCCGCACTACTGGCCGCTGTCGATGAAGTTCAAGGATGACTACGCCGCCGCGCACGTCCCGATGCTGCCGGTGGTGGAGCGGTTCGTCGTTGTCGCCCGGCAGGTGGTCGTCTACTCGTGGGCGATGGTCGCGGCGTCGCTGCTGCTCATCCCCGTGGCGCCGATGGGACTCGTCTACCTGGTCGGCGCGGTGGTGTCGGGAGCGCTGTTCGTCGTCGAGGCGCACCGTCTGTTGCGGGCGGCCAAGGCGGGGGCCGGTCCGGCCGTGCTGCGACCGATGCGGCTCTTCCACTTCTCGATCACGTACCTGACGATTCTTTTCGTCGCGGTCGCCCTGGACCCACTGCTCTACGTCCCCGTCTGGCACTGACCCGCATACCTCTGCTTCCCCACAGACGTCCCATCGGCCCGCCCCCAATCTGCCGAAAGGCCAACTTCGGTCGTCATTCGCGCCGAATAAGGACCGAAGTTGGCCTTTCGGCGCAAAAGGCGGGAGGAGCTAGAGGGATTCCGGCGGAGGTCATCACGCCGAGGGTCAGACGAGGACCGGCGGGCCGCCTGATGCAGACGATCACCGCCGCGACCACTGGACGATCATGGGAACTAGTCGCCCCTAGGGGAGCAATTTGTGCCCACGATCGCCCTGGACCCGCTGCTCTGCGCCACCGTCGGCCCGTACCCGATTTGCCGACAGGCCAACTTCGGCCGCTTACCGCCGTTCCAGAGCAGCCGAAGCTGGCCTCTCGGCGGGAAAGGAGCGGGACGGCCCCGGGGGGCGCCGCTGGTTAGAGAGGGTTGCGGCGGAGGTTCATCACGCCGAGCGTCACGGTGACCACGAGGAGACACGCGCCCAGCATGTGCAGGCCGACCAGCACCTCGGGCAGCCCGGTGAAGTACTGGACGTAGCCGATCACGCCCTGCAGCAGCGTCACCACGAGCACCCCGCGCCAGGTCGCCTTGGCCCGGTCCGACGAGCTGGTCAGCCAGACCGCGACCAGCACCGCCACGACCAGGCCGACGAAGAGCATGACGACGTCCGCGTGCAACCAGGCGACGGTCCGCGGGTCGAACCCGGTCCGCGCCGGTTGCTCGGCGTCGCCGGAGTGCGGCCCCGAACCCGTGACGATCGTGCCGAGGACGAGAACGACCGCGCCCACGAGGGACGTCACCCACGCGAGCAGCGAGACCAGTCGCGGCACCAGCAGCTCCCGTGGGCCGAGATCGGCTGTGCCGTCCGGCGACCAGCCGTCCTCGGCTCCGCGCAGCAGCATCGTCGAGAGGGTCACCATGACCATCGACAACAGGAAGTGGAACGCCACGACCACCGGGCTCAGCGTCATCCGCACGGCAATCCCGCCGACCACGGCCTGGAGAAGTACCCCGACCACGAGTCCGACGGCGACCAGCAGCAGCGGCCGGCGCCGACGCATACGGGTGAACACCACCCACACGCAGGCCAGGGCGAGCAGACCCACGACCCCCGTCAGGGTCCGGTTGCCGAACTCGATGAACTTGTGAATCCCCTCCTCCTGGTGGGGAACCGGCGTGAACGAGCCGGGCACGCACTCCGGCCAGGTGGGGCAGCCAAGGCCGCTGCCGGTGAGCCGCACGATGCCGCCCGTGATGACGATGACGACCTCGCCGACCAGGTTGGCGACGAGGATCGGCCGCACGAGCGAGGGCCGGACCGCGGGCAGGCGCACCGCGTAACCCTAAGTGGTCAGCTCCTTGGCCATCAGACGGACCATGTGACCCGGTTCGCCCAGCCGCCCGACCTCGACGTACCCGCGCCGTTCGTGGAACGCCAGCGACCCGACGTTGGGCGGGTCGACGTTGACCTCCAGGGTCATCCGCCCGAACCCTCGCGCGACGCCCTCCATGGCGTCGTAGACGAACCCGGCCAGGCCGCGACGGCTCATGTCCTCGGCGATGACGATCCGGTCGAGGTAGTAGAACTCGCCGCCGTATCGCGCGGCGTGCCAGCGGTAGTTGTCCGAGTCGTAGTCGCTGCCCGGGGCCATGGTGAGGACGAACCCGACGACCCGGTCGTCGACCTCGACGACGTCAGCGTGGTCGGACAGGCCGACCAGCCACAGCAGCCGCTCCGCGTCAAGCGGCGACAGGTAGTCGACGAAGCGGTGGTTGAGCGCGAGCACCGCAGGTACGTCGGCCTCGGCAATCGGACGCAGAGTGGGCGAGGGCGTCACCGGCTGAGTCTCGCAGCCGCCCAGGGCAGCGACTCCTGCAGTGCGGGAGTCCACGTGTCGAAGTCGTGGCCCCCGTCGCGCTCGTGGAACTGCACGGTGAACCCCGCACCCGACAGCTCGTCGGCGAAGTCCTCGAGAGGAGGGATCAGGGTCGCCTCCTCGTCGCCGACGTCGAGCCACATGGCAGGAGCGGTTTTCGGGTCGAGCGTTTTCCAGTAGTCGGCGGGACTGTTCGCCTCGACCTGCTCCTCCCAGTCCGGCGTACCGAACAGCGCCTCGTTGCCGCCGTCGATGGCGTCCGGCTCGCACACGGTCAGCGCCGAGAACGCCTGGATCGTGGAGAAGACGTCGGGGTGCTTGAGGCCGAGGTTCAGGGCGCAGAACCCGCCCATCGAGAAGCCGCCGATGCCGCGGTGAGCCGCGTCGGGGATCGTCCTCAGCTGACTGTCAGCGGCCGCCACGACGTCCTTGACCACGTACGTCTCGGCGTTGCCCTGCGATGCGGTGTTGACGCAGAGGCTGTCGCCTTCCGGGTGCTGGAGCACCGTCGGCATCACGAGAATGACCGGCGTCCCGGCGCGGGCGACGGCCAACCCGGTCTCCGCGGCCGAACCGGCGTCGAGCCAGTCGGTGCTCCGCCCCGGGTTGCCGTGGGTGAGGATGACGACGGGGAAGCGGCGGTTCGGTTCGCTGAAGTACTGCGGCGGCAGGTACACCTGCGCGTCGTAGACGCCGAACTTCGAGGCTGTGTCCGGCACCGACATCCGCGCAGCTGCACCTCGCTCGAGCTCGACGTTGCTCGTCGGGTGCAGCCGGTTCACCATCGGGTACCGCGGGACCCCGCTCAGTGAACCCACATTGGGGTATGCGTCGAGCCGGGTGTTCACCGCTGCGCCGACGACGGCCACGGCCGCCACGACCGCCACGACGATGCCCGCCCGCCGCCACCCCTTCGAGTGTCGGCCCTGGACGGCCATGAGCACCCCGATCACCACGATGAGGCACAGGGCGATGACGACACGGGACCCGGCGAGGGGGACGCGGTACCAGAAGTCGCTCACGGTCAGTCAGACCAGCGGAAGGTCCGGGCGGTCAGCACGGTCGCGACTGCCGCCCAGGCGACCAGGATCAGGGCCGGGCCGACGAGGAAGGTCCCGCTGCCGAACGCCGCCCGCAGCCCGTCGGCCAGGGCCGCCGACGGCAGCGCGCCGACGACGCCGGCCAGGGCCTCCGACAGCTGGGTCCGGGGGACGATCACGCCGCCGAGAACCAGCAGCAGGACCCAGACGAGGTTGGCCACAGCGAGGACGCCCTCGGCCCGGACGGTGCCGGCGAGGAGCAGAGCGAGCGCCACGAAGGCCCAGGTCCCGAGCAGGAGGTACAGCACCGCAGACGGCAGACCGGCCCACACCGGCTGCCACCCGAGGGCGAGTCCGACGCCGCCGATGACGCACCACTGCAGCACCTCGACCGCCAGCGTGGCGAGCGCCTTGCCCCACAGCAGGCCATCGCGGCCCAGGGGAGTGGTGCCGAGCAGCCGCAGCACCGACGCCCGGCGGTCGAACCCGGTCGCGATGGCTTGCGCCGTGAACGCCGCGGAGATGACGCAGAGGGCCAGGACGCCCGGCGTCGCGACGTCGATCCGGCGCCCCTCGCCGAGCGAGGGGACCGACGTGAACGCCAGACCGACCAGCGCTCCCAGCGGTAGGACGATGGAGACGAGCAGCTGCTCGCCGTTGCGCAGCAGGGTGCCGGCCTCGAACCGCGCCTGGCCGAGCGCCCGGGTCGCGGGTGCGGCCGGGGCGCTCACGAGGCGGCCCGCCGGGTGAGGGCGAAATAGACCTGTTCGAGGCTGGCCGGTCCGACCACCTCGGCCGGGGTGCCCTCGGCGACGGTCCGCCCGTCGCTGACGATGACGAGATGGTCGGCGAGGCGCTCGGCCTCCTCGAACGAGTGCGTCGTCACGACGACCGTCGTCCCGGCGTTCCGGACCCCCTCGAGCAGCTCGTAGACGTCGAGCCGGCCGTGCGGGTCCAGTCCGGCGGTCGGCTCGTCGAGGAACACGACCTCCGGCCGGCCGACCAGCGCGGCCGCGAGCGCCAGGCGCTGCCGTTGACCACCGGACAGTCGCCGCACGGTGGTGCGAGCGAACCGGTCGACCCCCAGCCGCACCGCCAGCTCGTCGACCGGCGCCGAGTCCGCATACAGGCCGGCGAGGTGGCGCAGGAGGCGCAGCGGGGTGGTGCCCGTGGGAAGTCCGCCGGACTGGAGCATCACCCCGACGCGGGCGCGGTGCTCCGGCGTGGCCCGCCACGGGTCGGTGCCGAGAACGGAGACCGCACCCGCGTCGGCCCGCTGGAGGCCGACGGCGCACTCGACGGCCGTCGTCTTGCCGGCGCCGTTGGGACCGAGCACCACGGTGACCGCAGCGGCGGGCGCCGACCACGTCATCCCGTCGCACGCAGCGACCGTGCCGAACCGCCTCACCAGCCCCAGGAGTCCCACCGGGGAGTCGGATGCGGCCACGAGCGGGGAGTCTAGAGCGGCCGACTAGGCCGTCCCTGGGTGTTAGGTCACCCTTACTATCGGGGCCTCCGGTAATTACGTCACAATGGTGTGGTGTTTATCGGAGCCGACGAGCAGCGCACGCGCGAACGTGTGCTCGCCGCGGTGTCCGAACACGGTCCGGTCACCGCCGCCGAGGTCGGCCGCCTCCTCGGCCTGACGCCGGCGGCCGTCCGCCGACACCTCGACGCCCTCGCCGACCGCGGCTCCGTCGAGGAGCACGACCCCGGCGCCACCCAGACCCGCGGTCGTGGCCGACCGGCCCGCGCCTACGTCGTCTCCGAGCGGGGCCACGGCTCGCTGCCGGCCGACTACGACGAGCTGGCCGTCCAGGCGCTGCGCTACCTCGCCACCCATGGCGGCCCCGACGCGGTCGCCGCCTTCGCCCACGAACGGGTGGGCGGGCTCGAGAGCAAGTATGCGAGCCGCCTCGCCGCCGCCGGTGACGACCTTCACGCGCGTGCCGAGCTGCTCGTCGAGGCGATGACCGAGGACGGGTTCGCCGCCTCGGCCCGCCCGGTCGGTGCCGGCGCTCTGGCCGGCGTCCAGCTGTGCCAGGGCCACTGCCCGGTCGGCCGGGTCGCCGAGGAGTTCCCCCAGTTCTGCGACGCCGAGACCGAGGCCATCTCCCGACTGCTCGGCGTGCACGTGCAGCGGCTCGCCACTCTCGCTGGTGGCGCGCACGTCTGCACCACCTTCGTCCCCACCACAGCGCTGTCCCGCGCCGTGAGCAGTCCGGGAACACCGGACGCCCCTGGCGCCTTGGACCTAGAGACCCCGACCCCCGAAAGGGCATCGCGATGAGCACCCACATCGAAGAGCTCAACCCCGGCCTGAAGGACCTCGGCCGGTACGAGTACGGCTGGGCCGATAGCGACACGGCCGGCGCCACCGCGCGCCGCGGCCTCAACGAGGACGTCGTCCGTGACATCTCGGCGCGCAAGAACGAGCCGCAGTGGATGCTCGACCTGCGGCTCAAGTCGCTGCGCCTCTTCGACAAGAAGCCCATGCCGGCCTGGGGCTCCGACCTCACCGGCATCGACTTCCAGAACATCAAGTACTTCGTGAAGTCCACCGAGAAGCAGGCCACCTCGTGGGAAGAGCTGCCGGAGGACATCAAGAACACCTACGACAAGCTCGGCATCCCCGAGGCGGAGAAGCAGCGCCTCATCGCCGGCGTCGCGGCGCAGTACGAGTCCGAGGTCGTCTACCACCAGATCCGCGAGGACCTCGAGGAGAAGGGCGTCATCTTCCTCGACACCGACTCCGGGCTGCGTGAGCACGAGGACCTGTTCCGCGAGTACTTCACCTCGGTCATCCCGGCCGGCGACAACAAGTTCGCCTCGCTCAACACCGCGGTGTGGTCGGGCGGCTCGTTCATCTACGTCCCGCCGGGCGTCCACGTCGACATCCCGCTGCAGGCCTACTTCCGGATCAACACTGAGAACATGGGCCAGTTCGAGCGGACCCTGATCATCGCCGACGAGGGCTCCTACGTGCACTACGTCGAGGGCTGCACCGCACCGATCTACTCGTCCGACTCGCTGCACTCCGCGGTCGTCGAGATCGTCGTGAAGAAGAACGCCCGGGTCCGCTACACCACGATCCAGAACTGGTCCAACAACGTCTACAACCTCGTCACCAAGCGGGCCACCGCGGCCGAGGGCGCGACGATGGAGTGGATCGACGGCAACATCGGCTCCAAGGTGACGATGAAGTACCCCGCCGTATACCTGCTCGGCGAGCACGCCAAGGGCGAGACGCTCTCGATCGCCTTCGCCGGCGAGGGCCAGCACCAGGACGCCGGCGCCAAGATGGTCCACCAGGCGCCGAACACCTCCTCGACGATCGTCTCCAAGTCGGTCGCCCGCGGCGGTGGCCGCACCTCCTACCGCGGCCTGGTCCAGGTCATGGAGGGGGCGTCGAACTCCAAGTCGACGGTGCGCTGTGACGCTCTGCTGGTCGACCAGATCAGCCGGTCCGACACCTACCCCTACGTCGACGTCCGCGAGGACGACGTCCAGATGGGCCACGAGGCCACGGTCTCCAAGGTGTCCGCCGACCAGCTGTTCTACCTCCAGTCGCGCGGCCTCACGGAAGAGGAGGCCATGGCGATGATCGTGCGCGGGTTCGTCGAGCCGATCGCCCGCGAGCTGCCGATGGAGTACGCCCTCGAGCTCAACCGGCTCATCGAGCTGCAGATGGAAGGAGCAGTCGGCTGATGCCGCTGTTGGAGAAGACCGCCGGATTCGCCGGTGGTCCGAGTAAGGGCGCGCACACCGACTCGGCGGCGGCGTTCGTCCCCGACCAGTCGCGCGCGGAGCGACCGACCTCGTTCGACGTCTCCGCGTTCCCCATCCCCACCGGGCGCGAGGAGGACTGGCGGTTCACGCCGGTCGACCGGCTGCGTGCTCTGCTCACCGACACCCCTACGGAGGACGGCGCGGTCGAGTATGCGGTCGAGGCGCCCGACGGGGTACGCGTCGGGACCCTCGCCCACGGTCAGGCGCCGCGCGGCACCGTGCTGGTCCCCGCCGACCGCGCTGCCGTCGTGGCTAACGCCAACGCGCCCGAGGCGACCCACGTAGCGATTCCGGCCGAGGCGGAGCTCACCGAGCCGGTCCGGCTCGTCGTCACCGGCAAGCAGGGCGCCCGGAGCAACGGCCACGTCGTCATCGAGGCCGGCCACCACAGCAAGGCGGTCGTCGTCCTCGACCACGAGGGCAGCGGCGAGCACACCGGCAACGTCGAGGTCGTCGTCGGCGACGGCGCCAACCTCACCGTTGTGTCGATCCAGCACTGGGACGACGACGCCCACCACCTCGGCCAGCACGACGCGCTGGTCGGGCGCGACGCGGCATACCGGCACATCGCGGTCAGCCTCGGCGGCGGGATCGTCCGGATCAACACCAACGTCCGGTATGCCGGTCCCGGCGGCGAGGCGACGCTGCTCGGCGTCTACTTCGCGGACGCCAAGCAGCACCTCGAGCACCGCTCGTTCGTCGACCACAACGCCCCGAACTGCACAAGCCACGTGACTTACAAGGGCGCGCTGCAGGGCGACTCGGCGCATACGGTCTGGGTCGGCGACGTGCTCATCCGCGCGGAGGCCGAGGGCACCGAGACGTTCGAGACCAACCGCAACCTCGTCCTCACCGACGGCGCCCGCGCCGACTCCGTGCCGAACCTCGAGATCGAGACCGGCGAGATCGTCGGAGCCGGCCACGCGTCGGCGACCGGTCGGTTCGACGACGAGCAGCTGTTCTACCTGCAGGCCCGCGGCATCCCCGAGGACGAAGCCCGGCGGCTAGTCGTGCGCGGGTTCCTCGTGGACGTCGTCAACCAGATCCCCGTGGCCGACCTGCGCGACCGGCTCAACGCCGACATCGACGCCGAGCTGGCCGAGGCGCAGCGCGCCGGAGCGGGGGTGCTCCAGTGAGCGCCCAGCCGGTGGAAGAGACCTACACCTGGGTCTGCAACGTCGACGACCTGGCGCCCGGCACCGCCGCGCAGGCCGAGGTCGACGGCGTCATCGTCGCGATGATCCGCGACGGCAACGGCGACTACCACGCGCTCAACGACCGCTGCACCCACGCCGACGTCTCGCTCTCCGAGGGCGAGGTCGACGGCTGCACTCTCGAGTGCTGGCTGCACGGCTCCCGGTTCGACGTCCGCACCGGTGACCCGTCCGGCCCCCCGGCGACCATCCCGGTTGCCGTCTACCCCGTGAAGATCGACGGCGACGACGTGCTCGTCTCCGTTGCGAGCGAACTCCATTGAGAGAGAAGCGAATGACCACCCTCGAGATCCGCGACCTCCACGTCTCCGTGGAGGTGGAAGACGGCGCGCACAAGGAGATCCTCCGCGGCGTCGACCTGACCATCAACTCCGGCGAGACGCACGCGATCATGGGCCCGAACGGGTCCGGCAAGTCGACGCTGGCCTACTCCATCGCGGGGCACCCGAAGTACACCGTGACCAGCGGCACCGTCACCCTCGACGGCGAGGACGTCCTCGCGATGAAGGTCGACGAGCGGGCCCGGGCCGGACTGTTCCTCGCGATGCAGTACCCCGTCGAGGTCCCCGGCGTCACCGTGTCGAACTTCCTGCGCACCGCCAAGACCGCGATCGACGGCGAGGCCCCGAAGCTGCGCACCTGGGTCAAGGACGTGCGCTCGGCGATGGACGACCTGCGCATCGACTCGACGTTCGCCGACCGCAACGTCAACGAGGGGTTCTCCGGAGGCGAGAAAAAGCGCCACGAGATCCTCCAGATGGAGCTGCTCAAGCCCCGCATCGCCATCCTCGACGAGACCGACTCGGGCCTCGACGTGGACGCGCTGAAGGTCGTCTCCGAGGGCGTCAACCGGGTGAAGGCGACCAGCGACATCGGCGTCATGCTCATCACGCACTACACGCGGATCCTGCGCTACATCCACCCCGACTTCGTCCACGTCTTCGTCGACGGCCGGATCGTCGAGGAGGGCGGCCCCGAGCTGGCCGACCGCCTCGAGGACGAGGGCTACGACCGTTACGTGACGGTGGCACGGGGCTGACCATGTCGATCCCTCCCGCCGTGCCGTTCACCGACGAGGAGCTGACCCGCATCCGGGCGGACTTCCCGATCCTCGAGCGCACGGTTCGCGACGGGAAACCGTTGGTGTACCTCGACTCCGGGGCCACCTCGCAGAAGCCGTTCGTC
>DASTNV010000124.1:0-9830 GCA_035762725.1 Lapillicoccus sp. | reverse complement strand
CAGCGGACGCTCGGTCCGCTCGCGCCATCGACACCACAGGGCGACCACGGTGACCGCGGCGATGGGTACCGCGATCGGCCGGGTGAGCCCTAACAGCACAGCGAGCGACATGGCCCAAAGCCAGCGTTCCCGGCTCAAGGCCAGGAGGAAGAGGGTGAGCAGGGCCATCGCCATGGCCTCCGTGTAGCCCACTTGGAGGACCACGGCGGCGGGCATGCTCGCCCAGAGCACGATCGTGGCGAGGCTGAACCGCTCACCCAGCCGGTCGCGGAGCAGCAAACCCATCGCGACCGCCGCCACGAACCCGAGGAGGAGCGACAGTGTGGAGCCCACCGTGAAGAAGTCCAGACGGGTGAGATCCATGAGGACTCGGCTGACGAACGGGAACAGCGGGTAGAACGCCCAGGCGTTCTGCTGGATCGCGCCGGTGTCATTGGTGGGCAGCCGTTTGGGATACCCCTGCTCCGCAATGTGGAGGTACCACTGGCCGTCCCACTGCGCCGTGAACGTCAGGTAGCCGACGTCGGGTCCGGTCCAACCGGTGGGCACCTGTCGGGCCGCCACGATGGCGAGGAGGATGCCGCTGACCAGGCGACACAGCGCATACCCGACGACCACGTAGGTGAGGAAGCGCGCCGTCCCGGCGCGGACCGCCGGCTGCGTCAGGCTCACGTGGTCGCGGCGCGGAAGCAGCCGGCCAGGTGGTCGTCGACGAGGCCGCAGGCCTGCATCGCCGCATACGCCGTTGTGGGGCCGACGAAGACGAAGCCCCGCTTCTTGAGGCCGGTCGCGAGCGCGACCGACTCCGGGCTGGTGGCGCGGAAGTCGGCGACCGTCCGGGGCGGCTCGTGGTGCTCGGGCGCGAACGACCAGACGAACGCATCGAGCCCGCCGTCCGCGCGCAGGTCGAGGACGGCGCGAGCATTGGCGATCGCGGCGTCGACCTTGCGCGCGTTCCGGACGATGCCGGCGTCGGCCATCAGCCGAGCCCGGTCGGCATCGTCGAACGCCGCGACCCGCTCGGCGTCGAACTCGGCGAAGGCGGTCCGGAAGGCCGGGCGCTTGCGGAGGATCGTGATCCACGACAGGCCGGACTGGAAGGCCTCCAGGGTGAACCGCTCGTAGAGAGCGGACTCGCCGTGAACGGGACGGCCCCACTCGTCGTCGTGGTAGGCGAGGTACTCGGGGGCGGATCCGGCCCACGCGCAGCGGGAGACGCCGTCCGGGCCGACCAGCAGCCCGTCGGAGGCGGTTTCGGTCATGAGGTCGTCGTCCGGGTCGCGGCCGCCTCGAGCATCCGGTCCAGCGCCCCAGCGAACAGGCGTGCCGTCACCCGGTCGGCGGCGGGAGCGGCCAGCCGCCCCACCGTCTCGGGCCGCGGCACGATCTCCTCACGCCAGACCACCTCGGTGCCGCCGCTGTCCGTTGCTGCGAGGCGTACGTCCGCCCAGCCGGCCAGCACGCGGCCGGTCTTGCGGACCGAGAACCGCGCCGACCCGTCAGCGGGGGGACGCCACCGCACGACGAGCATCGAGTCGAGGAAGCCCACCGGACCGATGCCGGTGAACCCGCCGAACCCCCAGCCGAGCCGGACCGGCGGAGCGTCGGTGCGCATCGAGGTCAACGGGATCCACGTCCCGTATGCGCCGAAGTCGGTCAGCGTGTCCCAGACCGCTCCCAGCGGTGTGGGGACGGTACGGCGGACCTCGACGGGGGCCACTCAGGCCCGCTCCGCCTCGGTGTCGCCGAGGTCATCAACGGTCTCCGGGCGCTGCGTCGCCCGAACTCGGGTGAGCTCGTCGTCGAGGTCGCCGATCTCGCGACGGAGGCGGTCGATGACCGCATCGACCTGGCTCATCCGGTAGCCGCGCATCGCCGTGTCGAACCGGAGCTCGTCGATGTCGGCCTCGGTGAGCTGGTCGTCCGGCAGGGGGATGTGGCTCATCGTCGTCGTCGCGTCGGCCAGCGACCCGTCGACCCGGCCCAGCACGGCGGCCGCCGTGACCACCGCCACGACCACCGCGACGAAGAGGGCCAGCCAGATCACCGGACGATCGTGCCACGCCGTCGCCGCCCGAGGGTCATTGGTGGCCCTGCCGGTCGCTCCTCGGAGCTACTCCGAGCTACTCCGAGCTACTCCGAGCCACTCCTAGCTACTCCGAGTGCCGCGGCTCGACCTCGGCCTCCCACTGGATCACGTGCCGCACGGCGTCGTCGACCTCGTCGGTGAGGTGGATCAGGTCGAGGTCCGGGGCGCTCACGGTCCCATGCGGCAGTGCCGTATCGCGGAGCCAGCCGAAGAGACCGCCCCAGTAGTCGCGGCCCATGAGGACGATCGGGAACGAGGTGACCTTCTGGGTCTGGACCAGGGTCAGCGCCTCGAACAGCTCGTCGAGCGTGCCGAACCCGCCGGGCAGGACGATGAAGCCCTGCGCGTACTTGACGAACATCGTCTTGCGGGCGAAGAAGTAGCGGAAGTTGACGCCGCGGTTGATGTACGGGTTGAGCCCGGACTCGAAGGGCAGCTCGATGCCCAGGCCGACCGACGTGCCGCCGGCCTCCATGGCGCCCTTGTTGGCAGCCTCCATGGCTCCGGGGCCGCCGCCGGTGATGACCGCGTACCCCGCCTCGACCAGTGCGCGGCCCACCCGGGTGGCGAGCTCGTAGGTCGGGTGGTCCGGAGTCGTCCGGGCCGACCCGAACACGCTCACCGCCGGTCCGAGCTCGGCGAGCGCCCCGAACCCCTCGACGAACTCGCTCTGGATGCGCAGCACCCGCCAGGGGTCGTTGTGCAGCCAGTCGGCCTCTTTGGGCGTCCGGGCGTCGAGGAGGCGCTGGTCGGCGGTGGTCGGGGGCACCTGGCCGCCGCGGACGGTGACCGGCCCGACCTGCCGGCTCGGCTGCTCCTCCGGCCGTTGCGTCGGGTGGTCGGTCACGCCAGCCACCGGAGCATGGCCTGCTCGGCGTCGACGTACTGCTGAACCGGCCCGCGCTCGTCATCGGTGTGGGCGAGGTTGGGGTCGCCGGGTCCGAAGTTCACCGCGGCGATACCGAGCTCCGAGAACCGGGCGACGTCGGTCCAGCCCTCCTTCGCGTTGACCGGCAGGCCGAGCGCGTCGACGAACGCCTTGGCGGCCGGCAGGGTGAGCCCGGGACGGGCGCCGGGGGCGTTGTCGCCGATGGTCACCTCGAAGCCGTCCAACACCTCGCGAACGTGGGCCTCGGCGTCCGTGCCCGACTTGTCCGGCGCATACCGGTAGTTCACCGTGACGACGCACCGGTCGGGGATGACGTTGCCGGCGATGCCGCCCTGGATGCCGACCGCCTGGAACGCCTCGTGGTAGTCCAGGCCGTCCACAGTGACCGTCTGCTGGTCGTATGCGGCGAGCCGACGCAGCACCTCGCCGACGTCGTGGATGGCGTTGTGGCCCTTCCACGGGCGGGCGGAGTGGGCGGCGATACCCGTGGTGACGACCTCGGCCCGCAGAGTTCCCTTGCAGCCGCCCTCGATCGCGCCGTTGGTCGGCTCGAGGAGCACGGCGAAGTCGGCGTCGAGGACCTCGGGTCGGTCGGCGGCGAGGTGGGCCAGCCCGTTGAACTCGCCGTCGATCTCCTCGCCCTCGTAGAAGACGTAGGTGACGTCGCGGCTCGGTTCGGTGACCTGGCGGGCGAGCTTGAGCTGGACGGCGACGCCGCCCTTCATGTCGACCGTGCCGCGGCCGACCAGCTCGTCGCCGACGCGCCGGGTGGGCAGGTTCGGCGGCGAGGTGAGCGGCACCGTGTCGACGTGGCCGGCGAGGACCACCCGCTCGAGCCGGCCGAGCTCGGTCCGGGCCACGACGGTGTTGCCGTGCCGGGTCACGGTGAGGTGCGGCAGTGGGCGCAGGGCGGCGTCGATGGCCGTCGCGATGGCGTCCTCGTCCTGGCTGACCGAGGGGATGTCGCAGAGCGCCGCGGTCAGCGTGACGACGTCGGCGTCCAGATCGAGGGGCTCCTGCTCAGCCATGCGGGCAGGCTATCGGCCGCCTGTGGGCAGGTGACCGGCCCGGTCCGCGAGCGCCGTTAGGCTGCCGACCATGACTGGACCGCGCCGCGCCTGGGGGGACGGCATCGCCACGGTGACCGCCGACGACTCCCCTCGCCCCGGTGTCGTGCTGGACACGTGGTACCCCTCCCCCGCCCTCGGAGACCCTGGCGACACCGAGCCGAACGTCGGCCTCAACGCGCTCGTCGACCATGACGACCGCCGACGCACCCGACGCGAAGTGGTCCGGACCGAGATCGACCTGGACGCTCCCCCGGACGGCGCGGCCGACGCATACCTGCGCCTGCACCTGCTGTCCCACCGGCTAGTGCAACCCAACACCGTCAACCTGGACGGGATCTTCGGGCAGCTGACGAACGTTGTGTGGACGAACCGCGGACCCTGCCTCCCCGAGGGCTTCGAGGCCGTGCGCCTGTCGCTGCTCGCCGACGGGCCGGTCGAGGTCCGCTCCGTCGACAAGTTCCCGAGGATGACCGACTATGTCCTGCCCACCGGCGTTCGCATCGCCGACGCCGACCGCGTGCGCCTCGGCGCCCACCTGGCCGAGGGCACCACGGTCATGCACGAGGGGTTCTGCAACTACAACGCCGGCACGCTCGGCACCTCGATGGTCGAGGGCCGGATCGTCCAGGGGGTCGTCGTCGACGACGGCTCCGACATCGGCGGGGGCGCCTCGATCATGGGCACCCTCTCGGGCGGCGGTACCGAACGGGTTCGCGTGGGCAAGCGCTGCCTCCTCGGCGCCCAGTCCGGGTTGGGCATCGCCCTCGGCGACGACTGCGTCGTCGAGGCGGGGCTCTACCTCACCGCGGGCACCAAGGTCACCCTTCCCGACGGTGCCGTCGTCAAGGCGCGCGAGCTCTCCGGTCGCGACAACCTGCTGTTCATCCGCAACTCGGTCACCGGCACCGTCGAGGCCCGTGACCGTTCTGGCTCGGGCATCAGGCTGAACGATGTCCTCCACGCCAACGTCTGACCGGCGATCCCGGGACGTCGACGAGCGCCTGCGCCATGGCAACGGTCGGCGACGCCGCTGGGTCGCGCCGGTCACCATCCTCGCCGTGCTCGGCATTGTCGCTGGCTCGGTCTTCCTGGTGTTCAGCAAGCTGCGCAGCGAGCTGTTCTCGCCGAGCTGCACCGCGACGGCGTCCGGCGCTTCGGTGACATTCACCCCCGAGCAGTCGGCCAACGCGGCCCTCATCGCCGCGATCTCGGACAAGCGCGACCTGCCGCCGCGGGCCGCGTCGATCGCCATCACGACGGCGATCCAGGAGTCCAAGCTCCGCAACCTCAACTACGGCGACCGCGACTCGGTCGGGCTGTTCCAGCAGCGGCCGAGCATGAAGGTCTGGGGTACCCGCGAGCAGATCCTCGACCCGGTGCACTCGACCAACGGGTTCTACGACGCGCTGGTCAAAGTCAAGGGCTACGAGTCCATGGTCATCACCGAAGTGGCCCAGAAGGTCCAGAAGAGCGCGTACCCGGACGCCTACGCCGACCACGAGCAGGAGGGCCGAACCCTCGCCTCGACGCTGCGCGGCCAGTCGCCGGCCGGTTTCGTCTGCCAGCTGCGGCCCGCCGAGACGGTGGTGCCGGCCGCGACGATCGCCGCCGATCTCGAGGCCCAGCTGGGGGTTACCGCCACCGTCGACGGCTCCACCCTGACCGTGGCGGCGCCGTCCGACGAGCTCGCGTGGGGCGCCGGCCACTGGGCCGTGGCCCGCGCCGAGGCATACGGCGTGGATCGGGTACAGGTCGGCGACCGCGCCTGGACCCGGGGTCCCGGCGGCTCCGCCGAGTCCTGGTCGACCGGCGAGTCGGCCGCCACCCCACGAACCGTGACGATTCAGTTGGCCACGCCAAGCGCCTGATTGCCCCGGCGGGTGAGAGTCTGTGGCCCGTGGCGTTCGAGGGATACCGCCCGGGCAGCTCCGGGTATCGACGCGTCAGCCTGTCGCTCTTCGCGGCGGGCATCGCGACCTTCGCCGAGCTGTACTCGACCCAGGCGGTGCTGCCCGAGCTCGCCGCCGACTTCGGCCTCTCGCCCTCGGCCAGCGCGCTGAGTCTCTCGGCCGCGACGTTGGGGATCGGGATCGCCCTGCTGGCCGTGGGTCCGCTGACCGAGAGCCTCGGCCGCACCCCACTCATGCGGGCCTCGTTGGTGGCCGCGAGCATCGTCGGGGTCTGCTGCGCGATTGCGCCGAACTGGCCCGTCCTGCTCGGCCTGCGCTTCCTCCAGGGCGTCGCGCTCGCGGGGTTCGCGGCGGTCGCGGTCGCGTACCTGCGGGAGGAGCTAGATCCGGCGCACCACGGCCGCGCCACCGGGCTCTACGTCGGCGGAACGGCGGTCGGCGGGATGATCGGCCGCCTGCTCTCCGCGGGGGTCGCCGACGCCTACGGGTGGCGCTGGGGCGTCGCCGCGGTGGCCGCACTCGGGGTGGTCTGTGCGGTCATCGTCCTGATCCTGCTGCCCGCCTCGCGGGGGTTCCAGCCGTCCACCGGCGGGCTGCGTGGCGCCTGGACCCGGACCAAGGCCGTGGCGTCGGACCCCGGGCTGCTGCTCATCTACGCCGTTACTGCGACGGCCATGGGCGGCTTCGTCGCGACGTACAACGCGCTCGGCTTCCGGCTCGAGGCCTCGCCCTACCTCCTCGGCGTCGGCGTCGCGAGCCTGGTGTTCCTCACGTATGCGTTGGGCTCGGTCGGCTCGACGGTGGCCGGAACGCTGGAGGACCGGTTCGGCCGGCGTACCGTGCTGCCGCTGTGCCTCGTCGTCGCGCTCATCGGCCTGGCCCTGACGCTCGCCGAGCCGCTCTGGATCGTCATCGTCGGCATCGCCTTGGAGACGACCGGCTTCTTCGCCGCACACGGGGTGGCCAGCGGGTGGACGTCGGCTCGGGCTTCCTTGCTCGCCGGTGCTCCCGGTCAGGCGGCCTCCCTGTACCTCCTGGCCTTCTACCTGGGCTCGACAGTGTTCGGGACTGTGTCCGGGGTGGCCTGGACCCAGGGTGGCTGGGATGCCGTCGTGGTCGTGGTCGCCGTGCTCTTCCTCATCTCGATCGGCTGCTCGCTCGCCCTCCGCCGCACGCCCAGCCTGCTCGGGCGCGCCGCACCGGACATGACAGCGGGGCACTGACCGTCCGCGAATAAATCTGGCCTGCGAATGATTGACCCTTCTATGAGTCCGGTCATCGACGCCCTTCGCCAGTCCCAGGACCGCTTCGCTGCGGTCCTCCGTCCGCTCAGCGACTCCTCGGTCCGCGACCGCTCGTACGACGACGAGTGGAGCATCGCCGACGTCGCCTCGCACCTGGGCAGCCAGGCGGAGATCTTCGGCCTGTACCTCGCCGCGGGTCTGGACGGGTCGGAGCCGCCGGCGCGCGACGCCTTCCCGCCCATCTGGGACCGCTGGAACGCCAAGGACCCGGCCGACCAGGTCTCCGACAGCATCGCCGCGAACGAAGAGCTCGTCACGCGACTCGAGGGGGTTACCGGTGCCGACCGCGACGCCTTCACGGTCGACATGTTCGGCGGGACGCGTGACCTCGACGGTCTGTCGGCGATGCGGCTCGGTGAGCACGCCGTGCACACGTGGGACATCGCCGTGGCTCTCGACCCGTCAGCGACCGTGGACCCGGTGGCCGTCCGACAGCTGCTCGACGCGGTCCCTGGTACCGCGGCCAACATCGGCAAGGCGGTGGCCGGGGCTGACCCGGTCATCATCGCGACGACCGACCCGGCCCGCGCCTACCGAGTCACCCTCGACCCGGAGGTGTCGCTGCACGCGCTCGACGGCGTCGCCGCTCCCGACCTGACCATGCCCGCCGAGGCCCTGCTGCGGCTCGTCTACGGACGACTGGACCCCGCGCATACCCCGTCGTCGGTCACCGGCGACATGGCACGGCTGGCCGACCTGCGAAAGGCCTTCCCCGGCTTCTGACGGCTGCTGTTATTCGGGGCCCCCGCGAAGTGTCGGAGCGAAGCGAAGAACTTCGTGGGGTGATTAGCGGCTGTTGAGCTCCATGTAGTCCCGCTCGGTCGCGCCGGTGTAGACCTGGCGCGGCCGGCCGATCTTGGTCTCGGGGTCCTCGATCATCTCGCGCCACTGCGCGATCCAGCCGGGCAGCCGACCGATGGCGAAGAGCACCGTGAACATCTTGTTCGGGAAGCCCATCGCCTTGTAGATCAGGCCGGTGTAGAAGTCGACGTTGGGGTAGAGCTTGCGCTCGACGAAGTAGTCGTCCTCGAGGGCAATCGCCTCGAGCTGCTTGGCGATGTCGAGCATCTCGTCGTCGCCGCCGAGCTTGTTGATGATCTCGTCAGCGGTCTGCTTGATGATCGCGGCTCGCGGGTCGTAGTTCTTGTAGACCCGGTGGCCGAAGCCCATCAGCCGGACGCCGGCCTCCTTGTTCTTGACCTTCTTCATGAAGGTGTCGACGTCGTAGTCGGCGTTCTGGATGCGCTCGAGCATCTCCAGGACGGCCTGGTTCGCGCCGCCGTGCAGCGGCCCGAAGAGGGCGTTGATGCCGGCGCTGACGCTCGCGAACATGTTGGCCTGCGCCGAGCCGACGAGGCGGACGGTCGACGTCGAGCAGTTCTGCTCGTGGTCGGCATGGAGGATGAGGAGGAGGTCGAGCGCCTTGACCACGGTCGGGTCGATCTCGTAGGGCTCGGCCGGGAAGCCGAAGGTCATCCGGAGGAAGTTCTCGGTCAGCGACAGCGAGTTGTCGGGATAGAGGAACGGCTGCCCGACCGACTTCTTGTGCGCGTAGGCGGCGATCGTCGGCAACTTGGCCAGCAGCCGGACCGTCGAGAGCTCCACCTGCTCCTTGTTGAAGGGGTCGAGGCTGTCCTGGTAGAAGGTTGAAAGGGCCGAGACCGCGGACGACAGCACCGGCATCGGGTGGGCGTCGCGGGGGAAGCCGGAGAAGAACGCCTTGAGGTCCTCATGGAGCATCGTGTGGCGACGGATCCGGTCCTCGAACTCGGCCAGCTGGCTCTGGCTCGGCAGCTCGCCGTAGATGAGCAGGTAACAGACCTCGACGAACGAGGACTTCTCAGCGAGCTGGTCGATCGGGTAGCCCCGGTACCGCAGGATCCCGGCGTCACCGTCGATATACGTGATCGCGCTCTTGCACGACGCCGTGTTGACGAACCCGGCGTCGTAGGTGACCGTTCCGGTCTCCTTCAGCAGCGCGGAGATTCCCAGGGCGTCGGCCCCGTCGGTGGCCGGGACACCCGGCAGGGTGAGGCTCTTGTCCTCGACCGTGAGCTTGGCCTCGGCGACGTGCGTGCTCATCTGGGCTCCTCCTCGACCGGTCCGCGGGGTACGACCGGCGTATGCCTCTCGACGCTACCGCAGAGTAGCCAGCGGCCTGTATGCGGAGTCCGGCCTCGCGGCTCCAGGTCTTCCGCGCGACGCGTCCTCGGAGGATGCCGCATCCCTCGCCGTGAAAGCCTGCGTCATCTGCGCGGCGCTTCGAAACCCGCCCGTCCCGACGTCGGGGCGCGCTGAGTCCTGTTGCTGCGTCCTAGAGCGTCGGGTGGCCACTGAGTCCTGTTGCTGCATCCCAGAGCGTCGGTTGGGCGCTGAGTCGGACCCCTGCGTCCCTGGAATGGAGTGGCGCCGAGTCGCGGCACTGCGTCTCTGGCATGGAGGGGCGCCGAGGCGCGGCCCTGCGTCCTTCGGCGTTGAGGGGACTCAGGCAATGTCGTGCGCGCTCGGGCAGGGTCGGCTGACGCCCGGGCGATGTCGGCGGCTTTACGCCGCCGGTTCGACCGTCGG
>DASTNV010000123.1:0-6889 GCA_035762725.1 Lapillicoccus sp. | reverse complement strand
ACGGCGTACGCGCGGGCCCACCGCTGGATCGGCCGCACCATCCGCCCGCGGGCCAGCGGCGTCAGCAGCTTGGAGTCCTTGACGCCCACGGGCGCGGAGCGGCAGGCCTCGTCGATGACGACCACACCGACCGTGACCGGGCCGGCGAGCGCCCCACGGCCCACCTCGTCCATCCCCGCGAGCACACGGTGTCCGTCCCGCTGGAGCGCGCGTTCGACGCGCAGCGAGGGTTTACGGGAGCGAGTGACGACCACTCAGCCGGTGGCGCCGGTGGACGCCGGGGTCGGAGCGGGCTGGCCGGAGGGCGGCGGGATGTCGGCGTAGACGCGTTCGGGCACCGACAGCCACTTCACGTGGTCGATCGGCCAGACGATCATGATGGCCCGTCCGGTGATGTCCTCGATGGGCACGGACCCGGTGGCTCCGGTGCCGTCGTCGTGGAACCGCGAGTCGCTCGAGTCGCTGCGATGGTCGCCCATGACCCAGACCCGCCCCGGTGGAACCGTGATGTCGAAGGCCGCCTTGCCACCGCCGGGGGTGTCGCCGGGCTTGATGTACGGCTCGGTGATGGACACCCCGTTGACGGTCAGCTTGCCGTCCTTGTCGCAGCAGATGACGTGGTCGCCCGGCAGCCCGATCACTCGCTTGATGAGGTGGTCGTCGGAGTCGTCGGGCAGCAGGCCGATGAACTGGAGGATCCGCTTGACCGAGTCGCGGGTGCCGCCCTCGCTGCTCGCGGGAACGCTGCCGAGCCAGTTGCCGGGGTCCTTGAACACCACGATGTCGCCGCGGTTGAGGTCGAACGGCCCCGGCGTCAGCTTGCTGACGATGACCCGGTCGTCGCGGACCAGGGTGTTCTCCATCGATCCGGACGGGATGTAGAACGCCTGGATCAGCCAGGTCTTGACGATGAACGAGAGCACCAGCGCCATCACGGCGATGATGAGGATCTCCTTGATCCCGCCCCAGACGTTCTGCAGGAACGTCCCGGACTCGTCGTACTCGTCCTCGTCCTCTTCGTCGGACCAGTCGTCGTCCGCTCGCTGCCCGGTCCGCTGCTCCTCGGACGCGGTGCGGGCGGCTCGGCGGGGGTCGCCGGCCTCGCGCGCCTGCGCGGACTCCCCGGCCCGCGCCGTCGCGATCCGGCGCAGCCGCTGCTCGGCGGTCTCCTCCGTCATGCCCGCCCCGCCCGGACGGCCGCGCGGAGAGTGGCCCCCGCGACGGCGGGAGAGGCCACGAGCGAGGGCAAAGGGGTCACTGACCAGCTCCGGCAGGCGATGGGACGGTGGACACAGGGCCAGGCCCCCCGAGGGATCCGAGGCGACCGGGCGGCCAGTATCGCACCGTCGCCTGTCCGATCACTGCATCCCTCGGGACCATGCCCCCGCCCGGGCGGCCCAGGTAGGACCGCGAGTCCCCACTGGCGCTGCGGTGGTCGCCCATGACCCACAGATGCCCCTCCGGGACAACGACGTCGAAGGTCAGGTCGCTGGGTTTGTCGCCGGGCATGAGGTAGGGCTCGTCGACCCCCACGCCGTTCACCTGAACGCGTCCCTGGGCGTCGCAGCACGTCACCCGGTCGCCGGGAAGTCCGATGACCCGCTTGACATAGTCGGTACCGGTGTCGACGGTCAGCAGACCCGCCAGCGCCCGCAGTCCGCCGGCGATCCCCCCCGGCGGCGGCTCCGCCCCACTCACCGGGAACGCCTCGGTCCCGTCGAACACGACGATGTCGCCGCGCTGGACGTCTCCCCGGACCAGCCGGTTGGCGAGGATCCGGTCGCCCGGCTCGATGGTGGGCTCCATCGAACCGCTGGGTACCGAGAAGGACTGGACCACGAAGGCCCGCAGCAGGACGACGAGCACGACGCCGAGGACGACGTAGGGCCACCAGCGACCCGTATGCGCGGTGCCCCTCGACCGCTTCTCGGCGGCAGCGACGGGAGAGCCCGGCACCGGTTCGGTGCCGGGCTCGCGTGACGTCACTCCGACGTCGAGTCCTGGGCGGCGGCCTTGGCCCTGCCCTTGCCGGCCGGGACCGAGTCGCGCTTCTCCTTGATCTTGGCCGCCTTCCCGCGCAGGTCGCGCAGGTAGTACAGCTTCGCGCGGCGCACGTCACCGCGGGTGACGACCTCGATCTTGTCGATGATCGGCGTGTGCAGCGGGAAGGTCCGCTCCACGCCGACGCCGAAGGACACCTTGCGGACGGTGAAGGTCTCGCCGACCCCGCCGCCGTGGCGACGGATCACGACGCCCTGGAACACCTGGATCCGGGAGCGCGTCCCCTCGACGACCTTGACGTGCACCTTGACGGTGTCGCCGGCGCGGAACGCGGGGACGTCGGTGCGAAGGGAGGCCTGGTCGAGCGCGTCGAGCTTGTGCATGGCGGTTCGCTTTCTCGGGTGCCACAGGTCACCACGGGTTGGTTCACGAACGTGAGGTATGCGTACCGGCCGGCCTCGTCAACCCGCATACCTGCTCGCGGGTGGACTCCCCCTGTGGCAGGGGCGCGTCTGGTGCCGGACGCAACGACCGATTCTGCCAGAGCGGGCGGCGGGTCACGAAATCGGCTTGACGAGGTCCACGGTCCCCGGGAACCGCCCCCGTCCCGGCACGACCCGGTACCCGGCCCGTCGGTACCGACGCAGGTTCGCCGTGCTCCGCGACCCGGCGTTGACCCACAGCTGCGTGGTGCCCGCGGGCGCCGCGCGCTCCGCATACTCGAGGAGGTGCCGGCCGGTTCCGCGGCCCTGGAGGTCCGGCGCGACCATGAGCCGGCCGATCTCCCACTGTCCCGGAACCTGCGAGGACTCCCGCGCGCGCACCCCGCCGACCAGGCGGCCGTTGCTGCGCACCACCCAGGTCCGCCACTCGCCGATCCAGCGCCGGACGTCGTCGAGGTCCTCGGTGAAAGCGGGGAGGTCGAGCGTGTCGTTGGCCACCGCTTCGGACAGCCAGCAGGCCCGCTGTAGCACGAGAATCTCCTCGGCGTCCTCAGCCACGCCCGGTCGGATGTCCAGGAGGTCGGGACGCTCCTCGACCGTGCGAGCCACCCGCTCGGCCTGACGCCACGCGGCGATGGCACCGTGGTCGCCGGAGAGCAGGACGGGCGGAACCTCACGGCCGCGCCAGACCGGCGGCTTGGTGTAGACGGGGTACTCGAGCAGGCCGTCCTCGTGGGACTCCTCGACGAGCGAGTCGGCGTTCCCGATGACGCCGGGCAGCAGCCGGGCCACCGCCTCGACGATGGCGAGCACGGCGACCTCGCCGCCGTTCAGGACGTAGTCACCCAGCGTCACCTGCGAGACCGGCATCCGGGTGGCCGCGTCCTCGACAACCCGCTGGTCTATGCCCTCGTACCGGCCGCACGCGAACGCCAGCCACGGCTCGGCGGCCAGCCGGGCGGCCATCGACTGGGTGAACGGCTCCCCCGCCGGGCTCGGCACGATGAGCCGCGGGACGCCGTCGCCGGACGCGACGACCGCATCGAGCGCCTCGCCCCACGGTTCGGGACGCATCACCATGCCCGCGCCGCCGCCGTACGGGGTGTCGTCGACCGTGCGGTGCCGGTCGTGGGTGAAGTCGCGCAGGTCGTGGACCCGCACGTCGAGCAGCCCTTCGCGCCGGGCCTTGCCGATCAGCGAGAGGTCCAGCGGCGCAAGGTAGTCCGGGAAGATCGTGACGACGTCGACGCGCATACCGGTCATCCGCCCAGCTCCAGCAGCCCTTCCGGCGGGTCGACGACGACCCGGCCGCCCTCGACGTCGACCTCGGGGACGATCGCCTCGACGAACGGCAGGTATGCGTCGGTGCCGGTGTCCAGCCGGACGACCAGCAGGTCCTGGGCCGCGCCGACCTCGAGCCCGGTCACCTTGCCGAGGCGGGTACCGTTGCGGTCGACCACGGCCAGGCCGACGAGCTCGTCCTCGTACCAGCCGTCGTCGTCGGCCGCCTGGGCGTGCGCCACGAGGCGGGTCCCCCGCAACGACTCGGCGCCGGTGCGGTCGGGGATCTCCTCGAACCCGAGGAGCCAGATCCCCTTGTGGACGCGGGTCGAGCGGATGGTCAGCGCTCTCGGCACACCGCTGCCCGGGCGGGCCTGGGTGGCCAGGACTGCCCCATTGGCGAACCGCGACTCGGGATCGTCGGTGTGCAGCTGCACGGTGACCTCACCGCGCAGCCCGTGCGGCTTGCCGATCCGCGCGACGACGACGTCGTCCGGGTTCTCGACGGCGTTCACGGCCTCGATCCTCTCAGGGCGTTCGAGGCTCGGGCGCCGAGGTGCCCGAGGCGAGGCGGAGCATCGCGTCGAGGACGCAGCCCGGAGCCTCGTACCAGGTGAAGTGGCCGGCGCCCGGGACGGTGACCCACCAGGCGCCCGGGATCCGGCGCGCTGTCGCGATCCCGGCGTCCTCTGGCGGCATCGGGCTTGCAGCACCGACGAGCACGCCGACGGGCACGGTGATGTCGGGAAGCGTCGACTCCAGGGTCGGGAGCCGGGCCTCCAGATCGCGCCACAGGCCGCGTGAGGTGTCGCGGTTCGTGCGCATGGGCGGCATCGTCGGGGCGGTGGCCGGCGTCGCGTAGTACGCGGACCAGACCAGCCGGAGGGCTTCGAGGGACTCGGCCTCGGTGGCCTCGCCAGCGGTGTCCTTCTCGTCGAGCTCCCGGGCGCGGGCACGGTGGGCCTCTGGCGTCCGGGCCAGCAGCGTCTCGCCGAACACCGCCGTACCGCCGTCGCCGACTCCGCCGAGCGGGTCGACGGAGAGGACAGCGAGCAGGCGCGGTGCGAGGTCGTGGGCGACGTGGAAGGCCAGATGGCCGCCCCACGAATGTCCGACGACGTAAGCCTTCTGCCACCCCAGGGCGTCGAGGACCGACGCCACGTCGGCGACGGCCTGATCGACGGTGAAAGGCCCCTCGATGGTCGACGGTGCCAGGCCGCGCTGCTGGAAGGTCGCGACGCGGAAGCGTGGCACCAGTTCCTCGACCACGTCGTCGAGGTACTCGTAGTTGAGGCCGGGACCGCCGTGGAGAGCCACGACTGGCGGACCGTCACCCGCAACCCACCCGACGAGGTCACCGTACGACGTGGACGCTCGGAACGGCTCGCGCTCCATTCCGCTGACGCTAGCGGCTCTGGCCGGCGGCTCGACCCGCTTCCGGACCGGTCAGCGGTCGCGGTCGGTGTCGACGATGTCGATCCGGACCTGGCCGCCGCCGGCCAGCGCACCGACGACGGTGCGCAGCGCGCTGGCCGTCCGGCCGGAGCGGCCGATGACCCGCCCGAGGTCGTCCGGGTGGACCCGGACCTCGAGCAGCTCGCCGCGCCGCAGCTCCTTGCGCCGGACGACGACGTCGTCCGCGTGGTCGACGATGCCCTTGACCAGGTGCTCGAGGGCCTCCTCGAGCACGGTCAGGACTCGGACTTTCCGGCGTCGGCGGTGGTCGCCGCCGGGTCGTCGCTGGTGTCGGTGCTCTCGGCCGAGGCGGCACCGGAGTCGGTCTCCGCAGCAACGGGGGCCTCGTCCGGGGTCTTGGCCGGGGCGGGACTCTTCGCGGCCGCCTTCTTGCGGGTCGGGGTGTCCTTGACGTCGAGCCCGGACCCACCGGCAGCGGCAACCGCGGCCTCGTAGAGCTCCTTCTTGCTCTTCTTCGGCTCGGCGGTGCGGATCGAGCCGTCCGCGTACTTCTTCAGCATCGCGGCGACGGCCTCGGTCGGCTGGGCGCCCTGGCCGAGCCAGTAGTTGGCGCGGTCCATGTCGATCTCGATGACCGACGGCTCGGCGGTCGGGTGGTACTTGCCGATCTCCTCGATCGCCCGGCCATCACGCTTGGTGCGCGAGTCCATGACGACGACGCGGTAGAACGGGGCGCGGATCTTGCCCATCCGCTTCAGACGGATCTTGACGGCCACAGTGGTGGTCACTTCCTGTCGGTGAGCGCGGCGAGACCGGGCGGGATGCGCCGGGGAACCATCACTCGGGGGTAGGCGCCCGGGCCGGAGCGGCCGAACGGGCGGGTACGGCCGACCATTCTGCCAGAGTTCCGGGGCCTCCCCGACCACGCGACGGCGCCGGCGACGGGAGTCCCGCCGCCGGCGCCGTCTCTGTTGGACGCGGGTATGCCGGTCAGGTCACCGGGTCACGGCGTCACCGTCTGCACGATGACGTCGCCTGAGCCCACCTGCACGCCACTGTTGGTGAGCACCCGCACCGAGCCGAGCAGGACGCGTCCCTCCGTGGGCACAGAACCGGCGGTCACCGTGGCTGGTGCGGTCCAAACCGCGCCACTGTCGCGCACGGCGTTGGCATCCGTAACAGTGACCGTCCCGAGTGAGGCGTTCGTAAACACGTCCACGTAGTTGTACGTCGTCGAGCCCGCCGGGACCGCGAAGCCATCGACGAGGATCGTGTAGGTCGCGGCCGTGGTGACGGAGATGGTTACCGACTCCTCGCTGTCCCCGTCCGCCGCCTGACCCGCCAGCTCATACCCAGACGGGGTCGGGCGGTAGACGAACAGGTCGAGATCGGCCGCCTTGTCCGAAGTCCCGCCGATGGTCGCGCGCAGCGATGTGGAGCCCGCGGTCACGGTGACGTCAAACACCTGCTGAGCGAGGTTGGCAATGTTCGGCGTGCTGATCTTCGCGCTGCCGAGTGCCCCGGTCGTGGCGACCCGGCCAGTGAACGGACCGAGGTTGTTGGTCGCCGTGTAGGACCGGGCGACCGGCACGCCGGGCGCCGCCGACGGGATGACGTCGGGGTTCGGGGTGATGCTGGCCCCGAGGATCGACGTCGTCAGGGTGTACGGCACCGCGACGTTGTCGGACGTTCGGCGCACCTCGACGGCGACCTCCCACACGCCCGCCTGCGGGTTCGTGGTCGTCCGG
>DASTNV010000122.1:0-3967 GCA_035762725.1 Lapillicoccus sp. | reverse complement strand
CCGGAGTGTCAGCGCGCTGACGGTCCTCCCGCAAGGAGCGTGCCATCGTGAGGTCGTCCCGGGCCGGCTCGAACCCCCGAGCGAGCCGGCCCGGGACGACCGCATGCCCGACCCCCGGATCAGTCCTGCTGCCCGCTGGGCACGTCGTGGCCGTCCCGCTCGTCACGGTCCGCCCAGGCCAGCAGCCGCTCGAGGTCGAAGACGGCGTCGTCGATGCCGGCGTGCAGGTCGCCCTTCGCCGCGTAGCGCGCCGGCACGGTCGCGATGGTGAAGTCGTTGGGGAGGACGTCGTCGATCTCGTTCCACTCCACCGGCGTCGAGACCGTCCCCAGGGCGTTGCCGCGGACGCTGTAGGCGCACGCGATGGTGTGGTCGCGGGCGTTCTGGTTGTAGTCGATGAAGAGGTCCCGCGGGTCGCGGTCGCGCCGCCACCACGCCGTCGTCACCATGTCGGGGGCTCGTCGCTCCACCTCGCGCGCGAAGGCCAGAGCCGCCCGACGTACGTCCTGGAACCCCCATCGCGGCTCGATCCGGACGTAGACGTGCAGCCCCTTGCCCCCGCTGGTCTTGGGCCAGCCGGTCGCGCCCAGCTCGTCGAGGACCTCGTGGGCGACGTGCGCGACCTGACGCACTCTCGCGAAGTCGCAGGACGGCATCGGGTCCAGGTCGATCCGCCATTCGTCGGGCTTCTCGGTGTCGGCCCGACGGCTGTTCCACGGGTGGAACTCGACCGTCGACATCTGGACCGCCCAGATGACGCTGGCCAGCTCGGTGACGCACAGCTCGTCGGCGGTCCGGCTGAAGCGCGGGAAGAAGAGGCGGACCGTCTCGACCCAGGGCGGGGCCCCGGCCGGGATCCGCTTCTGGTGGACCTTCTCGCCCTCGACCCCGGTGGGGAACCGGTGCAGCATGCACGGCCGCTCGCGCAGCGCGTTGACGATGCCGTCACCCACGGCCAGGTAGTAGCGGACCAGGTCGAGCTTGGTCGCCCCGGATGCCGGGAAGTAGACCCGGTCCGGGTTCGTGACCCGCACGTCGCGGTCGCCGACCTCGATCTCGACGGCCGGCGACCTGGCTGCGCCCGATGGCATGGGAACACCGTAGGGCCGGCGCCGTCCCCGCCCCCGGGCGCAGCCGGACCGCTACTGCTCGCGACCGCCGTGCGCCGCCAGTGCGTAGAAGGTGAGCACGAACATCGCGACGTAGGTCAGGGACCAGATGGGGTAGTAGGGCATCCAGGTCATGGCCGAGAGCGCACCGATGGTCGCTGCGACGAAGCCGACCCACCGGGCGAGCTGCGAGCGGTAGAGCAGCAGCCAGCTCGACACGATGAGCAGCACGCCGACGATCAGCCACACCCAGCCGTAGGTGGTGAGCTTGTCGCCGAGCAGCCCGTCCTGCAGCGAGTCCGGGAGGGCGCCGTTGTAGCGGAAGGCCCAGATCGAGTCGAGGATGCGCATGAGGCCGGCCAGCCCCAGGACGGTGCCGGCGAAGAACATCCAGCCGGAGATCGGCTCGTCGTCGTACCTGCTCAAGCCGGTAGCTGCCATCGACGGGTCCTGAGCGGATGGGTTCGTCGACACGGTCCCTCCTTCGTTCACGGTCGGGTCGAGCCTGACGCAACGATCATCCTCCCCCGGGGCGCGATGAGGGCTGAAGATCGGAAGGAAAAGTGCCGGCCACCGGCACAAGTCGTCCCGAAACGGACATCTGGTGCGGCGTACGTCCGTCGACCCGGCCGCGGGTCAGCGCGCCGGGGTCTTGAAGACCTCGGTGACCCACATCTGGCCGTCACGCACCACGGCGCCGACCCCGACCCGGGTGTAGCGGCGACTGAGGATGTTGTCGCGGTGCGCCGCGCTGCCCATGAACGCGCGGTGGACGGTGGTCGGGTCCGGCCCCTCCCCCACGTTCTCACCGAGGTGCCGCCAGCTGGTGACCTGCGTGGTCAGCTGCGGGTTGTGGTGCAGCACACCGGTCTCCGCCATGCGCCGCGCCTGCTCGCGGGCGACCGACGTGATGGCGCCACCGACGCGGTACGGCTTCAGGCCGCGGCTCTTCCTGGCCTTGGCCAGCCGACTGAGGAGCTGTTGCTCCACGGAGGTCGGCGCGGCGGCTGCCGGTGTGGAGGGAGCAACGACGGCGGCCAGGCCGACGAGGGTGGCCGTGATGCCCGCGCTGCGCAGGGCTGGTCGACGTGCGGCACGGAACATGGTGCCTTCCTGGCCCGCTGCGGGCCTGCTGGACGTAGTGGTGGGGTCGCCGGAGCTCACAGCAGACGGGTGCTCACGAGCACGTCCTCGTCCGGCCCGGAGAAGCCGAGCATGGCGCGGCCGTCGTCGAGCGGCATGGCCATGGCGAGGGTGACCGGGCCCCGTGCGCGCAGCTCGCACAGAGCCGCCGCCTGGGGCGCCGAAGGCAAGGCCAGACGGACCGTGACGTTGTCGACGGTGACGAGCACGGCGCCGCTGTCAGCTCGATCGGGCTGCACGTCGTGGACCTGACGGTCGGTGGCCATCAAGCCGCCGAGCAGCACCTCGGTGACCTGCCGGGCTTCCTGGTGGTGCGCCTCCAGGGCCTGCTGGAACAGGGTCAGGACCGGGCTCACGTCCAGTCCCGTCCGTCGCGACCGCGGAGCAGGGCCAGCCGCTCGTCGAGCAGGGCTTCGAGCTCCGGGATGCTTCGCCGCTCGCGCAGCTGCTGCCAGGGTGTCTTGCTCGCGGCGCCACCTCTGCGCTCGTAGGTGGGCACCTCGACGGCGTCCGTGACGTCGGTGGTGGCGGTTGCCCCGCACGTGCGGCACGCCCAGCGCACCGGGATGACGTCGGCGTCCGCGTAGAGGCGGATGCGGAAGGTGTGCCCGTCGGGGCACCGGTAGGTCACGTTCAGGGTCGGGGCGGGCTCGACGAGGTCGTCGAGCAGCGAGAAGGTCGCGCGGTTCGTGGGTGCGGTGCGGGTGATCGCCATGGGCTCTCCGGGGGTTGGTGTGGATCGATGTGGGTCAGGCGGTGACAGGAGCGAGAACGGTTGGCACGCTGGGACGGTGGGCGCCGTGGTGTCGGTCTTCCTGGTCTCGCACGCGATCGCGCTGCGCGAGGCGCTGGCCGCGCAGCTCGACGCGGACCCGCGGTTCGAGATCGTCGGCCAGGCGGACTCCGCCGCACAGGCTCGCGTCCGGGTGCCGGCGGCGCGCCCGGACCTCGTCGTGGTGACGCGGGTGCTGCCGGACGTCCCCGGTGTCGAGCTGATCGCCGAGCTGCACCGCTCCGGCCTGGAGTCGCAGCTGGTGCTGTTCTCCGTGTGGGTCGACGACGAGCTCCTGCGCTCCGCGCTCGCTGCCGGCGCCGTCGGTGTCCAGACCTACGCCTACGTGGACCAGGAAGCCATGGCGGACGTGCTGCTGCGCGCCGCCGCGGGCGAGGCGGTCCTGCCGGCCGACGCGATGCGGCGGCTGATGCGCGGACTCCCCGAGCCGGAACCCGACCCGCTGGCTGAGCTCACCGACAACGAGCGCCGCATCTTCGAGCTGGTCGGGGACGGCATGACCAACCGCGAGATCGCCACGGCGCTGCACCTGGGAGAGGGCACCGCGCGCAACTACGTGTCGCGGCTGATGCACAAGCTCGGCAAGAGCCGTCGCGCACAGGTGGTCGCGATGGCGGCCGAGCAGCGGACGCAGTCCGCGGCGGCCGTCGCTCGCGACTCCCGCTCGGGCTGAGCGGTGCCGGTCCGCTGACCTGGCGCCTCCGGTGTCTGCCACGGACCCAGCAAATCCGCGCCGGGCCCTGGCAGGCAGATACCGTCGATCACCATCGCCTCGGGAAACGTCATCCGTCCGCAGTGACGACTGTCACCTCCGGCCGCGCCGGTTGACGCAGCGACCAGTCGGACCACTGGGCAGTGCCGGGTGCTCGGTGCCTTCTACGGCATGTTCTTGATCGCCGCCGGTAACGCCTCCCAGGCGATG
>DASTNV010000121.1:0-2936 GCA_035762725.1 Lapillicoccus sp. | reverse complement strand
CGAGGGTTGGGAAGGGGGAGAGCGATGAGCCACGTGAGCGACGACGTCCTCGCCGCGATCGCCCTCGGCGACCCCGACGTCAGCTCGGAGGACGAGGCCCACGTCGCCTCCTGCCCGGTCTGCTCGCAGGAGGTGGCCGAGCTGGTCCAGGTTCACGGCCTGCTCCGCGAGGAGGCCGGTATGCGCGTTCCGCACCGGGTCGACCCCGGTCCGGCGGTGTGGGACCGGATTGTGGCGTCGACGCAGGAGCCGGTGGCGCTCGAGGTGGTTCCGGAGCCGGCGGAGCCTGCTGTCCCGTCGGTGACGGCGGCTCGGCAGCGACGCCGGCCCTCCTGGTGGTTGGTGGCTGCGGCGGCGGCGTGCCTCGTGATCGGCGCGCTCGTCGGCCGGGCACTGTGGGCGCCGGGGGAGGCAAGTGCGCCGGTCGTCGCCTCGGTGGCGTTGACCACGCTGGACGCGGCGAAGCAGAAGGAGGGCACGGCGCAGCTCCTCGGCGGCCCGGCGCAGGAGCTGCGGGTCGATACCAACCCGATGTCGGCCGGGCCGGGCTACGTCGAGGTCTGGTTGATCAACACCGACGGCAAGCGGATGGTCTCGCTCGGGACGCTGACAGGCACCGAGGCGACGTTTGCGGTTCCGGCGGACGCGATTGCGCAGGGGTACACGATCGTCGACCTCTCGCGCGAGCAGTTCGACGACAAGCCGCAGCACAGCGGCGACAGCATCATGCGTGGGACGCTCCCGATCTGACCCTGTGACGAAGGTCTGCACTCGTCCGGACGGAAGAAAGTCGACGTGATAGCGGCAACTTCGCTCCGCTCGGGCGGGCTTGAGCCTCGGAAAGCCCTGGGTCAGTCGGGCGTCGCGCGGCGGAGGGCCGCGAGGACCTTCGCGTCGATGCCGTCGTCGGTGAGGCGCATCTCGTAGTTCTCCACGCCGGCCCATTCGGTCAGCGCCTCCGCGACCGGTCCGTCGTAGCCCAACCGATGAAGCCGAGCGCCCACCTCATTACCGAGCTCACCGGTCAACGGCTGGACGTCTTCCGCCGAACCGAAGTACAGATCGCTCAGCTCGAGCAGCCGGGCCAGCTCGCGCGGCGCCTCGGGATGGTCGTCGATGCGCAGGTCCACCCGGACCCCGCTGCCGTCGTACCCCTCACCCGGCGCCATCACCAGCAGCGCCGCGCTCTGCCGACCGCGGGAGTCGCCGCCGGTGGCATCGCCCGCCAACAGCGCCGCGAGGAGCCGGCGCTCCAGCGGGCTGCCGGCCGACTCGAACCACGCGCGCTCCATGTCGGCGACGACCTGCTCGCCGACGAGGATGTTGCCCTGGATCGCATACCGGCCGCCGCCCTCGTCGGTACCGGCCCGCCCACCGGCCCAGTCGAGGCAGTCCGCACCGGTGTAGGTCGCCTGGCTGTCCACCCCGACGACACCCAGCTGGCGGTGCGAATGCTCGGCGTCGGCCTCGGTCACCTCACGCACCGCACCGTCGGCGTCGGATCCCGAACCGAGCAGTCGAACCGCGTCGAACTTGTACGACCACTTGGCGCTGGCCTGGGTGGCGGCGGCGCCAACGAACCGCCCGTCATCGCTGATCTGCACGAGAGGTACTACCGACCCCACGGCGAGGAACTTGCTGGCGACCGCGACCCCCATCGCGCGGCCGTCGCTGGCCACGATCGAGAACGTCATGGATCGCACCTTATGCACGCGCCGTGACGGTCCTGGACACGGGGGAGGCCCCGCAACGGGGCACTTCTAGAATCTGACGGTGACCGTCAACGACAGCGCGCTGCTCCAGGCCGAGCTGGAGGCCTCCGCGGCCTCCCTCGTCGCGGGCCAGCAGCCGTACTGGCCGGACTCCGGCGCGGTACGCAGCGCGGTCGACGTGCTCGCCTCGTACCCGCCGCTGGTCTTCGCCGGCGAGTGCGACGTGCTGCGCGACCGGATGGCCGCGGCGGCTCGTGGCGACGCGTTCGTCCTCCAGGGCGGCGACTGCGCGGAGACGTTCGCGGCGGCCACCGCCGACAACATCCGCGACCGGATCAAGACCATCCTCCAGATGGCCGCCGTCCTCACCTACGGCGCGTCGGTACCCGTGGTCAAGGTCGGCCGGATGGCCGGCCAGTACGCCAAACCGCGCAGCACCGGCACCGAGACCCGCGACGGCGTCGAGCTGCCGGCCTACCGCGGCGACATGATCAACGACTTCGCGTTCACGCCCGAGGCCCGCACCCCCGACCCGAACCGGCTGGTCCGCGCCTACCACGCCTCGTCGGCCACCCTGAACCTCGTCCGGGCCTTCACGATGGGCGGGTTCGCCGACCTGCGTCACGTGCACGACTGGAACAAGGGCTTCGTCGCCAACGCGGCCAACCAGAAGTACGAGAAGATCGCCCACGACATCGACATGGCGATGAAGTTCATGGCCGCTTGCGGCGCCGACTTCGAGGCGATGCGCACCGTCGAGTTCTTCGCGGCGCACGAGGCCTTGGTTCTCGACTACGAACGGCCGCTCACCCGGATCGACTCGCGGACCGGTCTGGCCTACGACACCTCCGCCCACTTCGTCTGGGTCGGCGAGCGGACCCGCGACCTCGACGGCGCGCACATCGACTTCGTGTCGCGCATCCAGAACCCCATTGGCATCAAGGTCTCAGCCACGGCCGAGCCCGACCAGCTGCTCAAGCTGCTCGACAAGATCGACCCCGATCGCGTCCCGGGCCGGGTCACCCTGATCACCCGGATGGGCGCCCAGCGGATCCGCGAGGCGCTACCGGCGATCGTCGAGCGGGTCACCGAGTCGGGATCACTGGTCACCTGGATCTGCGACCCGATGCACGGCAACACGTTCTCGTCGACGACGGGGTACAAGACCCGCCACTTCGACGACGTCGTCGAGGAGGTGCACGGGTTCTTCGACGTCCACCGCGC
>DASTNV010000120.1:0-6819 GCA_035762725.1 Lapillicoccus sp. | reverse complement strand
GCTCCTGCACCGGCCAGAGGTCGACGAGCAGACCCACGTCGTCGTCGAGGCGGACCACGGGCAGCTCGGCAAGTACCTGTTCAGCGCCGAGGGCAACCCGGAAGCGATGCTGTGCGACAACGAGTCCGATCTCGAGTCGCTGTGGGGCGTGCCGAACGAGACGCTCCACCCGAAGGACGCGGTGAACCGGGCCGTCGTCCACGGGGACCGGTCGGCCCTCGCGACCGACGGCACCGGCACGAAGGCCGGGTTCCACTACCACTGGGCCGCCGTCGCTCCCGGGGCATCGGTGATGATCCGGCTCCGGCTGACAACCGCTCCGGTGGTCGACCGCCCATTCGCTACGGCTGAGGCGGTGCTCACCGACCGGCGGGCCGACGCCGACGAGTTCTACGGGCTGGTCATCCCGGCGAGCGTCTCCGACGTCGACCGGCTCACCGCCCGGCGGGCCTTCGCCGGGCTGCTGTGGACCCGGCAGCTCTACCGGTACGACGTGGAGGACTGGCTGCAGGGCGACCCGGCATCGCCCCCGCCGCCGCCCGAGCGCCTCGAACCCGAGCCGGTCGGGCGGAACACGTCGTGGCGCAACCTCGCCCTCGCCGACGTCATCTCGATGCCGGACGAGTGGGAGTACCCCTGGTTCGCCACCTGGGACCTCGCGTTCCACGCCGTCGCCCTGTCGCACGTCGACCCGGCGTTCGCCAAGGCCCAGCTGGTGCTGCTCTGTCGCGAGTGGGCGCAGAACCCCAACGGGCAGCTGCCGGCATACGAGTGGGCGTTCTCCGACGTCAACCCTCCGGTGCACGCGTGGGCGGCCTGGCAGGTCTACCTCCGCGATGGCGCCTGGGACCGCGACTTCCTCATCCGCATCCTCACCAAGCTGCTGCTCAACGTCACGTGGTGGGTGAACCGCAAGGACTCGGAGGGGTCGAGTCTCTTCGAGGGCGGCTTCCTCGGCATGGACAACATCGGGGTGTTCGACCGCTCCAAGCAGGTGCCGAAGGGCTGGCGGCTGGAGCAGTCCGACGCCACGGCGTGGATCGCGTTCCAGTGCCTGCAGATGATGCGGATCTCGCTCGAGCTCGGTCGCGAGAACAACGCGTTCGACGACCTGGCGACGACGTTCCTCGAGCGGTTCCTCGGGATCTGCCGGGCGATGCGGGCGTTCGGCTCGATGGGCGTCTCGCTGTGGAACGAGGAGGACGGGTTCTTCTACGACGTCCTCGTCGGGCCCGACGGCGAGACCGAGCCCATGCGGGTGCGTTCGCTGGTCGGCCTGCTACCGCTCCTCGCCGTGGCCAACTGCCCGCCCTGGGTCCGGCAGGAGCTCGAGGACTTCGACGAGTCCTTGCGCTGGCTGGAACGGCACCGCCCCGACGAGGTGGCGTCGCTGACGACCAGCCACCCCGAGGACAGCGATGCGATCACCTTCGCGGTGGTCGACCCGACCCGAATGTCGCGGTTGCTCGGCCGGCTGCTCGACGAGGGCGAGTTCCTCTCGCCGCACGGGATCCGGTCGCTGTCCGCGGCCCATCGCGACGGCCTCACCATCGACGTGGCCGGGATGAGCATGTCGATGCGGTACACACCGGGGGAGTCTGACTCCGGCCTGTTCGGCGGCAACTCCAACTGGCGTGGCCCGATCTGGTTCCCGCTGAACACGTTGATCATCAACGCTCTTCACACGTATGCGGCGGGGTCGGCGGCGGCGAGGACCGTCGAGTTTCCCACCGGGTCAGGTCAGTTCATGGGACTGCACGAGATCGCGCAGGCCCTCGAGGAGCGGCTGGTCGCGATGTTCCGTCCGGGGCCGGACGGCCGGCGGCCCAACGACCCGCGCGACCTGCTCGGCGGCCCGCTCTGGACCCAGAACCCGACGTTCGCCGAGTACTTTCACGGCGACACCGGGGTCGGTCTCGGGGCGACGCACCAGACCGGGTGGACCTCGCTGGTCGCCCACCTCATCTGCACTCCGCAGTCGGACTACGACCCGAGCGAGTCGCCCTCCGACCGCTGAGCGAACGCCGGCTGCGGCTGGTGACGCCACGCATACGAGCAGAACGTCGTCACCGCGCAGAGGAACAGCACGCCGACGAACAGGTGAAGTCCGACGACCCGGACGTTGCCGAGCATCGCTTGGGCCAGCGCGCCGCCGAGGAGGCACGCGGCGAACACCAGCGGCCAGCGCGGACCACCCTGACGGCGGTAGAGCGCCGCCACGACGACGCAGACCGCCGCGACGAGGATGACCAGCCACGCGTTCCACCGGTGGACGGCCTCGAGGGCGTCGCTCTTGTCCCGGGCGATGAGTGAGGCGCCGAACCCCGACCCGAATCCGGCCTGTCCGATGGCCACGCCGAGCAGCACGGTCGACCAGATCTGCAGCTGTCGCACCACGGGCGCGAGTCTAGGTGCGCGCGACCACGACGTTGCCGCCCCGCCGCGGCGGGTCCTGCGGCCGTCGTCCGAACGACCAGGTCCGCAAGATACCCCTAGGGGGTATTATGCCTCCCCGTGGACCACCATGAGCCCGCGCCGGCCTCCTGGTCGATGGCTACTCAGGCCACCCTGCACTGCCTCACCGGGTGCGCCATCGGCGAGGTGCTGGGGATGGTCATCGGGACCTGGCTCGGGCTGTCCAACTTCGCGACGATCGTGCTGGCCATCGCGCTGGCGTTCGTGTTCGGGTACGCGCTGACGATCCGCGGCGTGCTGCGGTCGGGGCTCGACCTGCGCACCGCGCTGAAGGTGGCACTGGCCGCCGACACCGCCTCGATCGCGGTGATGGAGATCATCGACAACGCCGTGGTGCTGCTGGTACCCGGAGCGATGGACGCGGGGCTGACGTCCTGGTTGTTCTGGGGTGCGCTGGCCTTCTCGCTGGCCGTGGCCTTCGTCGTCACGTTGCCGTTCAACAAGTGGATGATCGGACGTGGCCGAGGCCACGCCGTGGTGCACGCATACCGCTGAGCACCGGCTGTGGACGGTCGCTGAGCCGTCGGTCTCGCGGCATACGCTGAGCGGGTGCCTGCGGACCTCGACGCCCTGCTCGAGGCGGCTGTCGCGGGGGTCGAAGGCACCGAGCGGCCGGGGCAGGTCGAGATGGCGCGGGCCGTCGCGAAGTCGGTCGAGACCGGCGAACACCTGCTGGTGCAGGCGGGGACCGGCACGGGCAAGTCCCTCGCCTACCTCGTCCCCGCGGTCCGCCACGCCATCGACTCCGGCAAGCCCGCGGTCATCGCCACGGCGACCCTCGCACTGCAAGCGCAGATCGTCGACCGGGACATGCCGCGGGTGGCGACCGCCCTGGAGCCGCTGCTCGGCCGACGGCCGACCTACGCGCTGGTCAAGGGCCGGCGGAACTACCTGTGCGCGCACAAGCTGGAGGGCGGGTTCCCCGACGAGGAGGACGCCCTCCTCGCCGTCGACCAGGTGAGCGCCTCGGCGTCCCGCCTCGGTGCGGAGGTGGTGCGACTGCGCGAATGGGCGGACACCACGCAGTCGGGGGACCGCGACGAGCTGGTCCCCGGGGTTACCGACCGCGCCTGGCGGCAGGTGTCGGTGTCCGCCCACGAGTGTCTCGGTGGGAAGTGCCCGGTGATCGCCGACTGCTTCGTGGAGCGATCTCGGGACGCGGCCCGCGACGTGGACATCGTGGTCACCAACCACTCGTTCATGGCCATCGACGCGTTCGAGAACCGGCAGATGCTGCCGGAGCACGACGTTCTCGTCATCGACGAGGCGCACGAGCTGGTCGACCGCGTCACGGCCACGATCACCGACGAGATCAGCTCGGGGATGGTGACCAGCGCGGCGCGCAAGGCGGCGAAGCTCGCCGACGGCACGGAGGAGGTCGCCGACGCGGCCGATCTGCTGGAGGGCGTGCTCGCGGAGGTGGAGGAGGGCCGGATCGACTCGCTGTCCGACGGGTTGGTCGTGGCCCTGTCGCGGATCCGCGACACGACGCGCGCCGTGCAGTCCGAGCTCAAGCCCGGGCCGGGGGAGCCGGCCGACGGGGCGCGCCAGGTCGCCCGGGCGGCGATCGACGAGATGTACGAGAACTCCGCGCGGATCCTCGAGCGGCGCGACCTCGACGTGCTCTGGTTGCGCCGTGACCCGCGGCGCGGGCCGGTGCTCAACGTCGCGCCGATGAGCGTGGCCATGCTGGTTCGCGACCGGGTGTTCGCCGAGCGGACCTGTGTGCTGACCTCGGCCACGCTCGAGCTGGGCGGCTCGTTCGACGCGGTGGCCGGGACCATCGGGCTGCGTGGCGAAGGAGCGCCCGCGTGGACGGGGATCGATGTCGGCAGCCCGTTCGACTACCAGCGCCAGGCCATCGTCTACGTCGCGCGGGACCTCCCGGCGCCGGGCCGGGACGGTACGTCGCCCAAGGTCCTCGACGAGATCGAGGCCATGGTCCGCGCCGCGGGCGGCCGGACCCTCGGGCTGTTCTCCTCGACGCGGGCGGCCCAGAGCGCGGCCGAGCAGCTGCGGGCCCGCTTCTCCTCCGACGGGACGCCGATCCCGATCCTCTGCCAGGGCGAGGACCAGATCTCCACGTTGGTACGCCAGTTCGCGCGCGAGCCGGCGACGTGCCTGTTCGGGACGCTGACGTTGTGGCAGGGCGTCGACGTGCCGGGTTCGTCGTGCCAGCTGGTGGTCATCGACCGGATCCCGTTCCCTCGTCCCGACGACCCGCTCGCGTCCGCCCGCTCCGAGGCGATCGCGCGGATGGGCGGGAACGGGTTCATGGCGGTGTCGGCGACCCACGCGGCGTTGCGGTTGGCGCAGGGTTCGGGACGGTTGGTGCGGCGGTCCGACGACCGTGGGGTGGTCGCCATCCTCGATTCGCGGATGGTCAACGCCCGGTATGCGGGTTTCCTCCAGCGCTCGCTGCCTCCGTTCTGGCCGACGACCGACCGCGAGCTGGTGCTGGCGGCGTTGAAACGCTTGGACGAGGTCGCGCCGCCGCCGCTGCCGGTCACCGATCCGGCGCTGCGCGGGCTGATGGGTGCGCTGGACGGCGCCGGTGTCGGCGGCGACGCGCTGGAGCCGGGCGTCGACCACCGCCCGGTGGCCGGCCCACCTCCGGTCCCGCCGTCACCCCGGACCGCGGTCACCGTCGGGCACGCCTGGACGTCCGGGCAGGACGAGGCCCTCCGCGACGCCGCGGCGGCCGGTATCTCCCTCGACGACGTCGTCGACCAGCTCGAGCTGCCGGTCGACGCTGTCCAGGCGCGGCTCACCCAGCTCGGCCTAGAGCTGGCCGAGTCCGACGACGCCCTCTTCTGACGCGTTCTCGGCCCAAGGGGTGGCGCCGCTCAGCCGACCCCGAACGGCTGATCGCGGCGACTTTCTGCCCCCAGGGGGTGAAAAGTCACCGCGATCACCTCCGGCGTCAGCCTCTCGCGAGGAGCGGATGGGGACTGTCGTCGGGGCGTGACAGGGTGAGGGCTGTGAGTGCGACGCCGACAGCGGTCCTGGTCCGTGGACCGGAGGAGCTGCTCGCCGAGCGCGCGGTGACGGCGACGATCCGGGAGCTCAAGGAGACGGCGCCCGACCTCGAGGTCATCCGGATCACGGCGGCGACGTACCAGCCGGGCGAGCTGGCGACGCATACCAGCCCGTCGTTGTTCGGCGGCGACAAGGCGGTCGTCGTCGAGCGGCTCGAGGACGCGACCGACGAGCTCGTCGACGACCTGACCGCATACCTCCAGGTGCCCGCCGACGACGTCACCCTCGTCGTCACCCACTCGGGTGCACCACGCGGCAAGCGGGCTGTGGACGCGCTGACCAAGGTGAAGGCCCGGGTCGTCGAGTGCCCGGCGATCAAGACCGACCGCGACAAGACCGACTTCGTCGTCAACGAGTTCCGGCGGCAGGGCCGCAAGGCCACGCCGGAGGCGGTCCGCGCCCTCGTCGAGGCGCTCGGCCGTGACACCCGTGAGCTGGCGTCGGCCGTGACCCAGCTGGTCGAGGACACCGAGGGCGTCGTCGACGACCGGGTGGTCGAGACGTACCACGGCGGCAAGGTCGAGGCGACCGGCTTCCGGGTCGCCGACGCAGCGGTGGCCGGCCAGACCGGCGAGGCGCTGCGGCTGCTCCGGCACGCCATCGCCACGGGCGTCGACCCGGTGCCGATCGTCGCGGTGCTCGCCTCGCAGCTGCGCCAGCTGGTCAAGGTCGGCTCGGCCGGCCGCGGCGGCTCGCAGCAGCTGGCCAAGCAGCTCGGCATGGCCCCGTGGCAGGTCGACAAGGCTCGCCGGCAGCTCGGCCACTGGACCGCCGACGGCCTCGGCCGCTCGATCCAGGCGGTCGCCGCGGCCGACGTCGAGGTCAAGGGCGGGGGCCGCGACCCGGTGTTCGCCGTCGAGCGGGCCATCCTCGCGATCACCGCCGCCCGTCACGACGGCTGACGTTTTGGGGCGAGCCCCGCCCCGCTGGTAGATTAGTGAGTTGCGTGCGCGCCCGGCTTCGTGCTTGTCGTCGTGCGCACGATCGTGTCTCGGCGCCATGCGCCTGCCGCCCTCTACCGGCAACACACCACCGACCAAGAAAGCACTGACGTACGTGGCGAACATCAAGCAGCAGCTGAAGCGCATCAAGACCCACGAGAAGCGCACCGAGCGCAACAAGGCGGTCAAGAGCGAGCTCCGCACCTGGATCCGCAAGTTCCGTGAGGCGGCTGACGCCGGCGACAAGGACGCGGCCCAGGACGCCCTGAAGACGGCGTCGACCAAGCTCGACAAGGCCGTCTCCAAGGGCGTCATCCACCAGAACCAGGCGGCCAACAAGAAGTCGGCGATGGCCAAGAAGGCC
>DASTNV010000119.1:0-11868 GCA_035762725.1 Lapillicoccus sp. | reverse complement strand
TCACATCGCGGGTCATGTCGCACGCGGTGTTGTGATCACGACAGTGAGCGCGACATGACCCGCGACATGACGTGCAAAGTGGCGCGCGTGCGGAACAGCGCGGGGCGGGATGGCCTGAAGTCAGGACTCAGCGCTTGGCGCCCATCGGCCCTTCGAGGACCTCAGCGACCGCCCGAGCGGCCCTCCGAGGACCTCAGCGGCCGCCGAGGAACTTCTCGAACCCCGCCGGCAGGTTGCTCTCGTCGAGCTGGGACGCACCGTCGCCGCCCGATGCCGGCATGCCGAACGCCGAACCGGCCGCCGCCGTCCGGGCCGCCGCCGCACGCTCCGAAGCGGCCCGCTCCTCCGCCGCCCGCTTCGCCGGGTTGCCGCTCTTGGACTTCCGACGCTGCGGAGGCGGCGCCGAACGCCCACCCTTCCGACCGGTACCCGGGATCCCCGGCATACCCGGCAACCCGCCACCACCGCCGCGGGCCAGCGACTTCATCATCTTCTGCGCCTCGCGGAACCGCTCCAGCAGCTGGTTCACCTCGGACACCGTCACACCGGACCCCTTCGCGATCCGGGATCGCCGCGACCCGTCGATCGCCTTCGGGTGGGACCGCTCGTACGGCGTCATCGACCGGACCATCGCCTCGACCCGGTCGAACTCGCGCTCGTCCAGCGAGTCCAGCTGGTCCCGCATCCCCTGCATGCCCGGCATCATCTTGAGCATCGCCTTGAGCGAGCCCATCTTCTTGATGGCGCTCATCTGCTGGAGGAAGTCGTCGAAGGTGAAGTCCTCCTCGGCGAGGAACTTGCGCGCCATCTCGTCGGCCTGGCGCTTGTCGAACGCCTTCTCGGCCTGCTCGATCAGCGTGAGCACGTCGCCCATGTCGAGGATCCGCCCGGCCATCCGGTCGGGGTGGAAGACCTCGAAGTCGCGCACGCCCTCGCCGATCGACGAGAACATCACCGGACGGCCGGTCACCGACGCCACCGACAGCGCAGCACCACCGCGGGCGTCGCCGTCGAGCTTGGACAGGACGACGCCGGTGAAGTCGACGCCCTCCTGGAACGCCTGCGCGGTCTCGACCGCGGCCTGGCCGATCATCGCGTCGATGACGAAGAGGACCTCGTCCGGCTGGATCGCCGACCGGATGTCAGCGGCCTCCTGCATCAGCGCCGCGTCGACCGCCAAGCGGCCCGCCGTGTCGACGATGACGACGTCGTACTGCTTCGACCGCGCCTCCGCGATTCCCGACCGCGCCACCCCGATCGGGTCGCCGAACGACCGCGTCCCTTCGCCGGAGGCCAGCACCGCGTCGTGACCGCCCACGTTGCCGCGCTCGGGCGCATACACGGGCACGCCGGCCCGCTCCCCGACGACCTGCAGCTGGGTGACGGCGTTCGGCCGCTGGAGGTCGGCGGCGACGAGCAAGGGGGTATGACCCTGCCCCTTGAGCCAGTACCCCAGCTTCCCCGCCAGCGTCGTCTTACCCGAACCCTGCAGACCCGCGAGCATGATCACCGTCGGCGGCGTCTTCGCGAACACCAGCTGACGGGTCGACCCGCCGAGGATCCCGATGAGCTCCTCGTTGACGATCTTGACGACCTGCTGGGCCGGGTTCAGCGCCTGGCTGACCTCCTCGCCCAGCGCCCGCTCGCGCACCGACGCGACGAAGTGCTTGACGACCGGCAGCGCGACGTCCGCGTCGAGCAGCGCCAGCCGGATGTCGCGCAGCGCCTTGTTGACGTCGGACTCGGAGAGCCGACCCTTGCCCCGCAGACCCTTGAAGGTCGCGGTCAGCCGGTCGGACAGGGAGTTGAACACCGGGAAAGCCTAACCGCGCTCGTATGCGCGTCAGTCCCCGAGTGAGGCCCTCCGAGCCACCATCTCACTCGTGGGCCCAACCGTCACACGTGTCGATGATCATCGACACGGCCTGCGCCACCCGGGCCGGCGGCAGCGGCCGCCCACCGAACTCGGTGACGTAGAACGTGTCCAGCGCCTGACCCGCATACGTCGCGATGTGGGCGCTCCGCACCGACAGCGACGCGCGCGAGAGGGTGATGCCGACGTCGTGGAGCAGCCCGGGCCGGTCGGCCGCCCGCACCTCGATGACCGTCGCCGAGTCGGACGCGTGCGAGATGACCATCGCCCGGGTCTGACCCGGCGAACCCGACGTGGCCCGCGACGAGTCCGACGCAGTCGCCCGGCGCCGCCGGGAGAGCATCGCCAGCGGCTCACGGTCCCCACCGGCCAGCCGGACCAAGCCGCGAACCAACGCGCCCTCGTCCGGGGCCCCACCGCCCGGGGTCTCCACATGCCACTCGTTGGCCGCGATCCCGTCGACCGTCCGCACGACGGCGGACCGGACGATGTGGCCCTGCGCGGCGAGGAGACCCGCCGTGTCGGCGAACAGCCCCAAGCGGTCGCGGTCGTACACATCCACCCGGTGAGCCCCGCCGAGCGGCGTGATGACGACCACTGGCTGGCCGACGGCGATCCGCGACAGCATCTCTGCAGGAACCGGCACCGCATCCCGGAACGACTCCACCGGCGGCACACCCGAGGCGAGCGCCGACCGCGCCGTCGTGACCAGCTTGTCGAGCAACGAGGCCCGCCAGTCGGTCCACGCAGCCGGCCCCGCCGCGCTCGCGTCGGCCTCGGTGAGGGCCCGGAGCAGGTCGAGGTTCGCCAGGCTGCCACCCACCGCCCGCGACACCATGGCGATGGTCTGCGGGTCGTCGCCGTCGCGTCGCGTCGCCAGGTCGATCAAGGTCAGATGCTCCCGGACCAGCTGCACGACGAGTGCCCGGTCCTCGTCGCCGACGCCCAGCCGCTCCAGCACCTGGTCGGCGATCGGCGCTCCCGTCTCCGAGTGGTCCCGCGCGCCCGGCACCTTGCCGATGTCGTGCAGCAGCGCGGCAAGCAGCAGCAGGTCAGGCCGGCTCACCTCGCGGAGCAGACCGCTGGCGCGGACCACGGTCTCGATGAGGTGCCGGTCGACCGTGTGGCGGTGAACGGCATTGCGCTGCGGGCGGCTCCGCACGGCCGCCCACTCGGGGATCCACGTCTCGACCACGCCGGCCAGGTCGAGCCCCTCCCAGACCGACACCAGCCCGGGCCCGGTCGCGAGGAGGTCGCCGAGGATGGCCAGCGCCGCCGGCGGCCACGGCGTGGGGATCGGCGGTGAGTTGCGCGCGAGGTTCTGCAGCGTGGTCGGCGCGATGCTGACGTTGTTGCGGGCGGCGACCAGGGCGGTCCGCAGCACGAGCAGCGGGTTGCCGCTCGCCTCGACACCAGGCCCCAGCACGGCCTCGCCGTCGGAGAGGAACACGCCGTACCCCAGGGGCGTCATCCGGGGCCGACGTGGACCGACCCGTAGGGTGCGAGCCCGCTGGGCCTGCGCGGCGCGCCGCAGCGTGCCGTCGAGCGAGTACGCGATGAGGCGCGCCGAGGTCGACACGTCGGTGAGCAGCTCGTCGGCCTCGTGGTACCCGAGCAGCGCGGCGGCAGCGTCGTGGTCCTCACGAGCTAACCGGTCGCGGCCGCGGCCGGTGACGACGTGCACCGCGTCACGGACGTCGAGGAGCTTCTCGTATGCGGCGTCGACCGCTCCGTGCGGACGGTCGGCCAGCCACGCGGCAGCCAGGGCGCGCAGGACGGTCATGTCGCGCAGCCCGCCGCGGGCCTCCTTGAGGTCGGGTTCGAGGAGGTGGGCGAGGTCGCCCTGTCGCGAGTGCCGCTGGGCGATCTGCTCCTGCAGCTGCGGCAGCCGGGTGCGGGCGTTGGCCCGCCAGTCGTGGGCGACCGTGGACTTCGCGGCGTTGACGACGTCCGCGTCGCCGGCGACGAAGGTGATGTCGAGGAGGCCGACGGCGGCGGACAGGTCGGCCCCGGCGACCGTGCGGCACTGGTTGACGGTACGCACGCTGTGGTCGAGCTTCACGCCTTGGTCCCAGATCGGGTACCAGAGCCGGTCGGCCAGCGCGATGAGGTCGGCGGCGCCGAGCGCCCCGGTCTGGTGGAGCAGGACGAGGTCGAAGTCGCTCAGCGGACCCCCGTCGCGGCGGGCCAAGCTGCCGACGGCGGCCAGCGCGACGCCGGGCAGCCGACCACCCGCGGAGGCGTCCTGCCACAGGTCGGCGAGCCACTGCATACCGAAGTCGGCGAGGGCGGCCCGGCGACCCGGACCGGCACCCGGAGCCGAGAAGCTCCGGGTGCCGGCCAGGTCGAGTCGCCGTGTGGTGACGTCGGTCATCCGCGTATGCGGCTAGAGGGCCCTAGAGCGCATCGTGCCCGCGCTCGCCGGTGCGGACCCGGACCACGTCGTCGACAGGGACTGACCAGATCTTCCCGTCGCCGATCCGCCCGGTCTGGGCCGCCTTGAGGATGACGTCGATGACGCTGCCCGCGTCGAGGTCGTCGATGAGCACCTCGATCCGGACCTTCGGGACGAAGTCCACGGTGTACTCCGCACCGCGGTAGACCTCGCTGTGGCCCCGCTGGCGGCCGTACCCGCTCGCCTCGCTGATGGTCATGCCCGAGATGCCGTAGGCCTCGAGGGCCTCCTTCACCTCGTCGAGCTGGTGCGGCTTGATGATCGCGGTGATGAGCTTCATGCCGACGCTCCTTCCTTGCTGGGCTCGCTGGGCTCCGCGGCGGCGGGCGGCGGCTCGAGCGGAGCCGTCCGGGCCGCGACGATGCCACGGGCGCTGCTACCGGCGAAGTTGGTGAGCTCGTACGCGGTCTCGGCGTGCTCCAGCAGGTCGATGCCGTTGACCTCGTCCTCGTCGTTGACGGTGAAGCCCATGGTCTTGTGGAGGACCCACCCGATGATGAGCGTGACGACGAACGAGTAGACCAGCACGGCGAACGCGCCCTCGATCTGGGCGAGCAGCTGGGTGACGCCGCCGCCGAGGAAGAGACCGTCGTTCTGGGTGAGACCGGCGGCCGCCGTCGGGCTGTTGGTCGCGTCCGCGAGGAAGCCGATGAGCAGGGTGCCGATGAGACCGCCGACGAGGTGGACGCCGACGACGTCGAGGCTGTCGTCGAAGCCCAGCCGGTACTTCAGACCGACCGCGAGAGCACAGCCGACACCGGCGACGAGACCGACGACGAGGGCGCCCCAGGCCGAGACCGTGGCACAGGCAGGGGTGATGGCGACGAGACCCGCGACGATGCCGGAGGCGGCACCGAGCGAGGTGGCATGGCCGTCGCGGAACCGCTCCACGAGCAGCCAGCCGACCATGGCCGTACAGGTGGCGCCCAGGGTGTTGACCCAGACACCGGAGGCGAGGGCACCCGCACTGAGGGCCGAGCCCGCGTTGAAACCGAACCAGCCGAACCAGAGGATGCCGGCGCCGATCATGACGAGGGTGAGGTTGTGCGGTCGCATCGGCTCACGGGGCCAGCCGATCCGGTTGCGGAGAAGTAGCGCCAGTGCGAGAGCCGCAACACCGGCGTTGATGTGGATGGCCGTTCCACCGGCGAAGTCGTAGGCGCCGACGCCACCGAGGAACATGCCCTCGGCCTTGTTGGCGATCCAGCCGCCGGTCTCAGCCGCGAACCCGTTGAAGGCGAAGACCCAGTGGGCCACCGGGAAGTAGACGAGGGTGGCCCAGACGACGGTGAAGACCGTCCAGGTCATGAACTTGGCCCGGTCGGCGATCGCGCCGGAGACCAGGGCCACTGCGATGATCGCGAAGACCACCTGGAAGGCGACGAAGGCCGCCCCGGGGATGCCGCCGGCTGCCTCGGTACCCGCTGCCGCGTCCGCCGGGACGTATCCGTAGATCTCGCCGAAGACGCCGCTGAGGCCGAACTTGGCGAACGGGTTGCCCATCAGGCCGCCGCCGATGTCGGGTCCGAAGGCCTGGCTGTACCCCCACAGCACCCAGGCCGTGCCGACCGTCCCCATGGCGATGAACGACATCATCATCATGTTGAGGACGCTCTTCGTGCGGACCATGCCGCCGTAGAAGAAGGCCAGACCAGGAGTCATGAAGAGCACGAGAGCCGCGGCCGCGAGGACCCACGCTGTGTTCCCGCTGTCGATGAACGGCCCCTCGGCCGTCACGATTGAAAGTGCGCTCATGGGCGATCAGCGTCGGGGACCCGCGTTTCACGCCGTCGCGACGACTGTTACGGCCGTGTAAGCAATCCTCGCCGTCTGTTATCGCTATGTTTCGTCGGCCGATCCGGGTGAGGATGGGGCCTGTGAGCGTCCCGACGGTGCGTACCTGGCTGGCGAACTCGTTGCGCGACAAGGTCGTCGGCGAGGGTGCCGAGGACAAGGCGCGTGCGATCTGGCTGGCGAGCGGTGAGCGCTGGTTCCGGGAGACGGATGCGATCTGGCGTGTTCACGACGACGCCTCGATGTTCGTCGGCGGGATCCGGGCGTTGCTCCTCCAGTCGTTGCACCCGCTGGCCATGGCCGGGGTCGCCGGCCACTCGGGGTACCGCTCCGACCCGTGGGGGCGGCTCCAGCGGACCTCCGCGTTCCTCGCGCGGACGACGTTCGGGACCGCCGAGGATGCTGAGGAGGCGGTGGCGCAGGTGCGGTCGATCCACGACCGGGTCCGCGGCCGGGCGGCGGACGGGCGACCGTATGCGGCGGCCGACCCCCACCTGCTCGGCTGGGTCCACGCCGCCGAGGCGGACAGCTTCCTCGCGTCCTACCGGCGCTACGGCGCGTCCGAGCTGACCGCCGCTCAGGAGGACGAGTACGTCGCCCAGTCGGCGAGCGTCGCCGCGCGGCTCGGTGCCGTCGACCCGCCGCGGTCCGTGGCCGAGCTCGAGGCGACCCTGGCCGCATACCGGCCCGAGCTCGAGGGCACGCCGGCCGCCCACGACGCAGCCCGGTTCCTGCTGCTGCACCCACCGCTCACCTGGGCCGAACGACCCGGGTATGCGTGTCTGGCGGCGGGCGCAGTGGCGCTACTTCCGTTGTGGGCCAAGGAAATGCTGCGCCTGCCGGCGCTGCCGGTGACCGAGCGCGCGTTGACCCTGCCGGTCGGCGATGCCGCCGTCCGCGCGATCCGGTGGGCCCTCACCGACCCGCGTCACCCGCGCGAGGACCTCCGCAAGGAGTGGCGCCGGCTGAACCCGGTGCCCTAGTCGACGCGCTCAGCCGACGATCGCGTCGACGAACGCCTCGGGGTCGAACGGCGCCAGGTCGTCCGGGCCCTCGCCGAGGCCGACCAGCTTCACCGGGACGCCGAGCTTGCGCTGGACCGCGACGACGATGCCGCCCTTCGCCGTGCCGTCGAGCTTCGTGAGGACGATCCCGGTGACGTCGACCGCCTCGGAGAAGACCTCCGCCTGACGCATCCCGTTCTGGCCGGTCGTCGCGTCGAGGACGAGCAGGACCTCGTCTATCGGGCTCTGCTTCTCGATGACCCGCTTGACCTTGCCGAGCTCGTCCATCAGCCCGACCTTGTTGTGCAGCCGCCCGGCCGTGTCGATGATGACGACGTCCGCCTCGATCTCCGTGGCCGCCTTGACGGCGTCGAAGGCGACCGCCGCCGGGTCGGCACCGTCCTTCTCGGACCGGATCGTCGGGACGCCGACACGGGCGCCCCACGTCTCGAGCTGGTCGGCCGCGGCGGCCCGGAAGGTGTCGGCGGCACCGAGGACGACGTCGCGGTCCTCGGACACGAGGACGCGGGCCAGCTTGCCCACCGTCGTCGTCTTGCCGGTGCCGTTGACGCCGACGACGAGGATCACCGCGGGACGGCCGTCGATCCGCGACGAGGCGATCCGGCGGTCCAGGTCGGGGCCGACGAGCTCGAGGAGGTCCTCCTTGAGCCAGGTCTTGACCTCGGCCTCGCTGGTCGCGCCGGAGCCGTCCACCTTGACCTTGGTACGCAGCCGGTCGACCAGCTCGGTCGCGGCGTCGACCCCGAGGTCGGCCTGGATGAGGGTGTCCTCGACCTCCTCCCACGCCTCCTCGTCGAGACCGCCACGCGAGAGCAGCCCGAGCAGCGCGTTGCCGATTGCGGTGTTGCTGCGGGCCAACCGGGCCCGCAGCCGGGCCAGCCGGCCGCGCGCGGACGCCGGCCGCTCGAGAGTCGGCAGCTCCTCGACGAGGACGTCGACGTCGGGTTCGGGCTCGGGCGGCGCCGGCGGCCGCGGGGCCTCGATGGTGCCGACGCCGCCCTCGGCGTCGGTGTCCAGATCAGTCGGTGGAGCGGTGGTCGTCGAGGGCCTCGGTGGGGCCGGTGGCGCCGGTGGCGCACTCAGCTGCTTCTGGCGTGAGGACCGCCCACGAACCAGCCCGACGATGCCCGCCACGAGCACGATCGCGACGAGGAGGACGACGGCGACGATCTCCCAGACCTGGTCGAACACGGCGTCCATCCTTGCACGGACGAAACCCCGGTCCAGACCGCCGACCAGGCGGCGGAGCCCCGAGCCGGTCAGCGCTTGGCGGTGACCTTTCCCACGAAGTCCTCGCCCTTGGGCGTGAGCAGGTCGCGGCCGTCGCGGCGCGCCTGCGCGGCGACGAACCCCATGACCACCATCCCGCCGACGAGGCAGACGAGCATCCCGAGGACCAGCGCGAACATGTGACCAGTGTGACGCACGAGACTGATGTGATTTGGCCGTTCGGCCCACGCGACACGTCTCAGATCGGCAACATTGCCGCGCCGTCGCGCGGCCCACCAACCCCTACGCCGGTTGCGGGGTGGCGACGTCGGTCATCCGCTGGGAGACCACCGTCGTCACGCCGTCGCCGCGCATCGTCACGCCGTAGAGGGCGTCGGCGATCTCCCTCGTCCGCTTCTGGTGGGTGATGACGATGAGCTGGCTGGAGTCGCGCAGCTCCTCCAACAGCAGGATGAGCCGGCCGAGGTTCGCGTCGTCGAGCGCCGCCTCCACCTCGTCGAGGATGTAGAACGGCGATGGCCGCGCGGTGAAGATCGCGACGAGCAGCGCGACCGCCACGAGCGAGCGCTCACCACCGGACAGCAGCGAGAGCCGCTTGATCTTCTTGCCCGGCGGCCGCGCCTCGACGTCGAGGCCGGTGAGCAGCATGTTCTCGGGGTCGGTGAGGATCAGCCGTCCCTCGCCGCCGGGGAACAGCCGGGCGAAGACGCGCTCGAACTGCACCGCCACGTCGTGGTATGCCTCGGTGAAGACCCGCTCGATCCGCTCGTCGACCTCGCGGATGATGTCGAGCAGGTCGCGCTTGGAGCGCTTGAGGTCGTCCAGCTGCGTGGTGAGGAAGGTGTGCCGCTCCTCGAGGGCGGAGAACTCCTCCAGCGCCAGCGGGTTGATCCGGCCGAGCGCCGCGAGCCGCCGCTCGCCGCTGCGCAGTCGCTTCTCCTGGGTCTCGCGCACGTAGGCCTGAGGCTCGCCGGGTTCGTCGTTGCCCTCGGCGGGCGGCTGGGGCACCAGCTGGTGCGGCCCGTACTCCTCGACCAGCGTCGCCGGGTCGACCCCGAGGTCCTCGACGGCGCGGGTCTCGAGCTGCTCGATCCGCAGCCGCTGCTGGGTGCGGGCGACCTCGTCGCGGTGGACGGAGTCGGTGAGCTCACGCAGTTCCTCCTGGAGCGTCGTGACGTCGCGCCGCAATAGCCCGAGCTCGGCGTCCCGTGCCGTGCGGGCCTCCTCGGCGCGGCGGCGTAGGGCGTCCGCCTGGTCAGCTGCTCGGGCGACGACGCGGACGGCGTAAGCCGACCCGACCCGGACTGCCTCGGCGACGTCGGCCTCGCGCATCCGACGTTGGCGCCGGGCCTCATGGCGGGCCCTGGCCTCGATCTCGGCGACGGCGGCGGCCTCGAGGGCCGTAGCCCGGTCGTGGAGGGCGCGGCCCCGCTCCTCGCGGGTCCGCAGCGCGAGCCGCAGCTCGGTCTCGTGCGCCCGGGCCGCCGTCGCGGCGGCGTCGAGACGGTCGCGCTCGTCCGTCGAGACGTCCTGGTCGTCGTCGTCCGGCTCGATCTGCGCAGCGTCGTAACGCTCGGCCAGTCCCGCGTGCTCGGCCCGGTCGGCCTCCAGCGCGGCCTCGGCGGCGCCGATGGCCCGCTCGGTCCGCTCGGCCTCGCCTCGGGCGCCGCGCACGGCGACGCCAAGGGCGCCCAGCTTCTCGGCGACGGCGGACATCTTGGCGTCGGAGTCGTGCAGCTGGTCCAGGGCCGACTCGACGACGTCCGACGCCTCGGCGACGCGGGTCCGCAGCGCCGCGATGGCGAACCGCGCCCGCTCGGCCCGACCGGACGCCTCGGCCACCCGCTCCCGCGACTCGTCCACCGCGGCCTGGATCTCGATCAAACTGGGCGCGGCGGCGCTGCCCCCGCGGACCCAGCCCGGCCCGTAGACGTCACCGTCGCGAGTCACCGCGGTGATCCCGTCCGCGACCAGCGGGCGCGTGTCCGCGACCTCGTCGACGAGGGCGACCCGCTCGAGCAGCCGGTCGACCGACGGCCGCAGCCGCTCGGGGCAGCTGACGACGTCGACCGCCCAGCGCGCGCCGTGCCGCAGCGCCGGCCACGCCGACCGGTCGACCGCGCCGGCGGTCTCGGGCACCAGCAGGCCGGCCCGGCCGGCGTCGTCGGCGCGGAGGCGCCCGACGGCCGCTGCGGCGCCGGCCAGGGTGTCGGCCGCCAGCGCGTCACCCGCCCAGCCGAGCGCGGCGGCGACCGCCACCTCGTGGCCGGCCTCGACCTGCACCAGGGAAGCGACCGAGCCAGCGATCGTATGCGCGTCGTCACCGGCCGCGAGCAGCGCGGCGGCGCCGTCTTTGCGACGCAGGCTCAGCTCCAGGGCCTCGACCCGAGCCACCGACGCCTGCCGGTCGCGCTCGGCCGTTCGCTCGGCCTCCTGCAGCTCTTCCAGCTCGGCCTGGAGCCGGTCGAGCTCGGAGGCTGCCTGCTCGTACCCCGCGTCGAGGTCCTCCTCCCCTGCCTCCTCGGCAGCGATGGACGACTCCAGCGCGGCGAACTCACGCTCGGCCTGCGCCGCGCGGGTCCGGGCCGCCTGGACGGTCTCGCGCATCCGGCCGATCTCGCCCTCGGCGGCCTCGATCCGCGACGCCTTGGCGGCGACCTGGCCGGCCAGCCGGGCCAGCCCCTCGCGCCGGTCGGCGACCGCGCGAGCCACCCGCGCCAAGCGCTGCTGCTCCGCGGCGTAGGCCTGCTCGACATTGACCCGCTCGCCGACGGCGCCCTCCAGCGCGGTCGTCGCCTCGGCCACCTCGACGAGCAACGCCTCGTGCTGGGCCAGCAGCTCGCCGGCCTGGCGCCGGAGCTCCTCGGGGTCGCGGCTCGACGCGCCCGAACCGGTGTCTCCGCTCTCCTCGGTGAGGTCCTGGCGCAGCAGCCGAACCCGCTCGGTCGCCAGCGAGCCGGTCGAGGTGAGCCGCTCGGTGAGGCGCGACAACGCATACCAGCGCTCCTGGGACCGCGAGAGCTCGGGCCGCGCGGACTCCCCGGCCGCCTCGAGCTCCGCGACCCGACCGCCGAGGCGGCTCAGGCCCTCCTCGACCTCGGTGCGGCGCGCGATGAGCGCGGTCTCGTCGGCGACCTCCTGCTCGAGCGTCGAGGTGAGCTGGATGAGGTCGTCGGCGATGAGCCGCAGCCGCGCGTCGCGGACCTCGGCCTGGATGACCGCGGCCTTGCGCGCGGTCTCGGCCTGCCGTCCCAGCGGACCGAGCTGGCGGCGGATCTCTCCGGTGAGGTCGGTGATCCGGGTGAGGTTGGCCTCCATGGCCTCGAGCTTGCGAAGGGCGCGCTCCTTACGCTTGCGGTGCTTGAGGACGCCGGCGGCCTCCTCGATGAACCCGCGCCGCTCCTCCGGCGTCGCGCGGAGGACCGCGTCGAGCTGGCCCTGCCCCACGATGACGTGCATCTCGCGGCCGATGCCGCTGTCGGAGAGAAGCT
>DASTNV010000118.1:0-14759 GCA_035762725.1 Lapillicoccus sp. | reverse complement strand
GAGAAGAATTCCGGCATTACGGATTTCGGCCAGCGATTTCGCATCACGTGCGGAGTTGTCGGCAGCAGCAGGCGCGCGCCTCGTCGGTGTCAGAGATAGGTGCGGCGCGGGTGGACCGCGTGCGGTCCGGCCACGCGGTCGAGGAAGATCAGGCCCTGGGTGTGGTCGACCTCGTGCTGGATCGCGACCGCCTCGAACGCGTCGGTCGCGATGGTCACCCACTGACCGGTGACCGGCAGCTGGCCGCGCACGGTCAGCCGTCGGGCCCGGGCGACGTCGCCGGTGAAGTCCGGCACCGACATGCACCCCTCCCGGCCCCGCTCCTTGCGGGATGCCTCGAGTACCTCCGCATTGCAGAGCACGAAGAGGCCGTGGCCGGTCCGGGTCTTCGGGTGACCAGTGACGTCGACGCTGAACACCAACCGCGCGACGCCGACTTGCTGAGCGGCCAGCCCGACACAACCCGGCGAAATCGCTTGTGTAGCAACGAGGTTCGCTGCGAGATCCACGACGTCACGGGCAGTGGGATCGACGGTCTCCCCGCGCATACCCAGGACCGGGGCAGGCGCGCGAACCACCTCGAGCACGCGTCCGTGCGGGAGGTCCGGCATACGCCACGGCGCCGCCGAACCGGACGCCGCCGTCACAGCAGGTCGTCGTCCACGACGGCGACGTGGAAGTCGACGCCGATGTCCTGGGCGACGGTCGCAAGGTCCTCCTCGACCGCGTCGATCGGCGTCGTGGCCGGCAGCAGGAACTCGGCGACAAGGACGTAGACGTCCTGCCCCAGCCGGGTCCCGAGGTCGACGATGTTGCCGCCATGGCGGGCGACGACGTTGGTCATGGCGGCGACGATCCCCGGCCGGTCGGCCCCGTGAACGTGCAGTGTGTACGCCGTTCCCGGCATCCCCGAGTCCCCGTGCTCGGGGATCGGTCGGACGTCGACGGCCAGGTCACCGCCGTCAGTCAACGGGGCAAGCGCAGCCGCTATCTCCTCGACCGACCGGTCGCTGCGCACCAGGACGACCATCGCGAAATGGCCGCGCAGCAACGTCATCGTCGAGTCTTCGAGGTTGCAGCCGAGGCCGGCCAGCGCCGTCGCGACGTCGGCGACGATGCCCGGCCGGTCGTCCCCGAGCACGGTCACGGCGACGAGGCTCGCGGTCACGCGCTCACCCTAACGACCGCGCTCGGCCCAGAGCTCGCGTCGCCGAACCGTGCTCGCGACGAGGACGACGACGACCAGCGCGAGCGGCAGCAGAACGGCCGCAGTCGCCGCGTGGGCCACCAGCAGCCCGGCGGCGACCGCCCCGGCCAGCAGCGCGAGCAAGGCGACGACCGCGGCCCCATTGACCCGGCCGCCGGTGACGAGGCCGAGGAGCAGGACGGTGAGCGTTCCGGTGAAGTACGTCGTCGTCACGCCGGGGAGCGGTACCAGTCGGAACGCCGCACTCTGCAGACCCATCGCCACGGCCGCGGCCGCGAGCGCAACGAGCTGGCCCAGACCGGACGGGGCCCCTCCGCCGAGGACCCACACCACCCCGAGCACAGCGAGGAACACCAGCTCCACGGCACAGAGGGCGGTGGTGTGCACTGGCCAGCGCGCGGTCGTCCCGGCCGCCTGGCGGACGCCCAGTCCACCGAGGAGGACTCCCACAGCGAACGCCACGACGGCGGTCGCGACCGACCCGATGAGCTGTGGCTGGCCCAGCCCCAACCCGGCACCGGCCACGACGAGGTTCCCGGTGACGATGCTGGCGAACGCCTGCCCGAGCCGGGTGAAGGCGAGCACGTCGACCGCGCCGGCCGTCGCCGCCAGCACGGCCGCGAGGGCGACCTCCGTCCGCCCTGCGGTGCTCACTCTTCGCAGGGTAGGCAGGTCATTGCAGGCAACGCGCGCAGTCGACCACGACGGCCCTGGTTCAGAGGCGCCCGAGGACGGCGTCGAGCATCGGCTCGGTGAGCTTGCCGGTGAAGGTGTTCTGCTGGCTGACGTGGTAGCTCGCGACGAGCCGCACATCCTGGCCGCGGTCAGTCGTCAGCGTGCTCTCGACGCCGTGGCCGAACCGCGGTTTGGGCCGCGGCACGGTCCAGCCGAGGCGCCGTGCGGACGCGAGGGTCGCGTCCCAGGCGATGCTTCCGAGGGCCAGGACCGACCGCAGCCGGGGCGCGGCCAGGGCCAGGTCGCGGTCCAGCCAGTGGCCGCAGGTGTCCCGTTCAGCAGGCAGGGGCTTGTTCGCGGGCGGGGCGCACCGGACGGCCGCGACGATCCGTAGTCCGGTCAGGACCAGGCCGTCCCCGCTCGCGACGCTGGTCGGCTGGCTGGCATACCCCGTGCGGTGGAGCGCGGCATACAGCCAGTCGCCGCTGCGGTCCCCGGTGAACATCCGGCCGGTGCGGTTCGTGCCGTTGGCCGCGGGCGCGAGGCCGACGATGAGGACCCGGGCGGTCGGGTCGCCGAAGCCGGGTCCGGGCCGGCCCCAGTACGGCTGGCCGGCGAACGACGCGCGCTTGCCTTCCCGCGCCACGCTCTCGCGCCACGTGACCAGCCGTGGGCAGGCGCGGCATACCGAGATCTCCGCGTCGAGCTCCTCGACGTCGCCGGCGGCGGCCGCCAGCCGGGCCACGTCAGCGGCGTCGCGAGCCACCGGGGTATGCGACGTGGCCGGGTCTCCGGGCCAGCCGGTGCCGGGCGGCACCGGCGAGGCAAAGGGCTGCCTGGTGACCGGGTGCGGCAACGGGACGGCGGACATGCGCGCATGCTGCCAGTCCGGGGTGGGTTTCCTGAGACAGTGAGGGTCGTGAGCCAGCTCGCCGTCGTCATCTCGGCGCTGATCAACGCGCTGATCCTCGGCTTCATCTCCCGGCGGCTGCTCGGCGTGCCGGTCGGCTGGCCGCGGACCATCATCGTCAGCCTGCTCGTGACCTGGATGTACGGCGGGATCGTCTCCCTGATCACGCGGATCCCGGGCGTCGACATCGCGATCAACGCTGCCGATGGAGCCGTCACGGCGGAGCTCGACACGGTGCAGGCCCTCCTGTTGCTGCTGCTGGGGCTGGCCTGGGCGGTCGCGTTCGGGCTCGCCATGCTGGTCATCCTCGAGGCCATCGTCCCGACCGGGTCGCTGCCGCGGCTGGTGCCGTGGATCCGGGGGATCCCGGCGCGGTGGCGCCGCAGCCGCCGGTATGCGCAGATCCTCACCATCGCGACGAAGCACGGGCTCGGCGGGTACCTGCGGGGACGGGCGCACGTCCCGGCCGGCGAGACCGACTCGATGGTGGCCCGCTCGGTGCGCGGGGCGCTGGCTGACGGCGGGGTCACCTTCGTCAAGCTCGGGCAGATGCTCGCGACCCGGCCGGACCTCATCGGCCCCGACTTCGCTCGGGAGCTGTCCCGGCTGCAGTCGGATGTGCCGGCGTCGCCGTGGCCGGTTGTGGCCGAGGTCGTGGAGAGCGAGCTGGGCCGGCCGATCCCCGAGGTGTTCGCCGCGGTCGACGAGGAGCCGCTGGCCGCCGCGTCGGTGGCCCAGGTCCACACCGGCGTGCTCCACGACGGCACGCCAGTGGTCCTCAAGGTGCAACGCCCGGAGGCCCGCCGGCAGGTGACCGCCGACCTGGACATCGTCCTGCGGCTGGCCACCTGGCTGCAGCGCCGGACGGTTTGGGGGCGGCGGCTGGGGATCAGGTCGTTGGCCGAGGGGTTCGCCGTCAGCCTCGACGAGGAGCTCGACTACACGGTCGAGCTGGCCAACCACGCGGCCGTCGCCGCCGACCTCGACCCGCGCGACGGCGTGGTCGTCCCGCACGCCTACGGCGAACTGAGCAGCCCACGGCTGATCGTCATGGAGCGGATGACCGGGACGCCGGTGTCGCGGGCGGGCCCGATGCTGGCGTCGATGGACACCGAGGTGCGGTCCGACATGGCGCGACGGCTGCTGCGGACCGTGCTCAGGCAGGTGATGGTCACCGGCGTGTTCCACGCCGACCTGCACCAGGGCAACGTCGTCATCGACGAGACCGGCCGGCTGGCGCTGCTGGACCTCGGCGCGGTGGGGCGGCTCGACTCGGGTTCGCGCGACGCGCTAGGACTACTACTTCACTCCGTCGAGCGGCGCGACTCGGTGGCGGCCACCGACGCGGTTCTCGACCTGTTGGACCGGCCGGAGGACCTCGACGACCGGGCGTTCGAGCGGGAGCTGGGGCAGCTGCTGCAGCGGTTCGCCGGTTCCAGTGCGGGCGGGTCGGGGATGTTCCAGGCGCTGTTCTCGCTGGTCATCCGGCACCACTTCGCGGTTCCGCCCCAGGTGGCGGCGGCGCTGCGCGCCTTGGGGGCGTTGGAGGGGACGCTCTGGTCGCTCAGCCCGCAGGTCGACCTCATCACCGCCGCGCGCGAGGAGGGCCGGGCGGTGATGTCCGCGCGGTACGGGCCGGAGCAGGTTCGGGCCGCCCTGGAGGACCAGCTGGTCACGCTGCTGCCGCTGCTGAATCGGCTGCCCCGCCGGATCAACGCGATCACCGAGGGGTTCGAGCGCGGCCGGTCGGTGGTCAGCGTCCGGGTGCTGGCCGACGAGCGGGACCGCTCCTTCGTGACGGGCGTGGTCCAGCAGCTGACCATGACGATGCTGGCGGCGGCCTGCGCCGTGGGCGGGATCCTGCTGCTGGTCTCCGACACCGGGCCGTACATGCTGCCGACGGTGCGGCTCTACAGCTTCCTCGGGGCAACCCTGTTCTTCTTCGGCTTCGTCCTGGCCGCCCGTGCCCTCGCCTTGGTGTTCCGCCGCACCTCCCCCGATTAGTCCCCCCTTGCCCCGTTCGTGCTCTGAACCGCACCGAATTCCGTACCCATTCCGCACGAACCGATGTTCACGCGGAACCGCCTACCTGCGAGGTTGACTCGATAGTAGGAAGCGGGTGTGGAAGATTCTCCGGGTGATGGCCCGCGACGCAGGTGCGAGGAGGCATCGGTGACGTTCAGGCGGATCGCCGTAGTCAACCGTGGCGAGGCGGCGATGCGCCTCATCCACGCCGTCCGCGACCTCAATGCGGAGACCGGTTCGAGCATCCAGGTCGTCGCGCTGCATACCGAGGGCGAGAAGCGCGCGATGTTCGTCCGCGAGGCGGACCTGGCCTACAACCTCGGCCCGGCCTCGGCCCGTCCGTACCTCGACCTCAACGTCCTCGAGAAGGCCCTCCGGGAGACCGAGGCGGACGCCGCCTGGGTCGGCTGGGGCTTCGTGGCCGAGGACCCCGCCTTCGCCGAGCTCTGCGGCCGTATCGGCGTCACCTTCATCGGCCCGAGCCCGGACGCGATGCGCCGCCTCGGCGACAAGATCGGCTCCAAGCTCATCGCCGAGGAGGTCGGCGTCCCGGTCGCTCCGTGGAGCGGCGGCTCGCTCGACACCCTCGACGCGGCGATCGCCAAAGCCGAGGAGATCGGGTACCCCGTCATGCTCAAGGCCACCGCCGGGGGCGGCGGGCGCGGCATCCGCAAGATCGAGTCCGACGCCGAGATGACCGACGCCTACGAGCGCACCCGCGACGAGGCCGAGCGCGCCTTCGGCAGCGGCGTCGTCTTCCTCGAGAGCCTCGTCACCGGCGCTCGCCACGTCGAGGTCCAGGTCATCGCCGACGGTCAGGGCAGCGCCTGGGCCCTCGGCGTCCGCGACTGCTCGGTCCAGCGTCGCAACCAGAAGGTCATCGAGGAGTCCGCCTCCCCGGTCCTCAGCGACGAGCAGAGCCGCGACCTCAAGGCCAGCGCCGAGCGACTCGCCCTCGCCGTCGGGTATGCCGGCGCCGGCACCGTCGAGTTCCTCTACCACCCGGGCGGCAAGTTCTTCGCCTTCCTCGAGGTCAACACCCGCCTCCAGGTCGAGCACCCGATCACCGAGGTCACCACCGATACCGACCTCGTCAAGCTGCAGATCCACGTCGCCTCCGGCGGTCGCCTCGAGGGGAACCCCCCGGTCGAGCGCGGCCACGCCATCGAGGCGCGGCTCAACGCCGAGGACCCCGACCGGGACTTCGCGCCTGCGCCGGGGCGGATCGCGAAGCTGGCGCTACCCGCCGGACCGGGCATCCGGGTCGACACCGGCGTCGGCGAGGGCGACACGATCCCCGCCGACTTCGACTCGATGATCGCCAAGATCATCGCCTACGGCCGCGACCGCGACGAGGCGCTCGGCCGGCTCCGCCGCGCCGTCGCCGAGACCACCGTCGTCATCGAGGGCGGCGCCACCAACAAGAGCTTCATCCTCGACCTGCTCGACCAGCCCGAGGTCATCGACGGCTCCGCCGACACCGGGTGGATCGACCGCGTCCGCGGCGAGGGCCGCCTGGTCGCCCGCCACCACTCGGGAATCGCGTTGGTAGCGGCCGGGATCGAGGCCTACGAGGACGAGGAGCAGGTCGAGGTCACCCGACTGTTCGAGACGGCTCGCGGTGGTCGCCCACAGGTCCAGCACAAGGTCGGCCGGGCCGTCGACCTCAAGCTGCGCGGAACGGTTCACAAGGTCACGGTCATGCGCACCGGCCCGCACCGCTTCCGCATCGCCGTCGACGACCACGGACCACTCGACGCCTCGCTCGAACGGATCGACGAGTATGCGAGTCGGCTCACCCTCGAGGGCGACCGCTACCGGCTGATCACGGCCACCCACGGACCGGTCCACCTCGTCGAGGTGGACGGCACCACGCACCGGGTGAGCCGCGACGAGGGTGGCGTGCTGCGCTCCCCGGCCCCCGCGCTGGTCGTCGCCACTCCCGCCGCCGTCGGTAGCCAGGTCGCCGCCGGGGCACCGGTGCTCGTCCTCGAGAGCATGAAGATGGAGACCGTCCTGCCGGCGCCGTTCGCCGCAACGGTCAAGGAGCTCCTCGTCGCGACCGGCAGCCAGGTCGAGACCGGGGCGCCACTGGTACGGCTCGAACCGGTCGCCGACGAGGACGAGGCCGACGCGGGCGCCGCGAGTGCGGACCAGCCCGAAGAGGACCTCGAGCTGCCCTCGGCGAGCTCGGCTCGCACCCCGGCCCAGGTGGCCGACCACGAGCTGACCGACCTGTCGGGCATGCTCCTCGGCTACGACCTGGACCCCGGGAACGAAGGCCGGACCCTGGCCGCATACCTCGGCGCCCGTGAGTCCCTCACCACCGACGGCGAGGTACCCATCGAGCGCGAGGTGTCGCTGCTCGCGCTGTTCGCCGACTTCGCCGAGCTGAGCCGCAACCGGCCGGCCGGCGAGGACCAGCACATCGAGAATCTGGTCCACTCCCCGAAGGAGCGGTTCCACACCTACCTGCAGACTCTCGACATCGAGCGCGGCGCCCTGCCCGAGGAGTTCCGCCAGCGCCTGCTCCGGGTGATGCGCCACTACGGCGTCGACAACCTGGACCGCACCCGCGAGCTCGACAACGCGGTGTTCCGGGTGTTCCTCGCCCAACAGCGGTCGGCCCCGGACGTCCAGCTCGTCATGGCCCTGCTCCAGCTCTGGATGAACGAGCCGGTGCCGGAGGACCGGACCCTGGCCGCGGCCGCTCGGGAGGTCCTCGACCGGTTGGTCCTCGCCACCCAGCTGCGGTTCCCCATCGTCGGCGACCTCGCGCGCAGTGTCCGGTTCCGCTGGTTCGACCAGCCGCTGGTCGACGCCGACCGTGCAGCGGTCCTGGCCTCGGTCCGCGAGCAGGTGTCGCTCCTCGCCGACCAGCCCGACGCCGCCGACCGCGCCGAGCGCATCGACGCGCTGGCGGCGATCCCGGAGCAGATCGCCCGGTTCCTCCTCGAGCGGCTCGAGAACGGCCTGCCGCCGTCCGAGCCGATGCTCGAGGTGCTGATCCGCCGGCACTACCGCGAGTACGAGCTCGACCACCTCACCTCGACGTCCGTCGACGGTCGCCCGTTCGCGGCCGCCGACTACCTGCTCGACGACCGGCCGACCCATCTGGTCTCGACGATCGGCCGGGTGAGCGAGCTGGTCGCGGGCAGCCCGTTGGTCGACGCGGTGACCCGTGAGGTCGACGCCGGCCCGGCCGACCACGAGAGCGTCGTCGACCTCTACCTCTACTGGCCCGACGAGCCCGAGAGCGCGGATGAGACCTCAGCTGCGCTCCGCGCCATGGTCCAGAAGCTCGACGTCATCCGCCGGGTCCGGCGGATCGCCATCGCCGTCGGCGCAGGCGCGAGCCGGCCACCGGCCTACTTCACCTTCCGCCCGAGCGACGACGGCGGCGTCATCGAGGACGACCTCGTCCGCGGCGTCCACCCGATGGTCGGCCGCCGGCTGAACCTCTGGCGGCTGCGCAACTTCAACCTCACCCGCGTCGAGGCGCCCGAGGACGTCCTCCTCTACTTCGCCGTCGCCCGCGACAACCCCGCCGACCAGCGGCTGATCGCCCTCGCCCAGGTCCGGCAGTTCGGCGTGGTCCGCGACGAGTCGGGCCGGATCACCTCGCTCCCCCACGTCGAACGGGCTATCGCCAACTGCCTCGAGGCGATCCGCCGGTCGCGAGCCGCCCGTGGTACCAAGGGTGCTCGGCTGGACATGAACCACGTCTGGCTCCAGGTGTGGCCCGTCATCGAGGCTGAGGTCGAGCAGCTCACTGCGCTGCAGAACAGCATCGCGCCGCTCACCGCCGGCGCCGGCATCGAGGAGATCCGGGCCGACGGCCGAGTGGCCGGGCCAAACGGGTCGGTCACGCCGATCTCGGCGCGCTTCTTCTACCAGGCCGGCTCCGGAGTCACCTCGAACGTCGGCCTCCCGGCGACCGAGCGGCTCAAGCCGATCGACGACTACCAGCAGAAGGTCCTCCGCGCTCGTCGTCGCGGGACGGTCTATCCGTACGAGATGCAGGAGCTGGTCGCTGGTCCCGGCGGCTCGTCGGTCGAGTACGACCTCGACGACACCGGACGTCTCCAGCCGGTCGACCGGCCACCGGGTCTCAACAAGGCCGGGATCATCGTCGGCGTCGTTACGACGCGAACCGCGTTGCACCCCGAGGGAATTCGCCGTGTCGTCCTCAGTGGCGACCCGACCCGGGCGCTGGGTGCGGTGTCGGAAGCCGAGTGCTCGCGGATCATCGCCGCCCTCGACCTCGCCGAGGAGATGGGCGTCCCGGTCGAGTGGTACGCCCTGTCCGCCGGCGCCCGGATCTCGATGGACTCCGGCACCGAGAACATGGACTGGGTCGCCCGCGCGCTGAAGCGGATCATCGAGTTCACCCAGGCGGGCCACGAGATCAACATCGTCGTCGCCGGCATCAACGTCGGCGCCCAGCCGTACTGGAACGCCGAGGCGACGATGCTCATGCACACCAAGGGAATCCTCGTCATGACGCCGGACAGCGCGATGGTGCTGACAGGGAAGCAGTCACTCGACTTCTCCGGCGGCGTCTCGGCGGAGGACAACTTCGGCATCGGCGGGTACGACCGGGTCATGGGCCCGAACGGCCAGGCGCAGTACTGGGCGCCGAACCTCGGCAGCGCGCTGCAGATCCTGCTCACGCACTACGACCACACGTATGCGGTTCCGGGCGAGTCCGGTCCGCGCCGGGCCGAGTCGGATGACCCCGCGGACCGCGACGTCAGCTCCTACCCCCACACCATGGAGGGCAGCGACTTCACCACGGTCGGCGACATCTTCTCCGCCACGGCGAACCCCGACCGCAAAAAGGCGTTCGACATCCGCACCCTGATGAAGGCCGTGGCCGACCAGGACCACCCGACGCTGGAGCGGTGGGCCGGGATGGCCGACGCCGAGACCGCGGTGGTCCAGGACGCCCACCTCGGCGGATATCCGGTGCTGCTGTTGGGAATCGAGAGCAAGTCGGTCCCGCGACGCGGCTTCCCGCCCACCGACGGCCCCGACGTCTACACGGCCGGGACACTGTTCCCGAAGTCGTCGAAGAAGGCGGCCCGCGCCATCAACGCGGCCAGCGGCAACCGCCCGCTCGTCGTGCTGGCCAACCTCTCCGGCTTCGACGGGTCACCGGACTCGATGCGGATGCTCCAGCTCGAGTACGGCGCCGAGATCGGCCGGGCCATCGTCAACTTCGACGGCCCGATCGTCTTCTGCGTCATCTCCCGGTACCACGGCGGCGCGTTCGTCGTGTTCTCCAAGGCGTTGAACCCGCGGATGACAGTGCTCGCCGTCGAGGGCTCGTATGCGTCGGTGATCGGCGGTGCCCCGGCGGCCGCCGTCGTGTTCGCCGGCGACGTCGACGCCCGGACCGAGTCCGACGAGCGGGTCCGCGAAGCCGAGGAGCGTGCCGACGCCGCTCCCCCCGGCGAGCGGGCCGGTCTGGTCGCCGCCGCGGCAGAGACGCGGGCCAAGGTGCGCGCGGAGAAGCTGGGCCAGGTGGCGTCCGAGTTCGACGCCGTGCACAGCATCCACCGAGCGGTGGAGGTCGGCTCGGTCGACGAGGTGATCAAGGCCAGCGAGCTGCGACCCAAGATCATTGCGGCCATCGAGGCGGGTCTAGCCTGACGAGATGCGCGTCCTCCGGGTGCTGCCCAACCTGCACGTCGACGACCTGGACTCCGCCAAAGAGTTCTACGCCGGGTTCCTCGGCCTCAGCAACGAGCTGATGAACCTCGGTTGGGTGGCGCGGTATGCGTCTCCAGACGGTGCCGGTCAGGTTCAGCTCGTGACCCGCGACCAGACCTCGCCAGAAGACTCGAACATCTCGGTCCAGACTCCCGACGTCGACGAGGCGTATGCGGAAGCCCAGCGCCGCGGCTACGAGATCGTGCACCCGCTGACCGACGAGGAGTGGGGCGTGCACCGGTTCCTCGTCCGCGCTCCGGACGGCACGATCGTCAACGTCGTCGGTCACACCGACTGACCGTCCCGACACCAGAAAACCGCCCCTGTGCTTGACGGGGGCGCTCCCTGTCCGCCGCTCCTGGTCGCTGCCACCGTTGACGAAACGGATCAGGACGGAGCAGGTCATGAGATCACCGCGAGCCTTCATCGCCGCAGCCACCATCGTCGCGTCGTACCCCGCCGCCCTGGCGGTTCAGGCGCTGGTCGGAGGCGGCGCCGAGACCGTCATCCACCTCGTCGCCGGGGCCGGTTTCGGCCTGTTCGGGCTATCGGTCGTTGACTTCGAGCTGCCCCGGTGGGTCAACGCGATCGGTGCCGTCGCCGCGGGCCTCTTCGGCGCGATCTTCCTCCTGCAAGGGATCAGCGACCTGACGGACATCGAGGGGGTGCGGGTCGTCGCGTTCGACGTCCTCGGCCATCACGTGGAGCGACTGCTGCCGGACGTGGTCTACCTGTGGTTCGTCGCGCTCCTGCTCTGGGCGAGCACCGGCCGGTCGCGCATCCTGGGCTGGGTCGTCATGACAATCGTGGTCCTGACGGAGCTCGCCACCCTGGCCGCCCTGATCTTCGACTTCACCCTGCCGAACCTCAAGGTCGTCATCCTGCTGCCGTTCGTGTGGCTGCTGTTCGCGAGCGCCAAGCGCCCGACCGACCAGCGGTCCACCCAGCGCCGCGAGTCGATGGCGACCCACGGTGGCTGAGTCAGACCAGCGAGAGCGCCAGGCCGTCGAGGATGTCGTGCTCGCTGGACACGACGGTCAGCTCATCACCCCGACCCGAGCGCTCCGCGACGTCGCGGATGACGACGTCCCACACCAGTGCGCCCGCGCCGATGACGTCGACTCGTCCTGGATGCATGAACGGCAACGCCGCTCGCTGCGAACGGGTCATCCCCAGCAGGTCGCGGGCCGCCTGGCGCATCCGCGCGACCGGCGTCACGGCCAGGTGGATCCGGTGCGCGTCGTAGTAGGGCAGCGACCAGGCCCTAGCGGTCACCGTAGTCACGCTGCCCGCGAGGCCGACCAACGTCCGCACCCCCTCCACCGAAACCGCCTGCAGCGCAGCGGAAACCGCCGCTTCGATGTCGGCAGTCGCCGCCGCGATCTCGGCCTCGCTGGGCGGGTCGGAGTGCAGATGGCGCTCGGTCATTCGAACACAGCCGATGTCGACCGAGCGGGCCGCCTCGACCGACGAAGTGCCCCGGACGAACTCCGTGGAGCCACCCCCGAGGTCCACCACCAGGTACGGCCCGTCGATTCCCGCTGCCACGAGGTCACCGGTGGCGCCGCGTAACGACAGCGCCGCCTCCTCGTCACCGGTGATGACCTCGGGCGACGTCCCGAACACCTCGAAGGCCTCCCGGACGCCGGCCACGAACTCGGCCGCGTTCGCCGCGTCGCGTGACGCCGAGGTCGCGGCGAACCGCACCGCCTCGGCCCCGAGTGCCGCGCACTGACCCGCATACTCGCGCGACATGGCGAGGGTCCGCTCCATCGCCGCGGGGTCGATCCGCCCAGTGCGGTCGACGCCGTACCCCAACCTGACGATCTCCATCCGCCGCAGCACGTCGGTGAGCGCGCCCGTCGACCGGTCGACGTCGGCGACGAGGAGGCGAATCGAGTTGGTCCCACAGTCGACAGCTCCGACCCGGACGAGTCCGGACCGGCGGTCGGCGTCAGTCATGCGGCCCCTCGACCGGAGCCGACGCGGCACAGTTGGTCGGCTCCCACCAGTCCTCGAGCCGGTCGAGGACCTCGTCGCCGAACGGGTTGACCCCGGGTCCGCGGGCCAGCGAATGGGCGACCAGCACATGGAGGCACTTGACGCGGTCGGGCATCCCGCCGGCCGACGTCCCCGTGATCTCGTCGACGTGTCCCAGCTCGTCGCGGTGCGCGAGGTAGTCGTCGTGGGCGGCCCGATACTGCTGGGCCAGAATGGGATCCGTAGCCAGCCGCTCCTCCATGGTCCTCATCAGACCGGCCGACTCCAGGGTGCTCACGGCCCCCGTCAACCGAGGGCAGGTCGCGTAGTAGGTCGTCGGGAACGGCGTGCCGTCAGGCAGTCGCGGCTCGGTGCGCACGACGTCGGGTTCACCGCAGGCGCAACGGTGCGCGACGGCGACGACCCCGCGCATCTCCCGGCCGCGCTGGCGGGCGCAGGCGGCGAGGTCCGCGGCGCTAGGCCTCATTTGTCCGGTACCGGGGCCATGCCCGCGCTGGGCTGGTCAGCCAGCCGCACGGACTCCCAGACCTGGCCGTACCACGGCGCGTTGGCGTCGGCCCGCGGCGCCGCGACGACCGCGGAGGTCGGCGGCTTCGGCACCTCGGTCGCCGGGTCGATGACGCTGTAGGACCGGTCGCCCACCTTGACGAACTTGAGTCGCTCGCGAGCCTGCTGTTCGACGTAGGCGGGGTCGGCCCAGCGAGCCTGCTCCCGCTGGAGGTCGGCAACGCTCTGCTGTTGCTGGACGACCTTGTCCTGCAGGGCGGCGATCTCCCCGCGCTGGCGGAGCAGCGACCGCGCGGTCGGGGCCAGGGTGACGGCGAGGACGACGAGGATGGTCAGCAGGATCGCTCCCCGCACCCAGGCCGAGCCACCGTGTTCGGCCTCGGGTACCGGCGTCCGACCGCGCGAGGCCAGCGCCGGGCGCGCGGGCGCGCGGGTACCGGTGGGCCGCGAGGGCCCAGCGCTCCGGGTACGGGTGGCGCCGGTGCGGGTGGAACCGGTGCGGTTCGCGGCGCGGGGGCGAGCGGGACTCTTGCCAGCGCCCTTGCTCACCGTGGTCGGGCGAGCGGGTTTCGACGGCCGGCTCACCGGCGTCGAGGTATGCGAGTCGCCACCCTCGGAGGCCCGGCTGAGCGGGTTCGGGGTCGGCGGCCGTCGGCGCGCGGTGCGCCCGACCTCCTCGTCCCGCTGTCCGCTCATCCTTCGCTCCTACCCCGTCGGGCGAACCCGGTTCAGCCCTCGGTGTCCTCGGCCGCCGCACCGCCGCCGAGACGAGCCGCGAACCGCGGGAAGGCGCCGGCACCGGCATACACCGCCGCGTCGTCGAGCTCCTCCTCGATGCGGAGCAGCTGGTTGTACTTGGCCACCCGCTCGGACCGGGCCGGCGCACCGCTCTTGATCTGGCCGCAGTTGGTGGCCACCGCGAGGTCGGCGATCGTCGTGTCCTCGGTCTCGCCGGAGCGGTGGCTCAGCATGCACCGGTAGCCGTTGTTCTGGGCCAGGGCGACGGCGTCGAGGGTCTCGGTGAGCGACCCGATCTGGTTGACCTTGACGAGCAGGGCGTTGGCCGTGCCGGTCGAGATACCCCGCTGGAGTCGCTCCGGGTTGGTGACGAAGAGGTCGTCGCCGACCAGCTGGACGCGGGAGCCGAGGCGATCGGTCATCGCCTTCCAGCCGTCCCAGTCCTCCTCGTCGAGCGGGTCCTCGATCGAGACCAGTGGGTACTCGTCGACGAGCCGCGCGTAGTAGTCGATCATCTCCTCGGACGTCTTCGTGGCGCCCTCGAACTGGTAGCCGCCGTCCTTGAAGAACTCGGTTGCCGCCACGTCGAGAGCTAGTGCCACGTCGGTGCCTGGCGTGTATCCGGCCTTCTCGATCGCCTCGAGGATGAGGTCCAGCGCCGCGTGGTTGGACTCGAGGTCGGGCGCGAAACCGCCTTCGTCGCCGAGCCCGGTGTTGAGGCCGCGCGACTTCAGCACCGACTTGAGCGCGTGGTAGACCTCCGCGCCCCAGCGCAGGGCCTCGCTGAACGACGGTGCGCCGATCGGCGCGATCATGAACTCCTGGATGTCGACGTTGGAGTCGGCGTGCGACCCGCCGTTGATGATGTTCATCATCGGCACCGGGAGGATGTGGGCGTTCGGACCGCCGACGTAGCGGAACAGCGGCAAGCCGGCGGAGTCGGCCGCGGCCCGCGCGACGGCGAGCGAGACGCCGAGGATC
>DASTNV010000117.1:0-6289 GCA_035762725.1 Lapillicoccus sp. | reverse complement strand
GACCAGCCACCTGTCGAAGAGCTCGCCCTTCGAGGCCTGTGCGCTCCACGACGGGAGCGAGAGGGGAAACACCTCCCCGTAGACAGGATCGTTGCCGAAGGCCGGCGAGTTGACGAAGACGAACCCGTCGTCGCGGATGAGCGCCCGGACTCGCTGCAGGTAGCGGTCGAAACGGTTCGGGTTCAGGTGCTCGAACAGGTCGAGCCCATAGAGGAGGTCATAGCCAGAGTCGAGATCCACCTCCAGCAGGTCACCGATCCGGATCCGCGGCCGAATGGCCGGGTTGGCCCGCTGCACGGCCATTCGGCTGACATCGACGCCGTCGACCAGCACTCCGCGCGAGGCCAGCCCCTCGAGGACCGTGCCGCTGGAACAGCCGATCTCCAGGGCGCGCTCGTCGGCCAGTGGCGCCAGCAGCTCGGCCATCCGGCGCTTGTCGTCGTCGGGCGCCAGCGACCAGATTCCCGGCTTCTCGTAGTACCCGTAGTCGAGGATGGCGCGCTCCATCCAGTCGATGTCGGCCGGCTCCGCCACCCGGAACACCTCGGTCTGACCGCCGTCGACGGTGGGCACCGTCTCGAAGGAGTCGGGGCGCAGCGCATGCAGATCCTGGATCGTGATCCGCTTGGCCCACTGCCGGTTCAGCGCCTCCTCGGAGTGGGCCAGGGTCAAGGTGACCTCCATGCGGGTCGCCCCGGCATCCATCAGGCCCTGGAGCCAGGCGCGGCCGGAGGCGTCCGCCGGACGGCCCAGGGCGGCCAGGTAGAGCTTCTCGAGGAAATCGGAGTCGGAGCCGTCGTCAAGGGTCAGTCCACCCTGGTGCACGGCGCGACGGACTCCTTCGGGCGACCGGGTGAGGGTCAGGACGAGACCTTCCTTGCTGAGGCCCTCGCGCACGACGGCGCGGTAGGTCGCCGCGCCCTCGGGGTCGGGTTCGCGGCCGAGGGCCTCCAGGTAAGCGCTGCGCACGACCTCGTCCGGGTCGGTCCGACGAAGGACATGGGCCTGTCGGCGGACCCGCCGCCACAGGGAGGCGGGGACTTCCAGCAGCCTTGGCACGACGACAGGCTAGCCATCGGCACCACCGCGACTCCTGCGCCGTTGTCATTCGAGAGAATGATGCCCTCGGCTCGGGCATCCGTGCAGGAACGGCGAAGGGGAGCAATGGCCGCACAGGTCAGCAAGGAGGAGTTGGCGCAGCGCGGTCGCTATTCGCTGACCATCGCGTGCCTGTTCCTGCTCATCCTGCTCGGCGCCGGGCTGCCGCTCCCCCGTCGCGCCATCGTCGTCATCCCGATCGTCGTGGCGATCGTGGTGTCCATCCGCGAGATGCGACGGCTGTCGAGGGAGTCCTCCGGGGCGTTCACCCGGTTCGGGCCGGCGGTGGCGCTGGGACTGTCGACGGTACTGCTGCTGGGAGCGATCACCCAGGCGGTGTTCTACGTGCCGCAGAAGCGCTACGAGGACTGCATGACCGGCGCCAACACCAGCACCGCGCAGACGGTATGCAGCCAGCAGCGCCAGCAGTCGATCATCGGGTCGCTGACCGAGTTCTGACCCCCGGGTTCTGCACCGCATAGGAGTGCAGCGCTCCTATTGGGTGCAAGCGGGGGTCAGCGGGTGACGGCGTCGACCTGGGCGACCAGGTACTCCGCGATCTCCAGCGAGGCGGTGGCGGCGGGCGAGGGCGCGTTGAGGACGTGCACCTGACGCGGAGCGGTCTGGACGAGGAAGTCGTCGACCAGAGAACCGTCTCGACTCAGCGCCTGGGCCCGTACGCCGGCCGGGGCGGGGACGAGGTCTCGCGCCTCGATGCCCGGGACCAGCCGAGCCACGCTGCGGGCGAAGGCGGTTCGCGACAGCGACCGGACCACCTCGCGGGCTCCCGGCACCGCATGCTTGGCGCCGAGCCGCCAGAGGCCGGGCCAGGACAGCGAGTCGCGCAGCTCAGCAATGTTGGCGTCGCGCCAGGTGTACCCCTCGCGGCGCAGCGCGAGCACGGCGTTGGGCCCTGCGTGGACGCCGCCGCGGACCATCCGCGTCAGGTGGACGCCGAGGAAGGGGAACCGCGGGTCGGGTACCGGGTAGATCAGCCCGCGGACCAGGTGCTCCCGGTGCGGAGCCAGCTCGAAGTACTCGCCGCGGAACGGCACGATCCGCGCCTCGGGGACGATCCCGCACTCCCGGGCGACGAGGTCGGCCTGCAGACCCGCGCAGACGACCAGCGCATCGGCCTCGATGGCGTCCGTGGTCGTGGAGGTCCGCACCCAGAGGACACCGCGCGGTCCGGGGTCGACGCCCGCGAAAGCGGTCTCGAGGCATACCAGCCCGCCGCCGGCCACGACGTCGTCGGCGAACGCCTGGCTCACCGCGCCGAAGTCCACGATCCCGGTGGTCTCGACGCGGAGCGCCTCGACGCAGGCGACATAGGGCTCGTACCCGCGCGCCTCGGCCACGGTGACGAGTCGGGCCGGAACGCCGTTGGCGGCGGCCCGCTCGGCGAGCCGGTGCAGGCCGGGAACCTCCTCGTCCGTGGTCGCAACGACGAGCTTCCCAGTCGTCTCGACCGGGATCCGGCGGTCGCGGGCGAAGGCGGTCATCGACGCGGCACCGCGGACCGCCATGGTCGCCTTGAGGCTCCCAGGGGCGTAGTAGAGGCCCGAGTGGATGACGCCGGAGTTGCGGCCGGTCTGGTGCGTCGCGAGGGCCGCCTCCTTCTCGAGGACGGTCACCTCGTCGCCGCGGCGGGCCAGCGCCCGCGCGGTCGCCAGCCCGACGATCCCGCCGCCCACGACGACGACTCTCACGAGCGGTCCCCTCCGCTCGTCGACTGCAGGGTCAGCGGTGTGGGCGGAACCGCAGCATCAGCTGCGCGACGAGGACCGAGGCGGCCGCCCCGGCGGCCAGCTGGCCGAGCAGCACCACGCCGAACAGCCACGGCCGCGTGCCGACCGCACTCAGCCGCTCCACGCCGACCGCCCCGGAGCCCAGCGCCGCGAGCACGGTGAGGGCGGCGGCCGAGGTCACCGCGGCCGTCAGGGCCGAGGCAATCTTGGTCCGCCAGCTCGACAGTCGGGCCAGGCTGCGGCACCCGAGCCACCCTATGCCGACGCCCACGAGAACCGGGACGGAGAGCAGGCCGAGCAACCATCCGGACCACGAGCCGTCGGACGGCAGCGCCCCGAGGACCGGAACCATCGGCATCAACCCGGGGTGCGCGCCGGCCAGGGTCACCGTGCCACCGTCGGCGATCTGGAACCCGGGTCCGGCCAGCCAGGCCAGTCCCCACACCGCGAGGTTCGGCAGCAGCAGGAGCTGCCCGGCGGTGAGGACCACGCCACCGACGGCGCCGGCGTTGACCGCGGCGTGGAGGCCCGACACCGTCGACCACCGCGCGACGACCATGACGACGACGAGGAGGACGCCGACCCCGAGGAGGATGGCGGCACCGTGGATGCCCGGCCGCACGGCGCGCGGCAGCCACCTGGGCAGCCGGTCCAGCCAGAGGCCCACCCCGCCCGTTTCGGCCCCGGCGACGTAACGCCGCAGCAACGCCCAGGCCAGCGCGAGGAGCGGCACGGCCAGCGCGACGAGCACCGCGGCGAACCCCACGCGGGCGGGGCCGGCCACGGTGAGCAGCCACGCGACGAGCGCCACCGCCCCATACCCGAGGACGAACCCCGGGAGCAGCTGGCGCACCAGAATCCGTGGCCAGGTCGTGCCGAGTGCGACCCGCTCGGTGCGGTCGAGGAGCCGGCGCGCGGCCCGGACGGTGAGATGCAGGGCCACGAGGGTGATCCCGAGCGGGGCCAGCGAGAGCGTGACGTCACCCGCCGTCACCGAGGCGCCGTGGCCGAGGAACCAGCCCGCGCTGGCGACGCCGAGCGCGTCGCCCCACCCGACCGTCGTATGCGCCGTGGCCACCCAGACGACGAGCGCCGGCAGAGCGAGGAGCAGCCAGGATCCCACCGCCGCCAAGGCACCCGCAGCCGGCGAGACCCACCAGTCCACGCCGGACGGCTGGACGTCCTCGGCATCCGTCGCCCCACTCGCGTCGGGACGGGCGCGGTCGCGGAGCGAGTCGAGGAGGGTCATGACCGGACCATCGTCGCCGCTCCCCGCCGTCGGACGACGGGGGCGCGCCGAGGGTCGGTCAGATGGTGACGGAGTCCAGGTTGGCCATGATGTCGTGCATCAGCGCGGCCGTCTCCGACGGCGTCTTGCCGACCTTGACGCCGGCCGCCTCGAGGGCCTCCTTCTTCGCCGCGGCGGTACCCGACGAACCGGACACGATCGCGCCGGCGTGGCCCATCGTCTTGCCCTCGGGCGCCGTGAACCCGGCGACGTAGCCGACGACCGGCTTGGTGACGTTGTCCTTGATGTAGGCCGCGGCCCGCTCCTCGGCATCGCCGCCGATCTCGCCGATCATGACGATCGCGTCGGTGCCCGCGTCGTTCTGGAACGCCTCGAGGCAGTCGATGTGGGTGGTCCCGATGATCGGGTCGCCGCCGATACCCACTGCCGAGGAGAAGCCGTAGTCCCGCAGCTCGTACATCATCTGGTAGGTCAGCGTGCCGGACTTGCTGACCAGGCCGATCCGGCCGGGGCCGGCGATGTTGGCCGGGATGATCCCGGCGTTGGACTGCCCGGGACTGATCAGGCCAGGACAGTTCGGCCCGATGATCCGCGTGGTGCCTTTGGACTGCGAGTAGGCGAAGAACTCCGCGGTGTCCTTGACCGGGATGCCCTCGGTGATGACGACCACCAGCGGCATCGCCGCGTCGACGGCCTCGACGACCGCGGCCTTGGCGAACGCCGGGGGGACGAAGACGACGGAGACGTTGGCCCCGGTCGACGCCATCGCCTCGGCGACGGTCCCGAACACCGGAACCGTCACGTCACCGGGGAAGTCGACCGACTGACCCGCCTTGCGCGGGTTGACGCCGCCGACGATGGCGGTACCGGAGGCGAGCATCCGGGTGGTGTGCTTCATGCCCTCGGAACCGGTCATGCCCTGGACGATGACCTTGGAGTCCTGGTCGAGGAAGATCGACATCGCGCTGCGTCGCCCCTTCTACTTCGCCGCTGCGGCGAGCTCGGCGGCCTTGCGGGCCGCGCCGTCCATGGTGCCCTCGATGCTGACGAGGGGGTGGTTCCGCTCGGCGAGGATGCGTCGGCCCTCGTCGACGTTGTTGCCGTCGAGCCGCACGACGAGCGGCTTGGTGGCCTCGTCTCCGAGCTTGTCGAGAGCGCCGACGATGCCGTTGGCCACCGCGTCACACGCCGTGATGCCGCCGAAGACGTTGACGAAGACCGCCTTGACCTGCGGGTCGCCGAGGATGATGTGCAGCCCGTTGGCCATCACCTCCGCGGAGGCGCCACCGCCGATGTCGAGGAAGTTCGCCGGCTTGGGCGGCGTCGCGAGGCCGCGGTCGGCGGCGACCTCCTCACCGGCATACGCGACGACGTCGAGGGTCGACATGACCAGCCCGGCGCCGTTGCCGATGATGCCGACGTCGCCGTCGAGCTTGACGTAGTTGAGGTCCTTCTCCTTGGCCGCCGCCTCGAGCGGGTCGGCGCTGAGGGCGTCCTCGAGGCCGGCGTGGTCCTCGTGACGGAACTCCGCGTTCTCGTCGAGGGTGACCTTGCCGTCGAGCGCGACGATCTGGCCGTCGGCCGTCTTGACCAGGGGGTTCACCTCGACGAGGGTCGCGTCCTCCTCGCGGTAGACGTCCCACAGTGTGGTGAGGACGGCCGCGATCGCGTCCCGGTCGGCCTCGTCGAAGCCTGCGGCGGCCACGATCTCGGCCGCCTTGGCGTCGTCGATGCCGACGTTGGGGTCCACGGGGATCCGGGCCAGCGCCTCGGGGCGCTCGACGGCGAGCTGCTCGATCTCCATGCCGCCCTCCTTGGAGCACATGGCGAGGTACGAGCGGTTCGTGCGGTCGAGCAGGACCGAGAAGTAGTACTCCTCGGCGATCTGGGCGCCCTGGGCGACCATGACGCGGTGCACGGTGTGGCCCTTGATGTCCATGCCGAGGATCTTCTCCGCAGCGGCCTGCGCCTCGTCGGCCGACTTCGCGACCTTGACGCCGCCGGCCTTGCCGCGACCACCGGTCTTGACCTGGGCCTTGACGACGACGACCCCGCCACTCTTCGGGCCGACCTCCTCGGCCGCTGCGCGGACCGCCTCCGGAGTGTCGGCGACGACCCCCGCCAGCACGGGGACCCCGTGCGCCTCGAACATGTCCCGCGCCTGGTACTCGAACAGGTCCACGCCAGTCGTCCC